>DYKX01000248.1:1854-1966 GCA_020722375.1 Anaerolinea thermophila
AAATTTCATAGTTGACTCCTGTTTGGCAGTTAGAGGATTGACATGAATGGTAAGTGAAGCGTGCAAAGTTATATTGGACGCAGTGTAAAGATTTTGTAAAGGTTTGTTCCCC
>DYKX01000079.1 GCA_020722375.1 Anaerolinea thermophila
GCCCGATCCCTCCCGTCTGCGCAGCGACTCGGACAAAGCCGCCATCTGGCAGGCTTACGAAGAACTGGTTGCCTTTGCCGCGGCGAATTTGACCGTGGTCACTTCGGAAGATATTGTGCAACTGGCGGGCTCCCCCTGATCTCTGCATTGGAATTTACATCCTTTTTACATCCCCGCCACACGCCTGTAATCTCCCCACCTTATACTGACAGCATCACAACCAAGGAGGTTGACCCATGAAAACGATGCTGTTCAAAAAAACCATTTTGTCCGCGCTGATCGCCGCCCTCGTGCTGGCCGCGCTCCCGCTCACGGGCGTCTCCGCCGCGGGGCAGACGGATCCCACCCCGCCCACACAGGGACAGATCAGCAACGAGCGCCTCGAAACCATCTGGGCGCGCATGAACCGCCGCTACGAGCGTCTCGGCAATTTCTTCGACAAATCCGATGGCCTCGTGGACAAGGCCAACAAGATGATCGAGCGCCTCAAAGAGGCGGGCGAGTCCACTGCCGAACTGGAGGCCGCGCTCGCAGCCTTCGAGGACGCGGTCAAGGATGCGCATCCCATCTACGAATCCTGCAACGGGATTATCAACTCGCACAAGGGCTTCGACGCCGACGGCAAGGTGACCGACGCCGAGCAGGCCAGGGAAACCATCAAGGAATTGGGCGCGAAGTTCGGCGAGATCAAAACCGCCATGGACGGCACAGGCAAGGCGCTCATCGAACTGATGAAGTCCATCCGTGAATCCCACAAGCCCGCCGACGCATAACTTGCCAGCGCTTTCATTTCCCAAATCTTCCCTCATCTCCATTTATCGAGATGAGGGAAGTTTGCCATCAGGCTGTTTGACCGTTTGACTATGAGACTATTCGACTAACAGACTATAATCGCCTTATTCCAATAACAAGCGAGGCAACCATGTCCACTCTAAAGAAGGAAATCATTTCCAGCCCTGACGCGCCCAAAGCCATTGGGCCGTATTCGCAAGCCATCCGCGTGGGTGACTTTGTTTTCTGCGCGGGTCAGACGGGACTCGACCCAGCCACGATGGAACTTGCCGCAGGCGGGGTCGAAGCGCAGGCCCGTCAGGTGCTGACCAATCTCAAGCACGTGCTCGAAGCCGCAGGTTCTGGATTCGACCGCGTCGTCAAGACCACCGTCTTCCTGACCGACATGGCGAACTTTGCGGCCATGAATGCCGTCTATGCAGAGTTCTTTCCCGAAAACCCGCCCGCCCGAAGCACGATTGCCGTGGCTGGCCTGCCGAAGGGTGGACTGGTGGAGATCGAGGCCATCGCGCTTGTAGGATAAAGCGTAATTGGTAACTGGTAATTACCAGTTACCAATGACCAATTGCCATGCCCTCCGACCTCATCCTCCTCGTGGACGATGAACCGTCCATCCTGCAACTCGCGCAGATGTACCTTGAGCGCGAGGGCTTTCGCGTCAAATCGGTGGGGGACGGGCAGGCCGCGCTCGAAGCCGCGTCCACTCATCGTCCCGCGTTGATCGTCCTCGATGTGATGCTCCCCAAACTGGACGGCTTCGAAGTTTGCAAGCGTCTCCGTCAGAGGGATGATCCCGCCGCGATTCTGATGCTGACCGCCCGCGATGAAGACGTGGACAAGATTCTCGGCCTCGAACTCGGCGCGGACGACTACCTGACCAAGCCCTTCAACCCGCGCGAACTGGTGGCGCGCGTCAAGGCGATTTTGCGGCGCGGCGAACGGAACGCGAAAGCGGGCCCCGCGCCGCTTCAGCTCGCCGACCTGACGATTGACCCCGCCAGCCGCGAAGTCCGCCTCGGCGCGCGGACCCTCGACCTGCGTACCCAGGAATTTGACCTGCTCCTCACCCTCGCCCAGGCCCGCGGCCGCGTTCTCACCCGCGAGCAACTGCTCCAGCAAGCCTGGGGCTTCGACTTCTACGGCCAGACCCGTACGGTGGACGTCCACGTGGCGCACCTGAGAAAAAAATTGGAAGGCAGTTCCGTGAAAATCGAAACCATTACAGGCGTCGGCTACAAACTCGTCGTCTGACTGACCATTCGACTATCAGACTAGCCGACTATCAGACTACCATGTCCTCCCTCCGCTCCCGCCTCTGGTTCAGTTATGCCGCGCTCATCGTCACCGCGCTTTCCGTGGTGGCGATGGTCCTGCTGATCTATCTGATTCGCAACCCGTTGCCGTATCGTCAGGCATTGGAGCGCGTCCATGCCGCGGAAAAATTGATCCTCAGGCGTCCCGCTGAGTTTCTGGACGATTCCGCTTTGGGCACGCTCGAACGCACCGCAGACCTGTTCGATGTGCGCGTCGTCGTTTACTCCGCGGACGGGGAAATCCTGCGTGACACTGGCGCGGGGAATTTGCGTCTGCCCAGGGAGACGCCGTTCCCGCGAAAACTGTCCGCCGCGCGCGATGCCAGTGGGCGCCTCTGGCTTTATTCGCGTTCAGCGCTTCCCGACGGGAAAATCCTGCTGGTGGCCGCGCCGCGTCCACGCGTGGCGGGGCTGTCGCTGTTTACGGACGAACTCATGCCGCTGTTTTTGGGCGGCGGCGCGATTGCGTTATTGCTTTCACTCGTGCTGGCCTTCGTCATCGCGCGTTGGGTGGCCGATCCGCTTCAGAAGATGCTTGCCGCCGCGCGTACGGTCCCGTCCGAGGCGGCGCAGCCTGTCGAACCGCGCGGCCCGCGCGAGGTCCAGGATGTGATGCGGGCATTCAATTCGATGGTGGAGCGCGTGCAGGCTGGTCAGAAGTCACAGCGCGAATTCGTCGCCAACGTCTCGCACGAGTTGAAAACGCCGCTCACGTCCATTCAGGGATTCGCACAAGCCATCCTCGATGGGACTGCCGATACGCCCGAGGCGCGCCAGCAGGCCGCGCAGGTGATCTACAACGAATCGGGGCGGATGCACCGACTCGCGCTCGACCTGCTCGATTTGGCGCGGCTGGACGCGGGGACGGCCGACCTGCAGATGACGCCTCTCGACCTGACCGTTTTGCTGGGCGCGGTGACCGAAAAGTTATCCCCGCTGGCGGCGCGCGCGGGTGTGACGGTTTCCGCGCAGTCCGACGCGCTTCCTCCGCTGGTCGGTGATGGCGACCGACTGGCGCAGGTGTTCACAAATCTGGTGGACAACGCGCTCAAGTTCACGCCCGCGGGCGGGGAGGTGACTTTGACCGCGCGGCAGGAGGGCGCGGAGGCCGTGGTCGAAGTGCGCGACACGGGGCAGGGCATCGCGCCCGAAGTTTTGCCGCACATTTTCGAGCGTTTTTATCAATCGGATGCGTCGCGGGTGCGCGGGGAGCGGCACGGCGCGGGGTTGGGGCTGGCGATTGCCCGGGAGATCGTGGCGGCGCACGGTGGTAAAATAAGCGTCCGAAGCCAGTTGGGGCAGGGGACGGCTTTCATCGTCCGACTGCCGCTGGCGCAGCCGCAGCCGCAGCCGCAGGTAAACAAGTAAACAGGTAAACAAGTAAACACGCAATACGCAACACGCAATACGCAATACGCAATACGCAACACGCAATACGCAACACGTAACACGTAACACGCAACACGGACTACGGACTGCGTATTGCGTAGGAACCATGCCAAAAGTCACCGTCATCATCCCCTGCTATAATGAGGAAACCACCCTCGGCGATACCCTGTCTGCCATTCATGGGCAGACGTTTCCCCGCGCCGAGATGGAAGTGGTGATATCCGATTCCATGTCCACCGATCGAACCCGCACAGTGATCGCCGATTTCCAGCGCGCCCACCCCGACCTGGCGGTGCGCGTGGTGGAAAATACCGCGCGCGTCATCCCGGCCGCGCTCAACCGCGCCATCGAGGCCGCACAGGGAGAGATCATCATCCGCATGGACGCGCACTCGAAGCCGCATCCCGATTACGTGGAGAACTGCGTCCGCGCGCTGGACGAGGGTCGCGGCGCGAACGTGGGCGGCGTCTGGGAGATTCAGCCAGGCGCGTCGGGATGGGTCGCGGCAGGGATCGCAGCCGCGGCGTCGCATCCGCTTGGGGCGGGGGACGCGGCTTATCGTCTCAGGCCCGAGGCGGGCGCGGTGGATACCGTCCCGTTTGGCGCGTATCGCAAGTCATTGGTGGATGAGATCGGCGCGTTCGACGAGTCGCTGTTGTCGAATGAAGATTACGAGTTCAACGTCCGCGTGAGGCGGGCGGGAAAGACCGTCTGGCTCGACCCGCGCATCCGTTCCGTCTATTACGCGCGTTCCGATTTTGGCGCGCTCGTCAAACAATATTGGCGCTATGGATTCTGGAAGGCGCGCATGTTGCGGCGTTATCCCGAGACCCTGCGCTGGAGGCAATTCCTGCCCCCCGTTTTCGTGGCGAGTGTGATTTTTTTGTTGGCGTTTTCGTTCTGGCTTCCCGCGCGGATGTTGCTCGCGCTGGAGTTATCGGCCTATCTTTTGATCCTGCTCGCGGCGGGGATCCAGCAGGCCGTGAACCGCGGGCAGCCCGCGCTGGTGTTCGGTCTTCCTATCGCGGTGGCGGTCATCCATTTTTCTTGGGGCGCAGGACTTCTCTTCAGCCTGTTCGCTTCGCTGGGAAGTTCGAATGGCTGAGCGCCCCACACGACCGCTTCGCTTGCGCCTCAGGCTCACAGAACACCGCACATTGTTGTTCATTGGTGACTTGATCGCAGCCATCCTGGCCGACGTGGGGGCGTACTATACCTGGCTGGGGTATGCCTGGTACAAGTTGATTTCCACGGGCATTCCGCCGTTGCGCGCCATCAGGTTTTTCCCCAGCACAGACGTTCCGCTCTGGTTCTACTTCCTGCCGATCCTTTGGATCATTTTCCTGGTCGAAATTTATGATTCGCGCGCCGCCGCGCATCGCGGACGCACCCTGCGCGGGATCGCCGTCGCGGCCGTCCTTGGGCTGGCGCTGTACTCGCTGATCTTCATCACGAACCGCGACCCCGAATCTTTGCCGCGTATCCTCGTCGGCGCGTTCCTCCTTTTCGCATCCCTCCTGACGTTGGGCTGGCGCATGCTCTACATCCGCTTCTACACCTCGTCGGGACTCCAGCGCCGCATTCTTGTGGTCGGCGCGGGCAAGGCGGGGCGGACGTTGGCGCGCCTCTATAAAACCATGAACCCGCCGCCCTTCCACTTTGTCGGTTTCATTGATGACGACCGCGAAAAGATCGGCAAATACTTCGAGGGTTTCCCCGTTTTTGGGAATAGCGAGCAACTGCTCCAGGTCCTGGAAGAACAGCACATTTCCGACGTTGTTGTCGGCGTTATGGGCATGATGCGCGGCATCACCTTCCAGCGTATTCTCGACGCGCAGGAGGATGGTATGGAGATCATCCCCATGCCCACGCTCTACGAGGAGATGACTGGCCGCGTCCCCATTCAGCATCTCGAATCGGACTGGCTGATCCGCTCTTTTGTGGACCAGGCGCGCGTCAGCGGTTTTTATGAATTATTCAAACGGGTGGTGGATATCATCGGCGGGCTGGCGGGCATGGCCATCTTCCTCGTGGCCTATCCTTTCATCGCGCTGGCTATCCTCATAGACAGCGGCAGGCCCATTTTCTATTCCCAGTCCCGTTTGGGAAAAAGCGGCTCGCTCTTCATCATCCGAAAATTTCGCACCATGTACCAGAACGCCGAAGCGGACGGCAAGCCGCGACTTGCCACAGAGAACGATCCTCGAGTGACGCGCGTGGGCAGCTTCCTGCGCAAGACGCGTCTCGATGAACTGCCACAATTCTGGAATGTGGTGACAGGCGAAATGAGTCTGGTCGGGCCGCGTGCCGAACGTCCCGAACTGGTGGCTGAATTCCAGCGGCAAATCCCCTTCTATCGGGCGCGCCTTCTCGTCAAACCCGGGCTCACGGGCTGGGCGCAGATCAACTATGGCTACGTTGCCAACGTCACCGAGACGGCAGTCAAACTCGAATACGACCTCTACTACATTAAACATCGTACGCTTATGATGGACATTCAGATCGTCCTGCGCACCATCGGGACGGTCGTGCGCGCGGTGGGGAGGTAGCATGAACGTACTCGTCACGGGCGGCGCGGGTTTTATCGGCTCGCACATCGTGCGCGGATTGCTCGAACGCGGCGACAACGTCCGCGTGCTGGATAACTTCTCGACAGGCAAACGCGAGAACCTCGCGGGACTCGACGTGGAGATCGTGGAGACCGACCTGCGCGACGCCTCACGCGTGACCCAGGCCTGCCGCGGCATCGAGACGATCTTCCACCAGGCCGCGTTCGTCTCCGTCCCCCAATCCATGAAGGAACCGACCGAGTGCTTCGACGTGAACGTGACAGGCACCGCGTCCCTGTTGCAGGCCGCGCACAAATATGGCGTGAAGCGCGTCGTCTTTGCCTCCAGCGCGGCGGTCTACGGCGATTCGGACGCGTATCCCCTGGCCGAGGAGACTCCGCTCCGACCGCTCTCGCCGTACGCGGCCTCCAAACGCGTGGACGAAATCTACGGCCAACTCTACACCACCTCGTTTGGGCTGGAAGTGGTCGGCCTGCGCTACTTCAATGTTTACGGCCCCCGTCAACGACCCGATTCGCAGTATGCCGCGGCCGTGCCCATCTTCATCCGCCGATTGCTGGACGGCAAATCCATCACCATCTTCGGCGACGGCGGCCAGACGCGCGACCTGATCTTCGTCGGGGATGTGGTACGCGCCAATTTGGCCGCGGCCGCCCACCCGTCCGCGCCGGGAGGCGTGTTCAACATCTGTACGGGGCTGGAAACGCGCATCATTGACCTCGTCGCAATCCTGCAAGCCCTGTTCCCATCTGCTCCTGCGCCTGAATTTGCCGAGCCGCGCGCAGGTGATATTTATCGTTCCATCGGCAGTCCGCAACTCGCCTCCGACCTGCTCGGCTTTCGCGCACAGACCTCGCTCGAAGATGGCTTGAAGCAGACCGTGGAGTGGATGCGCCAATGAACACCCGTCCTCATGTTCGCAATCGCTTCGTCCTCATCGGAGATATCATCATTATCATCGTCTCCGTCCTGGGGAGTTTCGCGTTGCGTTACGATGTGGGGCAGATGTCGTTTTATTTCCCCGCCATCCTCATCATGTCGGGCGTGGCGCTGGTAGTAAAGATCCCCACCTATTTTTTCTTTGGACTCTATCGCCGTTTGTGGATGTATGCGAGCACGAACGAATTGAAATTGATCGCGGTGGCCGTCTCGACCGCCTCCGTGCTGACGGCGGGTGTGATGCTGGCGTTGAGCGCGGCGGGACTCATCCAGCCTGGAATGCCTCGTACTGCCCTCATCATTGACTGGCTCTTTTCGCTCGTGCTTATCGGCGGCTCACGCTTCGCCCTGCGGATTCTCAGTGAACAGGCCGTGGCGCGCACCGAAAAGGGACGCCGCGCTCTCATCATCGGCGCGGGGGACGCGGGCGCGCTGGTGGCGCGCGAACTGCAAAAAACCAATCAACTCGACGTGACCCCCATCGGCTTCCTCGATGACGACCCCGCCAAACAGCGTCACGAAATTTACGGTGTGCGCGTCATCGGCAAGGTGACGGATTTGGAGTCGGTGCTTGCCAATCGCCAGGTGGACGAAGTGGTGATCGCCATCCCGTCCGCGCCTGGGCGTTTGGTGCGTCAGATCACGGACGCATGCCGCAAGCGCGGCATCCCCTCGCGGACGATGCCTGGCATGAACGAACTCATCGGCGGGAAGGTCAGCGTGAACCGCCTGCGCGAGGTGGACATCACCGACCTGCTGCGCCGCGAACCTGTCACCATTGACGACCGTCTCGTCGGTTCAAGCCTGAACGGGAAGCGGATCCTCGTCACTGGCGCGGGCGGCTCCATCGGACGCGAACTCACGCGCCAGATCGCGCGTTGGAGTCCGTCGGAGTTGGTCTTGCTTGGTCACGGCGAGAACAGTATTTTCGAGACCCTGCTGGAACTGCAGGAGGATTATCCGTCGCTTTCGATTCATCCCGTCATTGCGGATGTGCGCGATGAGACGCGGATCGAATCGGTTTTCGCGGAGCATCGTCCGCAGGTGGTTTTCCACGCCGCGGCGCATAAACACGTCCCGTTGATGGAAGTCAATGTGGCGGACGCGGTCACGAACAACGTCCTCGGGACGCGCAACGTCGTGGACGCGGCCGCCCGCCACGAGGTGGAGCGACTCGTGCTCATCTCCACCGACAAGGCGATTCGCCCCGTCAGCGTGATGGGCGCGACGAAACGTCTCGCGGAGATGATCGTCGTCAACGCCGCGCATCGCACGGGACGCGCGTTCTCGGTCGTCCGCTTTGGGAACGTGCTTGGCAGCCGCGGGTCGGTCGTGCCGAAATTCAAGAGTCAGATCGCGCGCGGCGGCCCTGTCACGGTGACGCACCCCGATATGCAACGCTATTTCATGATCATCCCTGAGGCGGTGCATCTTGTTTTGCAGGCCTCGGCCATGGGGACGGGCGGCGAAGTGTTCTTCCTTAACATGGGACAGCCCATGCGGATTTTGGACCTGGCCGAGGATCTGATCCGCCTGTCGGGACTCGAACCTGGCCGCGACATCGAGATCGCGTTCACGGGCATCCGCCCTGGCGAGAAACTGTCCGAGGAACTTTCGGACGATACGATGAGTTTCTCTCCGACCGCGCATCCCGAGATCGTGCGCGTGGAATCGGACGAGGCCGTGGAAGGCGCGCAACTGAACAATACGCTCGATCAACTGGCGCGGCTGGCGCGTCAGAATGAAGTCGAGGCGCTGTTGCGCGTGCTGGATGAAGTCGTCCCTGGCGCGGCGGTGCGGTCAAGTCCGCCACCCGATATGATGTCGCTGTTTTAACGGTGGTCGAGCAGCGGAGTATATCGAGACCACATGGCAGAAGTTTCACTTAAAGAATGGAATCATTTTCTGGAGGGACATCCCCACGCGCATATTTTGCAGACAGGGGAATGGGGGGAATTGAAGGCGGGCTTTGGCTGGGACGCTGTTCGAATTGTCACTGGCGATCTTGGCGCGCAAATCTTGTTCCGCAAATTGCCGCTGGGATTCACGATCGCGTATGTGCCGAAACCAGTTTTCAGTAATCAGTTTTCAGTTATCAGTGATCAGTTTTGGGGCGAGGTGGATTCGGTTTGTAAAAAACGTCGCGCCGTGTTTCTCAAAATTGAATCTGATTTTTGGGAAGACCAAAAACCTGAAACCTGGAACCTGAAACTTGAAACTTCGCCCCACAACATCCAACCTCCTCGAACAATCGTTGTTGATTTAAAAGGGACGGAAGATGAAATCCTCGCGCGGATGAAGCAGAAGACGCGTTATAACATCCGCCTCGCCGAGAAAAAGGGAGTGACCGTCCGCACATGGGATGACATCCCCGCGTTCCATGCGATGATGCTCGTCACGGGCGGGCGCGACGGATTTGGCGTCCACTCGCTGGACTACTATCGCCGCGCCTACGAATTATTCCACCCGACGGGGATGGCCGAACTGCTGGTGGCGGAATTTGAAGGCAAACCGCTCGCCGCGCTGATGGTCTTCGCGCGGGGACGACGCGCCTGGTACATCTACGGCGCATCCACGGACGAGGAACGCAACCGCATGCCGGCCTATCTCCTGCAATGGGAAGCGATGAAATGGGCGCGCGCCAAAGGCGCGGCGGAATACGATCTGTGGGGCGTTCCCGATGAAGATGAAGCGACGCTCGAAGCCAATTTCGAGACGCGTCACGATGGCCTGTGGGGAGTCTACCGTTTCAAGCGCGGGTTTGGGGGCGAGTTGAAGCGCTCACAGCAGGCGGTGGATAGAGTTTACAATCCATTGCTTTATAAGTTGTATCTTTGGCGCATGGCTGGACGTGAGGGTGGATAGCACAGTAGATTACCCATTGACTGCCAAATAATCAAAAGGCCTCCGAGTTCCACAATCTCGAAGGCCTTACGTTTTACGTCTTACGTTTTACTTCCTGCTCTTCCTCATCCCAAATTCCTTCTCGGCCAGCGTCACCGCCTCTTCGAAGATCTTCAGTCCCTCGTCCACTTCGGAAGTGGAAATGGACAGCGGCGGGGCAATGCGGATGACGCTCTTGGAGCATCCCAGCAGGAGCAGGCCGCGCTCGAAGGCCAAATCCACCACACGGTCCTGTAGTTTGTCGGCGGGCTCCTTCGTTTCGCGATCCGTCACAAACTCCACGCCGATCATCAGGCCGATGCCGCGCACGTCTCCAATGGACGGATGCCGCATCTGGATCTCCGCCAGCGCGTTGAGCGTGTACTGTCCCACTTCGGCCGCATTCTGCAGATATTCCTTCTCGATCAGTTCGATCGTCGCCAGGGCCGCGGCGCAGGAGATGGGATTGCCGCCGAACGTGTTTCCGTGCGACCCCTTCTCCCAGTCCATGATGTCGCGGCGGGCGATGCACGCGCCGAGCGGCATGCCCGAGGCGATTCCCTTTGCGGTGGTCAGGATATCTGGCTCCACGCCAAAATGTTCGATGGCCCACCACTCGCCCGTGCGTCCCATGCCAGACTGCACCTCGTCCGTGATGAGCATGATGTCATACTTGTCGCACAGTTCGCGCAGGGCAGGGAAGAACCCAGGCGGCGGGACGATGTAACCGCCCTCGCCCTGGATTGGCTCAACCAGGATTCCCGCCACTTCCTCGGGGGGCAGAATGTGATCGAGAATCTGCTCCTCGATGTAGCGGACAACCGTCTCGCCGTAATCTTCGCCTTTGCGGCGATCCAAAATGGGGCGATACGGATCGGGGAACGGGGCATGCAAAACACCGTTCATCAAAGGATAGAAACCCTTGTGATATTTCGGCTTGCTGGCGGTGAACGTCACCGCGCCCATCGTCCGACCGTGGAACGCGCCCGTGAAGCCGATGAAGTTGCTTCGTCCCGTATGGTAGCGTGCGAGTTTGATCGCCGTCTCCACCGCCTCGGTCCCCGAGTTGGTCATGAACGAAACGCCGTAATCATCGAACGGCGCGATCTCGGCCAGTTTCTCCGCGAGTTTGATCCAGCCCTCGTGATAAAAATCGGACGAGATGTGAATGAACTTTTCCGCCTGTTGCTGGATGGCCTTCACAACTTTCGGGTGCGCATGCCCCGTGGACACGACCGCGATGCCAGCCATGAAATCCAAAAAGCGATTGCCATCCGCATCCCAAACTTCGGTGCCTTTGCCGTGATCCATCACAAACGGATACCCGCGCGGGTACGACGGCGAGATGACAGCAGAATCGCGTTTCACCAACGCGCGTGCTTTTGGACCTGGTAACTTCATTGGTTGCATGAACTACTCCTTCGAAATTGAACACGTTTTTCTGCGGACGAAAATCTCCGCTTCTTTCCTGACGTTTGGCCTGATTCCGTTCCGCAGGCCTTTTCTACCTCTCGGCGCTCACCCTTTCCTCCGCCCTCGCTTTAAATTTGGATCTTCAGCCGTGCCAGCGCCATCGCCCCGAGCAGGCCTGCGTCATCGCCCAACTCTGCCTGCGCGATCACCAATCCATCCAGGTAGCGCGGGTGGAAGACGTGCTTCCGCAGGCTGGCCTCGAACGGTTCGAACAGCAACGGCCCGCTCATCGAGACGCCGCCGCCGAGAATCACAATGGACGGGTCGAAGATATGCAGGTAATTCGCCACGCCAATGCCGAGATACTCGCCCGCGCGTGCGTAGGCTTCGCGTCCCAATTCATCCCCCTGCTCTGCGGCTTCTGCGATCTTCCTCGCGGACGGCTTTCCCGTCAGCGTGGATTTTCGTCCCGAAGCAAGTTGATCGGCCACGTAGCGCTCGATGGCCGTCCCCGAGGAGAATGCCTCGAGGTGCCCGCGGAATCCACACCCGCAGACGGGACCATCCACAGACACGATGACATGTCCCAGTTCCGCGGCCAACCCGTGATGTCCCTGCAGGAGGCGGTCCCCGATAATCACTCCCCCGCCGACGCCCGTGCTGACGGTCAAATAAAGAACGTCGTGGTGGCCGCGCCCCGCGCCGAATTTCCACTCGGCAAGTCCTGCAAGATTGGCGTCGTTATCCAGAAATGTCGGCACACCGAAGCGTTTCATCAAGTTCGCGGTGAGCGGAAAGTTTTGCCACTCTCTGATGTTGGGAGTGGACATCACCACGCCTGTGCGCGAATCGAGCGGTCCCGGCGAGGAGACGCCGATGGCGTCTACATTGCCGGGCCAAACATTCTCGATGAGGGCGGTCATGCGGTCAAAGACTGTTTCGCCAGGCGCATGAGATTTGGTGCGCAGGTGCTTGAGAGGTGCCTGGTTTTCAGCGGAATAAGCGGCGGCTCGCAGGTGTGTGCCGCCTACATCTATTGCAATCACGTGTCCCATAATGGGTATTATAACCGAGGGACTCGATGGAGAACTACCACAACCGAAGCGGGGATGATTTTTCCATTCGGCCTGGCAAAAGCCATTATGGCTTTCTCAAAGTCGCTTGACAACTCAGCAGTTTTGGAACGCGAATAGCGCGAATGGACGAATATCCCGAATTTCCATGAGTTTGTTCGCGTCATTTGCAAATTCGCGGCATTCGCGCTAAAGAAGTTCCGACTTTGAGAAGGCCATTCAAAAGCCATCCATCAGGCTTGACGCGTTCCTTTAATGCTGATAAACTTTCGCCCGTCTGCTCCAGACCGCTGGAGCAGTTTTAATGTCAAAGCCTTGCGACACGATATAGGCTTTGGTATAATCTGCCTGCTTAAAAACATGACAGGCCGACGTAGCTCAATCGGCAGAGCACCCGCCTTGTAAGCGGGCGGTTACGAGTTCGATTCTCGTCGTCGGCTCCACAAGTGAATAGTCGGTTGGTCTCTTAGTCAGTTGGTCTTGTTCAACAGGACCAAGTGACTAGTAGACGAAAGACTACTAGCAAACCGGGCAGTTACCCAAGTGGCCAAAGGGGACTGACTGTAAATCAGTTGTCAGCAGACTTCGGAGGTTCGAATCCTTCACTGCCCACCTCCCGGCATTCGCCGGGCAGCACGTCAAGCCCACGTAGCTCAGTCGGCAGAGCACGTTCTTGGTAAGAACGGGGTCATGGGTTCAAATCCCATCGTGGGCTCAGTTGCTGTAATTTGACATCCTAGGAAAATCAAAAGGAGAAGCGACATGGCGAAGCAGAAATTTGAGCGGACGAAACCGCATCTGAACGTGGGGACGATG
>DYKX01000249.1 GCA_020722375.1 Anaerolinea thermophila
CTTCGCTTTCACGCACAGTCAACAATCCCGAATCGATCAAATCCTGTTCCGAGTATCCGCGTGAGGTGAAATGTTTGAGGGCGTTGTCGTAGCCGTGCGGCGCGTAGCCCAGGCCGAAGGTTTCGATGGTGGCGTCGGTCAGTCCGCGTTTTTCGCGCAGGTAGGAGAGGACGTCCTTGTTGGCGAGCAGGTGTCCGCGGTAGAAGATGACCGCGTCCTCGAGCAACTTCCGCAAGTGATCGTAGGCTTCTTTCTGCTCTGGCGCCTCGCGCTGATAGGATTCAACCTTCACCCCCGCGCGGTCGGCGAGTTTTTGCAGGGCCTCCTTGAAATCAATCCCCTCTTTCTTCATTACGAACTTGAAGATGTCGCCGCCCTCGTTGCACGCGCCGAAACAGCGCCACGTCCCGGTCTCCGGCCAGACGACGAAGGCGGGCGTGTGCTTGTTCTCGTGGAAGGGACAGAAGCCCGTGTAGTTCCGTCCCGTGTGGCGGAGTTTGACGCCGGCTTCCGAGACGATGTCCACGATATCTATTTTGGCTTTGATTTCATCAATGGTGGACATGGTGGTAATTGGTAAATGGTAAATGGTAATTGACGCGGTTGAATTATAGACGCAATCGGAGATTTGAGAAACTGGGGTTTCTTGTGGTAGAGTCACACCATGAATTCAACGTCGAATGAAATTTATATTTCTGTGGATGTGGAAACGGCGGGACCGAACCCAGGGACATATTCCCTGCTGTCCATCGGTGCGTGTCTCGTCTCGGACCCCGCGCAGAGATTTTACGTGGAACTGCAGCCAGTCAATGAGGCGGTCACGGAGGAGGCGCTTCAGGTGAGCGGCTTGAGCATGGAAACGTTGAGGTCGCGCGGCCAGCCTCCCGTCGAGGCAATGAAGCGGTTCGCAGACTGGGTGGAGAGCGTCGCGGCGGATGGTCGGCCTGTCTTTGTCGCCTTCAACGCGGCCTTTGATTGGATGTTCGTCGCTGACTATTTCCACCGCTTTTTAGGATACAACCCCTTCGGACACAAGGCGCTGGATATGAAAGCGTTTTTTATGGGGATGCGAGGAATCCAATGGGAGGAAACGGGGTTTGATGAGATAACGCATCATTATCAGTTGGATATGGCTTTGCCGCATCATGCTCTGGAGGACGCGGTCGTACAGGCGCATCTTTTCCGCCGCATGCTGGAGGAGCAATCGCAAGGCATGGTCGCTGGAAGGTAAAGGCTTGATCCATTTCGTTTCCAGCGTGTTTAGCAGTGAACTTTATTAATAAGGAGCAAACCATGAGCAACCCTTCGCCAAAAGAGGATATTCAAAGGATCATCCAGTCCGCGCAACGATTGGGCGTGGAACTGGACGAGGCCGACGCACTGCAATGGCTGACGGCCATGTCTGCCATGCAGACGGACGACGCGATCGTCGTCAACGAACGCGCGGGAATTTTCGGTCATAAAGTGAGCATGCTCGATTTCAGCGAGGCGGACCTCGATCACTTCCGCAGGCTGGGGCGGCTGGTGGAATTTGCGGATGTGCCTGGCAGGGTGGAGACCGCGCTGGCGCTTTCGGGTTCGGCGGCACAATCGAAGATCCAAACCTACCCGGGCGACGCGGATTACTTCGAACGCATCAACATCCTGGCGCACAGCCGCGAGGCGGCCTGTCAGATTCTGGCCGACATCATCCGCGAAAAAGTGTCCACCACGCTCAAAGGTTCGAACTACCTGATGATCGAGGCCAAGTTCGGTTCGTATCCAATGGATGTGATGCGCGGCGGCAAGTTAAAGAAGAAAGGCGATTCGATCTCGTGGACGCCGCAGGAGATCCTCGCGGGAGGGTTCGACGCCCTGCTTCCAGATGGGACGCCGACCTTCGTCCGCTGGGAGGACGGGATGCTCGACCCCGGCTGGTGCAAACTGGATTGGGTCGTTTCGGACGGGGTGCGC
>DYKX01000080.1:0-7409 GCA_020722375.1 Anaerolinea thermophila
ATTATGCCGCATTTGGTGGGCAGTAGCTTTTATTCATTCTGTAAGGTAATCAGATTCGTCCATTAAACTTTTCTAGTATCGCCATCAATCCTGTTCAGGAAAATGACAGCACTTGGTTACTTTCAAAAACACGAAGTGAAGTATTGGATCATTTAGTAACAAGGAAGTCCACCTTCCATACTGACCTGTTTATCTACTCGCCAACAGAGCAACAAGACGAAATAATAGTTTCTGGAATAACTCGTGAATATACCTCCACAAAAGAGTATGCAACTTTAGAAGCTGAGTTATATGCCGCGAATGTGTTAGAAAAATTCAGAGAGAAAATTCTGAAAAATGAGAAAATCGAAATTAATAATGAAGCGTCAGCACGCTTATTTTACCCACGTATTTCTTTTTATGATTTGGAACTTGTGAAACAGGCTGAGCATTTGGCTGTTCTCCCTTCCGATCAGGCAGGATTTCCACGAAGAGATTTGGCATTTATTCAGAAATCGCTAAAATCTCTTCCTGATAAAAATCTTCTTCCATCAGCTACTGCTGACTTCAGAAAGAGGATGGCTCTTCTTGGTGTTCAATGTGCTATTGCTTTCGTAATTAGCGCACTCAACCTTGACCCCAATTTTTCACAAGTCCTCATTAAGTTTTTTGAAGCGGCTATTAAGTAAAAATGCAAAAGTCTAAATCGCTTTCCCGTCTGCTGTGGGTACTTACTGTAGTACCTCTTATCGTTACAGTAGTCACAGAGCTAAATAAAAGAATTTTGATTTGGCATTTTCGAATTGTTGATTTTATCGATTTGATCCTACTTGCTCCTTTCTTTTGTATTCTATTATTTTTTCTCCATAAAAGTATTTTTAGCGAACAAGAAAATTCAAATTGGTCTTGGGTTTCTTTGGGATTTATTGCGATATTTTTATATGGGCATGCCATGCACCTAACAGCGAATTCGATAAGCACGTTTAGTATAGAAATCAGAGATTATGGCGAAATTATTCCAAAAGATTCTTACGAGTTAATCTACTTCCTTGATGAAATACTTGGACATTGGCTAGTCTACATTGGATTATTTGGCGCAATTACAGTTTGGACAGCAAAAAGCAAAACTCAAACGCCCTCATTTTTACCCAGCTTTATATGCGGTGCTTTATTTGGACTTGCTTACTCAATTTCAATAGTAGAGAGTTCTCTCGTTTGGGTGGGAGTACTGTTTTTTATTGCTTCGATGATCTCAATTTTTTATAATGCAAAGTATGTGATTTTTAGTAATTATAAAAATGGACTGATGTCTATTTTTTCTCTTGGAGCGGCAATTTTTATGATGCTTGGCGAACTTGCGTATTATCTCGTTGTTGGAAGTTTTATTGAACCGTCAAAACTTGGATTCTAGCAAAGAAGGAATTACTTTTCATTCCATGCTCACCGACCCGAAACTCCGCTCGCAAGTAGACGCCCTCTGGGACAAGTTCTGGACGGGGTAAAAGACCTGACATGTCTCCGCGAAAGTCTTGCGTTCCGAGTCTCATGTCCGTGCGATGGTCACAACTGACCCGCGCCACGATGAGACATGTCAGGTCTGCGGCGCGGGCGGTTGTCGCGAAGTCCCCGAAGGGGGAGCCTGTCGAGACATCGAGTCTCTGCGGGGGCGGATGGGTGAGTCCACGCGGCAGGCGTCGTGTCGAGTTTATCGAGACATGGAGGGGCTGTTTGAGAGTTTGCTGGCGGAGAGTTTTCGTGAAAAGACCTGACATGTCTCCGCGAA
Source organism: Anaerolinea thermophila (assembly GCA_020722375.1). Classification (GTDB taxonomy): domain Bacteria; phylum Chloroflexota; class Anaerolineae; order Anaerolineales; family Villigracilaceae; genus Denitrolinea. Next base: position 1,763 of record DYKX01000080.1, read on the forward strand.
AGTCTTGCGTTCCGAGTCTCATGTCCGTGCGATGGTCACAACTGACCCGCGCCACGATGAGACATGTCAGGTCTGCGGCGCGGGCGGTTGTCGCGAAGTCCCCGAAGGGGGAGCCTGTCGAGACATCGAGTCTCTGCGGGGGCGGATGGGTGAGTCCACGCGGCAGGCGTCGTGTCGAGTTTATCGAGACATGGAGGGGCTGTTTGAGTCATTGTTGAGTGAGAGTTTTAGTTCCTAAAAGAAGGCAGGCATAAAATGAGACCAAAACAATGGGTGTTCGATCCCAATTCAGGCGGCATAAAAATCCCGCCCGCCGTTCAAGCGGATGTGGAAAAACGAATCCGCGCAATTGCAGAGAAGGAATTCAAAGGCAAATACACGCGCCTTGAAATTCGTTTCAAGAATCAATTCTGCTACATTGACGCGTATACCGAGCCCATTCTCCCCGATGGCTGGCCTCCCGCAGATTGGGATGAGACTCGCGAAGAATACATCGAGCGCTTGCGCAATACTCCCATCCATCTTTGTCGCCTGCGTTATTTCGGCAACGACGAATGGGGTTTTGCGTTCTACACTTACAGCAATGAGAAATATGAATTGTCCGTGTATAATGATGGCCAATTCACAGGCAAGCCAGAGCGGGCCTTTCTGATTTCAGCAAACGTATATCTGAATGAGTGAGAATAATTATGCCAGGAAAACCTGCCATTCCCCTTGAAATTCAAGAAGAAGTACAAAAATTGATAGATGACTTCAACAAGAAACATTTCAAAGCATCTCCCATGATGCGCGCTTTCTTTGGAAACAAAGTCAAACCCGGGTATGTTGCCCGATTCAAAGGCAAATATCTCTATTTGGATCGCACTGACCATGTGAAACCGTCCCCTGTTTGCCGCCTTACGTGGAATGGTCAAATGGACAACTGGGATTTTGCCATCTACAAGTATTCCGATAATTGTTATGATGCCGAAGAATGGTTTTTCCCAGGCGCAGAAGAAGTGGACGGCACAGTCACTGGCGCAATGAAAGCAGGCATGGAAGCCTATCCCATATAGATTGTCGAGGAGTAAAATTAGATCATGCCAATCACCTACACCAACCGCAAGGGCTTCAAATACTTCCTCTGCAAAGGCGTGACCAAAACGGGCAAGCCGCGCTATTATTTCGCAAAAGAACAAAAAGGCGAACCCGTTGACGAAGTCCCGCAGGGCTATGAGATCGAAGAGAGCGTAAACGCGGTCGTCTCACTCGTCAAAATCCGCCCGAAGTTGATCCCGTATGCAGAATGGACTTGTGTCGAGGATGCGCTGGCGCGCCATCCCAAAGCGCGGAATTACCGCATTGCCGTCAAAGATAAACAGGTCATCGTTTATGAAGGCGTCGGTTGGGATGTGGATAAAATGATGGATATTTTCAAGGGCTTTCCCATATTGCCCAATGCGAGAGAAAGACTCGAAGCAGACCGAGACCGATACACCCAATATACCCCCGTCATGCGATTTATTTTGGACGACCAGGAAACACGAGAATATCATGCCGAGCGCTGGTGTTACAGCGGCAGCATTGACGATTGGATCTATGCAGGTCATTCTGGAAAAATAGACAAACTGGCGAAAAAGTTAATTCCAAAACTTGGCACAGATGATTTTTTTGAACTCTACTAACCAGTTTGCGGGCGTGGCAGCGCGGGCGTCGTGTCGAGTTTATCGAGACAGCGAGTCCCTGTGCGCCCGTCATCGGCGACGCGGAATTCGACCACCAATACAAGACCCATCTTTCCGACGGCGAATTCCAAACCTACATGATTTACAAATCCCAGAGCGGCGGGCAGGCCTGGATGTTCAGTTTGCTCGACACCTTCAGCCATTTTTCTGCCTCCACCAACCTGCGCCTCTTCCGCATCCTTACCGCGCTCCTCACCCTTCTTTTCAAACGCGGTTAAATCAAAAGGCCACAACTATCGTGGCCTTGAACTTGAAACGTGACACCTGGAACTTGAAACGTGACACCTGGAACTTGAAACTCACTTCACCTTCATAAGCGCCATCCCGCCAAACGTCACCGCACACCACTTATCCTTGCCGATCTGAATCCACGCGCCCTCTGAGAACAGACGCGAGGCTGTGACCGATTTGCCCTTCTTCAACTTGTCCACGATTGCATAGTTGATGCCCGGGCCGCTGCGCACATTCAACTCTTCGATGATCACTTCGAACTTCATATCGGGCAGTTCCACCGCGCCTGGCATGGCCGTCCCGGTGGAGGTTTGTCCCGTCAGGTAGGGCAGGGGATCCATGTAGCCTTTATACGCGTCGGTCTGGACGGAACTCCGCAAACCGAAATGCAGGTGCGGACCCGTGCTCGCGCCCGTATTGTTGCTGAAGCCAATCACCGTGCCCGCGTCCACGCTTTGACCTGCCGTCACGCTGGCCTGCATCAGGTGGGCGTAATAGGTGTAGTAGGTTGAAGAGCCGTCCGTGTGTTTCAACCTCACATAATTCCCGTAGCCCCCATTCTCGAACGAGACCTTGTCCACCGAGCCTTTGGCCGCGGCCGCCACAGGCGTCCCATTTGGGATGCCGAAGTCCACGCCGTTGTGACCGGGGAAGCCCCACTGCGCGTAAAAAGAGGGGTTCTCGCCGAACTTTTGCGTGATAGGACCGCTTACCGGGTAAATGAGTGTGATTGCCATAACATGCTCCTCTCTTGGGTTGGATTAGGTACTCCTATCCTTTAGGATGCGGCAACTATAGCACATTGTATAATTGCGGACAATGTTAAAGCGACTTCTCAGCCTCTTCTTCCTGTTTCTTCTGACCGCCTCCTGCCGACAGGCCCCCGCAGGGGACGCTTCGCCCCCTGACCTGACAGCGGCCGCGCCGACCCAAACCGCATCCCCGCCTCCCGCGTCCACAGCCTCTCCCTCGCCCGTCCCCACTGCCACACAGACTTATGAGCAGGCGATTTTCCCATACACCATCGAAGGCCTGCGCCAGCACGATTACCAAAGCGGCGAAGTGACCGTCCTCGGCGTGATCGAAGAGACGAAGGATTTCACCAGTTACCTGATCGAATATCCATCCGACGGACTGAACATCCGCGGCGTGATGCAAATCCCCACGCGCGGCGCGCCGCCCTATCCCGTCATTGTGATGAACCACGGTTGGTTCTCGCGCACCGCTTACAGGTCCGGGGATGGAACCGCCCGCGCCGCGGAGTTTCTCAACATCCACGGCTACCTCACCCTCTCGTCCGACTATCGCAGTTGGGGCACTTCCGACACGGGTCCGAGCATCTTCTATTCGGGCCTTGCCGTAGACGTGGTCAACCTGCTCCTTGCCATCCCCTCCATCCCGCAGGCGGACGCGGGCCGCGTCGGCCTGTGGGGACACAGCATGGGCGGCGCCGTCACGATGAAGGTGTTGACCATCATCGGCGGTCGAGTAGTTCCGAGCGGTAGCGAGGAACGTATCGAGACCACCGTCCGCGCCGCCGTGCTCTACTCCACCGTCAGCGCGGACCAGGCCGACGTGCTCGAGCGCTGGGGACTCGGTTGTTATGGCGATGTGCTCGATGGCGAGTTCCGCACCGACTGCAACTCCTCGGATGTCGTTCCGCTCGACCTGCCAGTGGAGTTGCTGAATGCCTACTTCCACGTTGCGGACGATACCGAGATGCTGAAAAGCGTCTCGCCCATCTACCATCTCGATGTTGTGGACATCCCCGTACAGATTCACTATGGCGAATGGGACGGCGAGGAACTCTCAGGCACGCCGCCCGAATGGTCCATCAAACTCTTCGAGGCGCTTCAAGAGGCGGGCAAACCCGTCAAATTGATCGAATACAAGGAACAGCGTCATTCTTTCATCAACGAAGCGTGGTACCAATTTATGGAGGCGGTCGTCAAGTTCTTCGATGAGAATGTGAAGGAATAGATTTTCTCCTTTGCATGACCGATTTGGAACGCGAATAGCGCGAACACCTGCACTTGCGCCAGGTGCAAGTGTGGGCGAATTTCACAAATTTTCTTGGGTTTATTCGCGCTATTCGCGAATTCGTGGCATTCGCGTTGAGGAAGTTCCGACTTCGAGAAAGCCATCAAATGCCCTCTTTCATCACTTGCTTTTCCGGGGAAAACTTCCTACAATAGGGGCAACCCGATTTCAATGTGAGGGAAGATGACTAAAGCCAGGAAGTCGCCAGCAAAGGAAGAGCCGAAATCCGTACAAGCGGGAGATGGAGGCGTCGGAATTGGCGGGAATGTCGCCAACACAACCATCATTACAGGGCCGACGATTATCCAACCGTCCGCCCCAACTCCTGAATCGCACGACACCATTGGCTTCATTCCTCCCGCTAAAGTTGTGACCTATATCCATCGCGGCAAGATAGAAGACGATGTGCGCGATTTCTTGAAAAACGGCGGAACGGGCGCAATCGTCGGTTTGCATGCGCCGGGTGGATTGGGAAAGACAGAACTCGCCAAGCACGCCTCCGAAGATTTGAAGAAGGACTTCGATGGCGTGTTGTGGATTGATGTAGGCGAGAAGAAGCCTCATCAAGTCATCGGAGACATGCTGCTGAAGTGCGGCGTGCAGTCCCAACCGGGCGTAACTTATGACCAGCAGAAAAACGAATTACAGCACGTTCTGAACGGGAAGCGTTTCCTCGTTGTTTTGGACGATGTGCGAGAAACCGCGCTCTCGGGATTGGCTGATTACCTTCCGCCAAAGCCGTGTTCTGCGTTGGTCACAAGCCGAATTCAACAGATCGGCGGTCTGCAGAAAATTTTCCCGCTCGATCATTTGACCGAAAAGCAGGCCAAAGAATTAATGGATGCCGTTCTGGGCGAAGATGTGGTGAACGCGGAAAAAGAGACCGCCGAGAAACTTGCCGAGCGTTGCGCCTTCAACCCGCTGGCGCTGGAGATTGCCGCGCGCCGCATCCGCCAATTGCAGGGAATCAACAAGCCGATCGCGCGCTATTTCGAAATGGCGCGAGCCCGCTTCCGTGAATTGAAAATGGAAGGCGATGCGCGCTGGAATATGGAAACCGTCTTCGACTTGAGTTACAACGATTTGGGTCTCGAAGACCAGAAACGCTTTCGTTCGCTGGCGGTATTCGCGCCGACTGGCTTTTCACCAAGCGCCGCCGCCCATCTTTGGGGACTCGATGAACGCGGGGCAGGGGAGGTCATCTCGCGCTTCATCAATCTCTCGCTGGTCATCCCCGTAAAAAGCGAACTGGTGCGTTATCGTTTGCATGATCTATTGGACGAGTACGCAGACGGGAAGTTGAAGGAAGACAAAGAAGAAGAACGGCAGGCGCACGACGCTTTGGCCGAATGGCTGGTTGCCCTTTTTGATGAACATTACACTGAAGACCGAACTACCGCGCCTGAAGTCGCGGAAGAGCGCGTCAATTTACTAAAAGCCTGCGAATGGGCGCGCGGGCAAAAAGATGCCGACGCATTGGCTTTGCTTACCACCAAAAGCCGAAACTGGTTTTATGTCAGTTTTACCGAAGACTGGCATTATTGGATTGCCTGGCTGGAAGCCGCTTACAAACTTGGCATTTCCGACCTTCAATTAAAAGCCAACGTGCTACAAGCGATTGGCGATGTGCAACAATTCCGCAAAGAAAATGA
>DYKX01000080.1:7509-9875 GCA_020722375.1 Anaerolinea thermophila
CCGCCTTGACCCTCTTCCGTCAGGTCGGGGCTAAATTGGGCGAAGCCAACGTGCTACAAGCGATTGGCGATGTGCAACAATTCCGCAAAGAAAATGACGCCGCGCTCGAAAGTTACCACGCCGCCTTGACCCTCTTCCGTCAGGTCGGGGCTAAATTGGGCGAAGCCAACGTGCTTTTAGAGATGAGCCGCCTCGAATTAAGACGCGGTGAATTTGAAAAGGCAAACAGTACTTTTAAAAAACTTGCGCCCATGCGTCACTTAATGCGTGATGTGTTTAGCGAAGGGCGTGATTATTATTATTTTGCGCGCACATTGATCGAGGTAGAAAAGAAGAAAGAAGCCAAATCTTTTGCGCTCAAAGCAAAGGATTGTTTCGAGCAAGTGGGTGAAAAGTTCCTGGTCGAATACGCAGAGAAATTGATTGCCGCATGTGAAGAATAAAAAAAATTCGCCCGGCAGAGACCTTCTCCGCCGGGCGAACTTTCAACCCCCACCCAACCTCCCCCATTCGTGTACTTCCAAATGGGGGAGGGGACTGATCACTGATCACTGAAAACTGATCACTGACCCCTCCTCATCCACCCCATACTGCACTTCCAACTGATGGCGGAACTGCTGCGTGTACAGGTTGTAGTAATGTCCGCGCTGGCGCAGCAACTCGGCGTGTGCGCCTTGCTCGGCGATCTTGCCATTCTCGATGACGAGGATTCGGTCGGCGCGGCGGATGGTGCTCAGGCGGTGCGCGATGACGAAGGAGGTGCGTCCCTGCATCAACGCTTCCATGCCGCGCTGGATCAGGGCCTCGGTCAACGTGTCCACGGACGAGGTCGCCTCGTCCATGATGAAGAGTTCGGGCTTGGCCAGCACGGCGCGCGCCAGCGAGATCAACTGCTTCTGTCCCACCGAGAGTTTGTTGCCGCCTTCGCCCACGTTTTGCTCGTAACCTTTTTCCAACGTCACGATGAAATCGTGCGCGCCCGCGATTCTTGCCGCCTCTTCCACTTCGGCGTCGGTCGCCTCCAGCCGCCCGTAGCGGATGTTCTCGCGCACCGTCCCGCTGAACAGGTGCGGCGTCTGCAGCACGATCCCAATCCGCGAGTGGATGGATTGCAGCGTGTACTCGGTGTAGTCGCGTCCGTTGATTCGAATCTGTCCACCGCGCGGCTCGAAAAACCGACAGAGCAGGTTGACGATGGTGGATTTGCCGCCGCCCGTCGGTCCGACCAGAGCGATCATCTCGCCAGGATTCACCGTCAGCGTGAAGTCGGTCAGGACGGGCTTGCGGTCCTCGTAGTAGAAGTCCACGTGATCGAACTCGATTTTTCCGAGCAGCGTCTCCGCTTCGACCGCCTCGGGTCTATTGCGGACTTCGGGCGGGGTATCCACCAACTTGAAGATTCTCTCGGCGGACGCGATGGAGTGCTGCATCTCCGCGTAGACGCGCGCCAGGTCTTGCACAGGCCAGAGCATGAAGGTCAGGTAGCCCACGAAGGCCTGGATGCCGCCGATGGTGATCAGTCCCAGCGTGGACTGCACGCCTCCGTACCAGACGATGGCGCCCAGCGCCACCGACGAGACGATCTGCACCGCAGGCAGGAAGAGCGCCGAAAGCCAGGCGGCGCGATAGGATGCGCGGTACATCTTGTCGGTCAGTTCCTGAAATTCGACCAGGTTCTGGTCTTCGCGGCCGAGGGCTTTCACCACGCGCACGCCCTGAATGTTCTCGTTGTACGCGCCCGTGATCTTCGAGTTGGCGCGGCGCGAGTTGCGGAACTCCACCAGAATCTTCTTGCGGAATTGCACAGCAATATACATCAGGATGGGGATGATCAAAATGACCATGAGTCCCAGGCGCCAGTTGATGAACGCCATGAAGATGGCTGAGGTGAGGATGTTCACCACAGCCCAGGTCGAGTCGAGCACGCCCCACGTCACCAGTTCCGAGACGCGTCCCGAGTCGGAGGTGACGCGCGCCATCAACCGTCCCACCGCCATCTGCGAGTAGTACGAAAGCGACAGGTCTTGCAGGTGGTTGAACATTTTCCTTCTCAGGTCATACTGGACGCGTTCGCCCAGCACGCCTGCCAGGTAGATCGCGCCGAACACCATCGCGGCCTGCAGCAGGATGAACCCGCCGTAGATCGTCGCCAGCCGCGTCACTGCCTCCGCGTCGCCGAGGTTGATCCCCTTGTCCACGATGTCCTTGTTGAGATACGTGAAATACGCGTCCAGCGCGGAGACCGCCAGGATGGTCAGCACGAATCCCAGCGCCCGGACCCAGTAGGGCGAGACCAGTTTCACGATGCGCTTGAACACAGGCGCGGTGAGTTGGGAGGTGTATTCTTCTTCTTCGAGTTCGGTAAT
>DYKX01000080.1:9975-13134 GCA_020722375.1 Anaerolinea thermophila
TTCATAATTTCCAGTTCGAGTTCCTCATCAATCCTCGTCTGAATATCGTAAATGCGGCGATACATGCCATCCTGCATGAGCAATTCCTCATGCGTTCCCATCTGAACCACTTCGCCCTTATCGAGCACAAGGATCAAATCCGCGATCATCACAGATTGGATGCGGTGCGCGATGATGAAGGTCGTGCGGTTCTGCATCAACGAGTTGAGCGCTTCGCGGATCTCCGCCTCTGTTTCCAGGTCCACGGAGGAGGTCGAGTCGTCGAGGATCAGGATACGCGGATTCTTCAGCAGCGTGCGCGCGATGGTCACACGTTGCTTCTGTCCGCCCGAAAGCGTCACGCCTTTTTCGCCGACCAGCGTGTTGTAGCCGTCGGGGAAGGTCAGGATCACATCATGGATGGCGGCGGCTTTCGCGGCGCGCTCGATCTCGTCCTGCGGCACGTCGCGGCCAACGCCGTAGGTGATGTTCTCGCGGATCGAGCGGCTGAACAGGAACGGTTCCTGCTCCACGATGCCAATCTGTTGACGGAGGTAGGCGCGCGGATAATCCTTCAACTCCACGCCGTCGAGCAGGATGCTCCCGCCTGTATATTCATGGAAACGCGGCAGTAAGTTCACCAGCGAGGTCTTGCCCGAACCCGTCGAGCCGAGCAAGGCCACGGCCTGCCCAGGCTTGACGTGGAAGGAGATATCCTTCAATACATCGTGTTTGCCATCGGAGTACATGAACGAGACGTTCTTGAAGACCAGGTCGCCTCGCGCGGGACCCGTCGGCTGGACGCGGCCATCGAAGAGCGCTTCGCGGTCCTGTTTGACGATCTCCATCAGGCGGCTGTACGAGACCAGTCCCGACGAAGCCTGCACGATGATGCGTCCCAGGTTGCGGATCGGCCAGATCAATTGGATGACCAGGCCCACGTATGCGAGGTAGGTGCCAACCGTGATGGTTCCCTGAATGGCAAGGTTCGCGGCATAGACGAAACCGAACAACATCTGGAAGCCAAGCACAATATCCGAGAGCGGCCAGAACATCGCGTGCATGACGAGCAATCGTCGGCCGCGGCGGAATTTTTCGCTGTTATCCTTCTCGAACTTCTTCATCTCGTAGTCCTGGCGGGCGAAGGCCTTCACCACGCGCACGCCGGTCAGGTTCTCCTGCAGGGTCGTCGAAAGCACGGCTTCCTGTTCCTGATATTGTTCGTAACGCCTGGTCACGAGTTTGAAGAACCAGACCGAGACGGCCAGAACGATGGGGATGGCAATCACAGAAAGCCAGGCCAGTTTGACATTCAGGTTGATCAGCGCCACCAGGTTGATGATGAACACCAGCAGGATGCGTCCCACGCCGATGGCCTGTTCGCTGTAGAAGCGGCGCAGGGCGTCCACGTCCGAGGTGACGCGCTCGATCAGATCGCCCGTCGGCGTCTGGCTGTGATACGAAAAGGTCAGGCGCTGGATATGGTCGAAGAGATAGTCGCGCAGGCGGCGGGTGATTCCCTCGGCGGTGTAGGCGGCGAGGCGTCCCGAAAGATAGGCGAACAATCCTTCGAAACAGGCCAGTCCGACGAACCCGAGCGCGATGACGGCCAGAGTCCGATTGAGGGTGCCAAAGGCCAGGGTCTGCGCGCCCAGCACGGTATCGGCAAAGTAGCGGAGCAAAAGGTAGGTCAGTGTGCGCGCGAGGGCCGAAACCGCCAGGGCCACGGTGGCGGCCAGGTAGGCAAGTCGGTAATCCTTCATCATGCGCCACACGCCTGCCAATCGTTGGCTGGTCAGCGCCTTGCGAAAGTCATAGGATTTGTAGGGTAAGGTTGATGGTGTCATGGTATTTCCTTGTGCGGACAAACAAAAAGGCCACGGTGCGAGCGCAACCGTGGCCTAAGAACACAAGAGGCGTGACCTAAATTCGGTCAACTGGCGCGCTACGCAAAGGTACGATGCTGGCATCGTCAACAACAGGGCGGAAAAACTTGATGAAAAACATGTAGCGCGGCTCCTTTCTTTGAATTTACGTGCAGGCGGAGTTTATCACGGGTGGGGGAGGGGTGTCAAGAAACGTGCGCGAAATTATTGATCCATTTTCTCGACCTGAAAAATATTCGGGGCTTCGATAAAAATCGGCCGCACGTCTGATGATTTGGCGGCATTATAATCAGCCCATGTCCATTTCCGCTTTTCGCCTCCAGGCCCGGCGCCTCATCCCTTTCGAAACGGACGCCGCCTCACCCGACGAATTGACGCGCCAACTCCCGCGCGGACTCTATACCACGTTCTCCACCAACCACGGCGGGACGCGCGTGATGGGACTCTCCGCGCATCTCGACCGACTCAACCTCCTGACCCTCGCCTCCCGCGTGGACCTTCGGCGGGCTCTGTCCCAACTGGCCGCGTCCAACGCCCCGGGCGAATCCCGCTTCCGCGTCATCGTCAGCGACGCAGACGGGACGGTATACATCATCGTCCAGCCGTTCGCGCCGCCTGCAAAGGAGATCTACGAACGCGGCGTCCACGTCGTCAGCGCGGACCTTGTCCGCCACGACGCGCGTCGCAAGGACTCAGGCTTTATCGCCGCCAGCCAGCCCCAGCGCGCGCAGGTCGGCGGGGACGTGTACGAAGTGTTGTTGACGAAGAAGGGGAGAATCTACGAGGGGATGACGTCGAATTTTTATGCAGTTGTTTCCTCAGTACCGCAAGATTTATCTTGCGCGTGTGGGGAATCGCAAAATGAATTTTGCGGTACTCTCATCACCGCGCGGACGGGAATCCTGCTCGGCGTGACGCGCCGCGCCGTGCTCCGTCTCGCGAGAGGGGAGGGGATGGACATCGAATATCGTCCGCCGCGATTGGATGAGAATTTTGCCGAAGCGTTTCTCACGTCCAGTTCGCGCGGCATCGTGCCGATCGTAAAAATTGACGGGAAGGCGGTGGGGGAGGGCAGGGTGGGGGCGTGGACAAAACGTCTCTCTTTAGCGTATCAGGCCTACGTCGAGGAGAGAAGCGAGAAGTTGGTCGAATAGTCTGATGGTCAAATGGTCAGGCAGTCGGTGGGGGAGGGGTCATTTTTTCTGGTTGAAGATTTCATCGTAGGCGGCATCTGCTTCGCCGCCAAAGTGGGCGTAGCGATTGGTGGTGTTGATGCTTTCGTGGCGGGCAAGTT
>DYKX01000250.1 GCA_020722375.1 Anaerolinea thermophila
CTTAGTATTTTACACGCGGCTTCCGCCATCGAAATGCCGAGCGCCGCGCCGGTGCCTTCACCGAGACGCAGGTCAAGATCGAGCAGCGGTTTCACGCCAAGCCATTCGAGCATGAGCGCATGGCCATTTTCTTTTGAACGGTGTGCCGCGATCAGATACTCCTTGCATTGCGGCGCGAGAGTCACAGCGATCATCGCCGCCGCCGTCGAGATAAATCCATCCATCATCACGGGCACATGCTGCGACGCCGCGCCCAATATCACACCTGCCAGCCCGCCAATCTCAAAGCCGCCCACTTTAGCAAGCACATCCATGCCGTCATTCGGATCAGGTTGATTGACCTGCAAGCCTTTTTCGATCACAGCGATCTTTCGTTTCAATCCTTCATCGTCCACGCCCGTACCGCGCCCTGCTATTTTTTCAGCCGAAACGTTCATCAACGCGCAGGCAATCGCCGCCGAGGGCGTAGTGTTGCCAATGCCCATATCACCCGTACCGAGGATGTCTGCGCCTTTGGATATTTCTGCCAACGCGGCTTCGATTCCGCTTTGAATGGATTCTTCCGCCTGTTCCCGCGTCATGGCTGGACCCCGAGCCAGATTCATCGTCCCCGAGCCGACTCTCCGCCGAATCAATTTTGCATCCGCGGATGGAATGTCATTTGCCACACCCATATCCACCACCACCACCCGCGCGCCAACATGCCGCGCCAATACATTAATCGCCGCGCCGCCGTTGAGGAAGTTCAACACCATCTGCGGCGTGACCTCCTGCGGATACGCGCTCACGCCCTCTGCGGCTACTCCATGATCGCCAGCCATCACAATCACGGCTTTTTCTTTGACCGAAGGCAATGCCTTGCGCTGAATCCCCGCCAGTTGAATGGACAGTTCTTCCAGCCGTCCCAGGCTGCCTGCAGGTTTGGTCAGTTGATTTTGCCTTTCACGCGCCGCCTGCATGGCAGATTGGTCGAGCGGTTTGATTTTTCTGAAAAATTCATCATTCATCATTCTGCATTCCTCATTCCTAAAATTCAATCCCCGCTTGCGCCTGAATGCCCTGCTCATACGGATGTTTAATGAGTTTCATCTCGGTCACGAGGTCGGCTTGGGCGGTCAGGGCTTCGGGGGCAGACCTGCCAGTGATAACCAGATGCAACTCCGGGGGGCGGTGGAGGCGCAGCCATTCCAACGCTTCGGCGGTATCGAGCCAGTTATAGGCGAGGGTGTAGGTGAATTCATCCAACACAATCAAGTCATAATTTCCGCTGGCAATTTTTTCTTTGGCAATCTCCCAGCCGTGACGGGCGCGTGCGATGGTTTCATCCATGTCCTTCGATGTCCACGTGAAGCCGTCGCCGGTGGTGTGCCATTCGATGCCGAGTTTTTTGGCGGCTTTGATCTCGCCCCATTGACCCGTCTCCGCCTTGATGAATTGAATCACGCAGATGCGAAATCCGCGCCCCCAGGCACGCAAGACTGTGCCAAACGCGGCGGTGGATTTTCCCTTGCCGTCGCCGGTGTTGACGATGAGGAGTCCTTTTTTTGTTTTGGGTGTCATTTGATTTTCCTTGGGCATTGCTGTAGAACAAGTCTCTGTAGAACAAGTCTATAGACTTGTTCTACTTAACTGGCAGGATGTCGGTAAACACAAAACCATCCCGTACTACGGTTTCGCCAACTTGAATTGAAATCGGGTGGGCGAACATGGGAGCATCGAAACAGAACGTATGGAACTCCCCGTTCTCGCCGCAGGGGTCAACAGTTTCGGGAAGATCGTTGAGGAATTGTTGGTCATACACTCGCCCGGCAAATGCAGGCTCAAGTCGTTTGGGATCCACCGTGGTAAGAACGGTGCGCAGGTTGTTTTGCAGCATTTCCTGTGCCAGGGCCTTTGTGTCCTCCCGCGTG
>DYKX01000081.1:0-11088 GCA_020722375.1 Anaerolinea thermophila
CAGTCACTTCGGAAGTGACTGTCACGTTGTCGCACAGATTCTACACATGAGCCATTATGTTTATTCCCGCATGAACCTTTCGAGCGCCGACAGATCCACCCGCGATGTCAAGTCGAGACTGAGCGGCGTGACGGCCACGTGTCGCTTCCTTCGCATCACGTAGGCGTCGGTGTCTTCGGCCTCGTCTTCCAGACGCGCGGCCTCGCGATAGCCGACCGAGGCCGCCACATCCCACGAGTCACGCTCGGGTTTGAGCGGTTCATAATAACGTTGACGCGTGAGGCGGGAGACTTCCCACGGTGTTTCGATGGCCGCGTCCGACGGCACTTCTACTTTCAGCAATTGCACATCCTCGGGGAATTGTTTCTCCAGCAACATGCGAGCGAACCTGGCGGTAAATTGCGCGGCCGCAGCAAAATCAATGTCACGCGAGTAAGACAGGTGATACTTCTGGTCGGTTTGCAACGAAACGGCCATGGCGCGATAACCCAGCGCGGCGCCCTCCATGGCCGCGCCCACCGTCCCGGAGATGGTGACGCCCGTGCCGATGTTCTCACCGTAGTTGATTCCTGAAACCACCAGGTCTGGTTTTTGCGGCATGATCTCAAGAATGGCGTGCAACACCGCCTGCGCGGGACTCCCGCCCACCGCGTAGACCGTCCACGCCTGTCCGTGGACGACCAGAGTCTCGGATTGGATGATCCCGTCCGAGGTCCCAGGAAGACTGCGTCCCATCCCCGAAGATTGTTCGCGCGGCGCGGCCACGGTCACATATCCGAGCGCGGATAAAGCCTCGGCCGCGGCCCACAGGCCCGGAGATTGAATCCCATCATCGTTGGTCAGAAGAATTTGTGCTTTTTTCATGGTAAGAAAAAAGGAGCGGAACTCCGCTCCTCATCGTGGCGCCTCTGGCGCGACTCGAACACGCGACCTTTTGGTCCGCAACCAAACGCTCTAATCCACTGAGCTACAGAGGCAAAGGCGGACGCTATTTTAATGCACAATCCGAGTCGGGTCAAGCGAATTTTAGGACAAAACCATGGCTTTCTCAAAGTCAGAGATTTCTCAACGCAAATGTCGCGAGTTTGCGAATACTAAAGTACGGTGTGGCGCGAATAAATACTGGAAAATTTGTGAAATTCGCCCACACTTGCACCTGGCGCAAGTGCAGGTGTTCGCGTAATTCGCGTTCCAAATCGGTCAATCCGTCAAGCGACTTTGAGAAGACCATACGCTCAATGCTTCGTCCCTGAAACCTGTTTCCCGTCCAGCGTGTACATGTCCGAATCGGCGGGGGCGAAACGGACGGTCGGCCCGTAGGCGGTGTTCAACGCGGAATTGAAGGCGGCCACCACGTCCGCGAGACGCGCCTCGTTTTCCACCGTCCCGCGGTAGACCTTTTCCTTGCGTCCGTCATCCCGCTGGACAAAGTGCGCCCATTCGCACGTCCCGTCCTTTTTCTTCTTGGCGAGTATTTTGTAGACTCCGGTTCCTGGGATGTGCGGCGTCACGTATCCGCCGAGGACTTCTTCGCCCTCATCCACGTTCATCACCGCCAGTTTACTGAGAGGAACGCCTTTCGGCAGATTCTTCAGGAACTTGCTGTTCGGATGATTCTTCATGCCTGACTTCCTTTTGTGGATAGTGTTTCCAGCATCTTCCGCGTCGCCGCGGCTACCTCGGCGATGGCGGCGTCGAACGCGGCTTGATTCACTTTGGACGGTTTGCGATACCCGCTGACTTTTCTCACGTATTGCAACGCGGCTTCATGGATCTCTTCTTCGCTCGCGGGGCGGTCGGGCAGGCGCAGGGGTTTAATGCTTCGACACATGGGACCTCAATTCCAATTCAACAATAAGACTTCCGTCAGCAAACGCGCGTTGACGTTCCGCTCCATCTGCTGGAGGGCGCGCTCGGTCTCGCGGACCCTTTGGCGGGCCGCGGGCAATTCGAGTTGACTCGCCAGCGAGGCGATCTCCTCGGCGCGGTCCACGTTCGTGAGCGGCGAATCCGCTTTCGACGCGGACAGGAACACATCCCGCCAGAAGGATTCCCAGACGAGGAAGGTTTGGCGCATCGCGTCCTTGTCTTTGGCGAGTTTTTCAGCGTAGGCGAACTTGTCCACGCGCGAACTGGAAAGTAGTTTTTGCAGATCATCAAGACGTTGCGCGCGGAAATCGAGCAGTGACTTATCTTCCGCCAGCCGAAACGCGCAGCCCGGACGTCCGCCGCTGATGTGCGCGATCAACTCCGCCTGACGGCTCTCCGTCCCTCTCCTCTCTAATTCTCTCTGGACTTCTTCGATGGGGAGAGGGCGCAGACGCAACACCTCACAGCGCGAGACGATGGTGGGCAAAAGGGATTCGGGGTTGTCTGTCGTCAGCAGTAAAACAACATGAGCGGGAGGCTCCTCGAGGGTTTTCAGAAAAGCGTTCGACGCTTCGGAATTGGCCTGGTTGAACCGTTCGCCAATCACCACTCTGTATTTGCCTTGATAGGGCTTGAGGTTGATCATCCGCTGGAGATCGCGGATTTGTGAAATGCGGATCTCTCCATACTGCGCGGGGATCAACGCATTCTTATCGTCGGGGTCTTTGATGGTCGGCTCGATGATGCTCAAATCGGGGTGTTTTCCTGCTTCGGTCTGCTTGCAATCGCGGCATTGTCCGCAGAATTCGCCGGGCGCGGGCGGATTGGTGCAGTTCAGGGCGCGGGCAAACGCCAGGGCGAGGGAACGGCGTCCCAGTCCGAGCGGCCCCGCGAAAAGGTAGGCGTGACGCGTCTCGCCCGTCGCGATGTGACGGCGGAGCATGTCCACGGCCCAGTTGTGTCCGAGTAAGTTCCAGTTACTTGCTCTGAGCAAAGTCGAAGAGTCAGTCATCAGTGACCAGTTTTCAGTGTTCAGTCAATCGTAAATCGTGGAAGTGTACACACGCAAACAAGTATACACGTAACTTGTAACTCCTACCCCGCATCCCCCGCCCTCAATCGCAGATAAGAATCATACCTCTCTGGATGAATCTTCCCCGCCTCCAGCGCGGCGCGGACGGCGCAACCCGGTTCGTGGATGTGTGTGCAGTCGCTGAACTGGCACTCGGCCACCAGCGGCGCGAGTTCGGGGAAGTACGCGTCCATTTCCTCGGGTTCGGTGTCCCACAGCGCCAGGGATTTCCAGCCGGGCGTATCGGCCACGTAGCCACCCCCCGTGAGCGGATGCAGTTGCCGCGACACGGTGGTGTGTTTGCCTTTGCCCATCGCCGCGCTGATCTTGTTCACCGTCAGCCCCAGCCCGGGCTGCAACGCGTTGAGCAGGGACGACTTCCCCGCGCCGCTCGGCCCGGCCAGCGCGCTGATTTTGTTTGCAAGCGCGGCGCGCAACTCCTCCACGCCTGTGAACGTTTTTGCAGAGGCATAAATTACGCGATAACCGATCGATTCGTACATGCCGAAAATTTTCCCCGGTTCATCCACCAAATCAATTTTATTTGCGACGATAATGGGCGGTATCTTTTGCTTTTCCGCGATGACGAGGAAACGGTCGAGCATGCGCAGTTTGGGATTGGGCTGCGCACAGGCGAAGACGAACACCGCCTGGTCGCAGTTGGCGAGCAGGATCTGCTGATAGATTCCCTGCGGACGCGGGTCGAGGCGGACGATGGCGCGTCGACGCGGTTCGATCTCCTCGATCACACCGGACCCGTCAGCGAGGCGCGTGATTCGGACGCGGTCGCCCACCGCCGCGAGGTCCCCGGCCCGAGGTCCGCGCTTGAGGCGTCCGCGCAGTTGACAAACGACCGCGCCCGCTCCGGTCTCCACAGTGAAGAAACCAGATTGGGCGCGGATGATCAATCCAGAAAGGAAGTCGGTCACGGCGTTTGTTTTACGGCCTCGGTGTTTTGGTGGGGATGCCGCCCAACGGCGTGGGCGTGCGCGTGATGCCGAAGGCGGATTCGAACCAGTAGAGTCTCTGCGGCCGTCCCAGATAATACGTTTCGAGGATGCGGTTGAAAATGGGAGCGGCGTAATCGGAGCCTTCGCCCTGGTATTCCACGATGACCGCCACGGCGATATCCGGCTTGCCGTTGTACGTGCCGTAGGTGTAGCCCGCAAACCAGGCATGCGGCGAGCCGGGGATGTTCGATTCGGCGGTGCCGGTCTTGCCCGCGGCGGGGAAGTTGAAACTCGTCTGCCGCACGAGACGGAAGTTGGCCGTGCCGCGCGTGTTGAAGATGACGCTGACCATGGCGTCCTGCAGGGCTTTCAGACGGTCTGGCTGGATGGGGAGCGTGCCGACGGCCTCGGGTTGGAAGGATTCGACCACGTTCCCATTGGCGTCCACGATCTTTTCGATCAGTTTCGGACGGTAGAGCGTGCCGCCGTTACCGATGGCGGCCATGAAGCGCGCCACCTGAAGCGGGGTGACCAGCACATCGCCCTGACCGATGGCCTGGTTGGTGGCCTCCAGTTCACTGCCGGGGATCAGGATCTGGCCGGGCTCCTCTTCCACGCCCACGATGCCGGTGAGCGAGCCCAGTCCGAATGCCTTTGCCATGGCGGCGATGTCGCCGCTGCGGTTGTTGCGATAGAGGTCGAGACCGATGTGATAGAACCACGGATTGCACGAGCGCATCAACCCTTCGGACAGGGTGAGCAGGCCCGAAGGCACGCTGTCGGAGGTGTCGCAGAAGAGTCCGTTGCGGACGCGGGTCTGGCAGTGGTCCCACGTCCAGTCGTGCAGAACTTGTCCCTGAATTTCGGTGAAGTCATACTGACAATCGTAGGTGGTCTCGGGCAGGAAGAGTCCGCTTTCGAGACCCGCGGAGAAGGTGATGACCTTGAAAACCGAGCCGAGCGGATACTGTCCCTGCGTGGCGCGGTTGTACATGGGACGTTCCTGGTCGTTGAGCAGGTTGTTCACCATGTAGCCGTTGTTGAAGTTGTTCGAATCGAACAGGTTGGGGTCGAAGCCGGGCGAGGAGGCCAGCGCCAGCACGCGGCCGGTGTCGCGTTCGATCACCACCACCGCGCCAGTGAACCCGGCCAGCGCCTGCTCGGCATAATTTTGCAGGTTCTTGTCGAGCGTCAAATACACATCGCTGGACGGTTTTTCCTCTTTCTGCGCGAGGTTGGCGATGATCTGTCCCTGCGGGTTGGCGATGTAAAGCGTGCCGCCGTGTTCGCCCGCGAGGAAA
The DNA here is from genome assembly GCA_020722375.1 of Anaerolinea thermophila. Taxonomy (GTDB): domain Bacteria; phylum Chloroflexota; class Anaerolineae; order Anaerolineales; family Villigracilaceae; genus Denitrolinea. Next base: position 5,193 of record DYKX01000081.1, read on the forward strand.
TTCTCCTCCGCTTTTTCCACGCCGATTTGACCGACGCGTTCGTTGCCGCAATAGCCCTGACGTTTGTACCTGTCCAAATCTTCGGGGAAGATGCTCAAGGTGTAGCCGATGGTCTGCGAGGCGGTGCCGCTGTTGGCGTAGTAACGCGAGGTGTAGGGATTGGTCACCAACCCGCTGAATTCCATGCCCAGCAGGCGTTCCCCTTCTTCTCTGGAGGTTGTCCCAACGGGGATGTACCAGCCCGGCCCGGAGGCAATGATTTGATTGGAAAGCGCTTCAGGATTGATGCCCGTCAGACGCCAGAGTTCGTAGGTGAGGTCGAACAGGCGCTCGAAGTTGACGGTGCCTGTGTCCACGCCGAGGGCGACCGCTTCCGTCTCGGTGACGAGGGGTTCGCCGGCCTGGTCGTAGATGTCGCCGCGGGCGGGCGCGCGGCAGTCGAGTACGAGGCGGTTGCCGCCCGCCAGTTCGGGCAGGATCAGGCTCTCGTCCCAGGCGAGTCGCCATTGGCCGTCTTCGAGGCCAAGGCGCGCGGTCATGTCGCGGGCGATGTCACCGGCCAGGGTGGAGTGATAGGTGAGGCGGAAGGGAATCTGGGCGGCGGTGGGGCTTATGGTGGCCGCGCCCACCTCAAAGTCCAGGCTGGACGCGCTGAGAGTGTTCAATGCCTCGCGGTAGCGCGTCGCAAAGTCCTCCGACGTGATGGCGGCCTGCGAGGCCTTGTCCAGCACGGCGTACATGGCGGCGTAATCGTTGTTTTTCAGTGCGTCGAGAAAAGCGGTCAGTGCGGGGGTCGCGTCGGCCGCGCGGGTGATACCCACTTGCGGAGGCGGCAACGGCGTGGGCGTGGGGAAGAACGACAGGCCGCCGTCCCCGGTGACGCAACCCGTGAGGAGTGTGAGCGCAATTAAAAAAGTAAACCAGCGAAATGGTTTCATTCGTTCCTTTCCAATCAGGCGCCGCGCAGAATGTCGGCGAAGACGGGACACGAGTAATTTAAGAATTTCTGGCAACGGGCAGGCACATCCGTTTGCGCGGGCACGTCCATTTGCAGGAGCAGGCGCGTCACATGGCAGAGCGGCAGGCCCATCACGCTGGCGTAGCAACCCGACATGGACGCCACGGGGTTGAAGTCCGCGTGCTGGATGGCGTACGCGCCGGCCTTGTCGAGCGGGTCGCCCGTGGCAACGTAGGCTTCGATTTCCGCGTCAGAATAATCGCGCATCGGCACATCGGTGACGCAGACATCGCGCACGAGATGACCGTCGCTGACGCGCAGGACGGCGATGCCCGTGAAGACCTGGTGGACGCGTCCGCGCAGTTGACGGAGCATCCGCTTCGCCTCCGACGGGTCGGCGGGTTTGCCCAAAATCGCGTTTCCGTCCACGACGGTGGTATCTGCAGCGAGCACGACTTGTGACGCGTCCGCACGCAGGGATGAGACGCGCGCCTTCTCCTCCGCGAGACGTAAGACGTAGTCGCGCGGCGATTCGTTCGCGCGCGGCATCTCGTCCACATCTGCGACGATGATCTCGAACGGCCATCCGCCCAGCGCGAACAGGTCCTTGCGGCGCGGGGAATTGGATGCCAGGACGAGGGTGGGGTGTTCGTTCATGGTGGGAAATTCTAACACACGCCCCCACCCCGGCCCTCCCCCATTTTCAAAAATCGAAAATGGGGGAGGGAGTATGGTCTTCTCAAAATCGCTTGAAAAATATGCCACTTTGGAGCGCGAATGCCACGAATTCGCGAATAGTGCGAATAAACCCAAGAAAATTTGCGAAATTCGCCCATTCGCGTTATTCGTGATGAGAGTCCCCGGACTTTGCAACAGCCATGTGAGGGAGGGAGTAACCACTGGCACGTTCTGGCGGGAGGTTGTACAATGCGTGAAAAATTTGTCTGGACGAGGAGAGAGACATGAAGGAACTCAAAGAACGTATTCTGAAAGAGGGAAAAAATCTCGGCAGTGGCATTCTGAAAGTGGACAGTTTCGTCAACCATCAGGTTGATCCAATGCTGATGGATGCCTGCGGCAGGGAATTTGCGCGTCGCTTCGCGCACCTGGGCGCGACGAAGATCTTGACGGCGGAGATCTCTGGCATCGCCCCTGCGCTGACGACCGCGATTCACCTCGGCCTGCCGGTTGTCTACGCGCGCAAGCACAAGCCCATCACCATGCCCGACCAGGTCTACCTGACCCTCGCGCCCTCCCACACGAAAGGCCGCATGGTGGAGTTGATCGTCTCGCCCGAGTACATGGCAAACGACGAGAAGATCCTCATCATTGACGACTTCCTCGCTTCGGGCGCGACCATTCTCGGACTCGTCCGCCTTGCGGAGGCTTCCGGCTCGCGCGTGGTCGGCATCGGCGCGTTGATCGAGAAGATCTTCGAGGGCGGACGCGCCGCGCTGGAGCCGCTGGGCGTGCCGGTCGAGTCGCTGGCCTGCATCACGAAGATGGAAGATGGGAAGATCGAATTTAGAGAGTAGTAGAGTAGAGAACAGAGAGCAGGGAGTGGTGCGTGTTGGGTATTTCGTATTGCGTAATCCTTGGATTGTGCGGTTGGCAAGATGGATGTTTGCCCACACGAGTTTTGCGATTCCCGTCAAACGTTTGCGTGAAACGGATGCGCTGATGGCATTCCGTCATCCGAAGCCAGCCTGTCCCTTCCACGTGTTGATCGTCCCGAAGAAGGCGGTCGCCTCGCTGGCGGAACTCGATCCCGCGGATACCGCCTTCCTCACTGACCTCTATTCCACCGTCCAATCCCTCGTGGACGAATTCAAACTCCCCGCCTACCGCCTCATGGTCAATGGCGGGGAGTTTCAGGATTTTCCGCAGTTGCATTTCCAGGGAGTCTCCCCGTAGAGAGCAGATGCGAAAACCAGCCGCGAATTTCGCGAATTGACACAATTCGCGGCAAAAATATCCGCCTGCTCTTGAGAGGGGGACTCCCCATTTCCACCTGATCGCGGATGTGGAATGCTGAGAAGTTCAAAAGTTTTTTGCATATTCGATGTGTTATACTGTTTTCATTGTCAACAGGGTTGGGTGATTCTCATTTGAGGTCGTCTAAAGCCTGGCTTAGTCCACCCGCAAAGCGAGTGATTGGAGAAAAATGGAAGTCAAGTTGTATGTTGGAAACCTGTCGTATTCAACGACGGAAGATAGTTTGCGCACCCTGTTCACACAGGCGGGGACCGTGTCTTCGGTGGCCTTGATCAAGGACCGGGATACCGGCCAATCGAAGGGCTTTGCCTTTCTGGAAATGAGTTCGCAGGCCGAGGCGCAGAAAGCCATCAGCATGTTCAATGGTTTCATGATGGGCGACCGCGAGTTGAAAGTGAACATGGCCAGACCGCGCGAAGAACGCGGCGGTTCGTTCGGCAACCGCGGCGGTGGGCGCGATCGCCGTCCGCAACGCGGCGGCGGCAGACGCTATTAGACCGTCTTCAAGATTGAAAACATCCCCGACCAAAATCGGGGATGTTTTTTGTAGAAAAGCATCAGCCGTCGGATGCCAGGCCCCGCGTCCGACGGCTGATTCACGCGGTTCTCCTCTGCGCCGCGTGCCACAAGTCTTTCCTCTTACTTTTTGCTCTCTTTGATCATCTGCCGCGCCGTCTGCAAAATCTCATGCGCGGAGCGGAGAGTCCCTTCGCCGACCTCGCCGAGCATTTGGGCGAGTTCGAGCAGGCGCGCGTCCCCGTCCATTTTTTCCACGCGGGTGAGGGTGCGGTTCTTGTCAATGAGTTTCTGCACCTGATAGTGCTGGTCACCGAAGGCGGCCAGTTGCGGAAGATGCGTCACGCAGAAGACCTGATGGTTGCGCGCCAGATGCCAGAGTTTGTAGCCGACCACCAGTCCCACGCGCCCGCCGATGCCCTGGTCAATTTCATCGAAGATCAGGCTGGGGATCTCGTCGGCGCGGGCGAGCACGTTTTTGAGTCCCAGCATGAGACGCGACGTCTCGCCACCCGAGGCGATTTTCGCCAGCGGTTTGAGTCCCTCGCCAGGATTCGGCGCGACCATGAATTCCACGCGGTCGAAGCCATTTTGATCGAAGGCCACACGCGCGCCGTCCGCGAGCGGGATGCCGTTCGGATCGGGACGCGTCTGGAAGTCCACGCCGAAGCGGGCCGCGGACATTTTCAGGTCGGCCAGTTCGGCCTCGATGCCGCGGCTCATCGTCTCCGCGGCCTGTTTGCGCTTTTCGGATACCTGCGCGGCCTGCGCGGCGAGTTTCTCGAGCAGTTTGGATTCCTGCTCGGTCAATGCTTCGATGCGCTCGCTGGCATTGGAGATGGTCTCCAGTTGCGCCCGCGCCTCCGCGCCAAAATTATTGACGGCCTCGATGCTCCCGCCGTATTTGCGCGTGAGTTGATAAATGAGATTGAGCCGTTCTTCCACTTCGTCGAGTCGTTTTGGGTTGAACTCGATCTCTTCGAGGTAGTCACGCAGTTCACGCGTCAGGTCGGTGAGATTTTCGAGCAGGAGGTTGGCGCGCTCGGAGAGATCATTCTTCGATGGGTCAGTCCTGGCCAGCGCGGACAATGCCTGCGCGGCCTGCCCAAGCAGGTCGGACGCGGCCGACGCGTCGGGTGTGGACTCGTCGAGGACGGCGAGCGCTTCCTGTGCGTGCTGCGCGAGGCTCTCGGCGTTGGCGAGCCGGTCGCGCTCTTTTCGCAGTTCCTCGTCTTCGCCCTTTTTCAACCTGGCCGCTTCGATCTCGTCCACCTGGAAGGTGAGCATCTCGGTGCGGCGCGTCGCGTCAGATTGCGCAGCCCGCAGGTCGGTCAGTTCGCGGCGCAGGTCGAGCAGGGCGTGATAGGTCTTGCGATAATCCGCGAGCAGGGGAGCCGCGTCCGCGAATCGGTCGAGCAATCCCAGATGGGCGCGCGGGTCGAGCAGCGAGAGATGCTCGCTCTGACCGTGGATGTCCACGAGGGCCGCGCCCACTTCTCGAAGCAGAGACAGGCTCACGGTCCGGCCATTGATGCGGGCGATGGAACGTCCCTCGCGGCGGACCTCGCGCGTGAGCGTGACGTGATTCGGATCGTCGTCCAATTCTTCGCGTTTCAGGATCTCGTTCACCGCCTCTTTCGCGGACCCCTGGAGGGCGTACGTCCCCTCGACGAACGCGGCATCTGACTCGGCGCGGATGACGGTCGCGTCGGCGCGCCCGCCGATGAGCATGGTCACCGCGTCGAGGATGATGGACTTGCCCGCCCCCGTCTCGCCCGTGAGAATGGTGAGTCCCGGTCCGAGCCTGAGTTCGAGTTTGTCTATGATGGCGAAGTTTTGGATGCGGAGTTCAGTAAGCATGTTATCGTCGGAAGAACAGGCCGGAGAATTGGGAATACGCGGCAGGCACAGCGGTGACGAGGTAGGCGAATTGCCAGAGCAACGGGCCGAGCGCGAAGATGTTGCTCATTATGTTGCCGCCCCCCGCGAGCATCGCAAATAACGACCCGAGGCCAAGCGCCAAAAGCATTGGCAGCGTGCCAGCCACAATGCCCGCCACGAAGACGATGTTGAGCCAGTTGGAACGATGGTTTTTAACGAAGCGGCGCGCCAGGTTTCCCATAAGCGTGCCTGCCAGTGGGCCCAGCCCGATGACGAAGATGCCCCAAATGATGGAGGTGATGACCAGCGCAATGAGCGATGCAATGGCCGAAAGGACCGCGCCCGTGAAAAATACGATGACGTAATCGTACCATTGTGCGGTGTCGAATTTTGCCTGCTGGCCGCGCACACACTCCTTGCAACGGTAGCCGGTGGGAGTCCGCACCGCGCAGGAGGTGCAGATGGGACGCTCGCACTGGTTACAGCGCAGGAGCGTGGGACGGTTGGGGTGGTTGTAGCAGGTGAGTTCAGTCATCAGTCATCAGT
>DYKX01000081.1:11188-12855 GCA_020722375.1 Anaerolinea thermophila
TCAGTCATCAGTCATCAGTGTTCAGTTATCAGTGTTCAATCATCAGATCGAATTCTGATTCATGTGTGCGGTCAGGTTGCGGTAGAAGTAACCGGGGTTGCCGAAGCGGACGAATTTTGCAGTGGACTCACCTGCGCAGACGTTCACGTGATCGTCCTCGGCAAGGACGATCGGCTCCTGCCCATCCACGCTGAGGACGGTGTTGTCGCTTTGGACAAGGATGCTGACAGACGTTCCCTCGGACAGGACCACGGCGCGGTCCACGGAGAGATGCGGCGCGATCGGGACGATGAGGATGTTCCGCAATTCGGGAGGCAGGATCGGCCCCCCGGCCGCGAGCGCGTAGGCGGTGGACCCGGTCGGTGTGGCGGCGATGAGTCCATCTGCGACGTAGGTGGTGAGCAGGCGTCCGTCCACATCCACCGAGAGACGCACGGGGCGGAGCAACTGTCCGCGGCTGATGGCGGCCTCGTTCAGCGCGTGCGAAACGCTTTTGCTTTCGCCGGCGCGCATGTGTTCCACGCGCAGCATCATGCGATGCTCGATCCAGGCTTTGCCTTTCAGCAGTTGTTCGAGATATTTGGGGCAGTCCTTGTGCTCCACCTGGATCAAAAATCCCAACCGTCCGAGGTTGATCCCCAGAATGGGCACATCGGATGGGGCGCAGAGATGCGCGGCCCGCAACATGGTCCCGTCGCCGCCGAGGGCGATGAGCAGGTCGAAGTCTCCGCTTTTGACGCGGCGGCGCAGGTTCTCATCGTACAGGGAACCAGTTGCCGCGGCCAGGCCTTTTTCTTTAAGGAAAGCGGCTATGGCGCGGGCTTCCGTGAGCGCCTCGGGCATTTTGGGATGCACAGCCACGATCGGACGCTTGGGCAGGAACGAGTCGGGCATTAGAACAATTATACTATTTTAGTCCGTTTGTAGTTGGGCAGTTTACCGGTGGAATGCGGAGATTCACGCCAACTTCTGCTCGCACTCTTTCCGAAACCCGCATTTGATACAGCGCGCCGGTTCGGCGTGGGAGCAATCCACTTCAGTGTGCGTGTCGTCGCGGCGGATATCGGCGAGGATGTCGAGCAGGGACGATTCGAGCGCGGGCGTGTAATCTATGGCAAAGGCGCGGGCGGGGTAGTGGATGATTCCGTAAGGCGGGCGTTTGCCGTAGACTTTTTCCACCAGCAGACAATAGGCGGCGAGTTGGTAGATGTGCGAATCGTACGGGGACTCGGGGGCGCGTCCGCTCTTGACCTCGATGGGGATGATCTGTCCCTTTTGCTCCACGAGGTAATCGGGCTTGCCCGTCAAACCGAGTTTGGCATCGAAGAGCGGCTGTTCGAGCGGCGCGCCCCAGGCGCGTGTGTCGGTGTAGATGACGCGTCCGCCGGGCAGACCCGCGTCCTTTTGCTGGCGCGAGGATTGCCAGAGCAGGAAGAGGGCGAGGAGCAGGAGGGCAAGAGAGATGTAGAGCATGGTTAGTGATCAGTCATCAGTAATCAGTCATCAGTAATCAGTCATCAGTAATCAGTCATCGGTAATCAGTGCGGGTTGCGAGATAGGAGATGCGGGATAGGTGTTGCGTGTGTATCTGTGTACTTGTGTACCTGTCTACTTCCCCGCGGCTTGCTTGATGACTTTTTTGACGCGCGTTACTTGCGAAGCCGAAA
>DYKX01000251.1 GCA_020722375.1 Anaerolinea thermophila
AGCGGGGCTACACCTGCCCTGGCGGGCGGTGCCAGGGAAGCCGCCTGCTCAGTGCATGGAAGCCCTGCGGGCTATCCCACAAGTCGGTTTCAACCGACTTTCATGGACTGAGGCAAGACTTTAGTCCGCCTAATCATGGCGGGCTACAGCGCCCTCAACAAACACGATTCTACAGAATCTGAATGCTCCCACTTGGAAGTTAAATCCTTGCTTTTTGTACAAGAAAATTCGGTACACGGATGACACGGGGTTTCACGGATTTTTTTAGGATAAATCCGTGTTCATCTGTGCAATCCGTCCGATCCGTGTACAAAAGGTTTGAACCTTTTTGGTTTCGGCTTGTCCGAGTTAAGCTATAATCTCGTGAAAGACTTTCCTCGCAGTTTTAGAGGTATGCAATGCCTAATCACCTAATCAACGAAAACTCCCCCTACTTGCTCCAACATGCGAATAATCCCGTAGACTGGTATCCTTGGGGCGAAGAAGCCTTGACCAAGGCGCTCGCAGAAAACAAACCGATCTTTCTGAGCATCGGCTATGCTGCCTGTCATTGGTGTCATGTGATGGAGCATGAGTCTTTTGAAGATGAATCCACTGCTGCCATCATGAATGAGCACTTCATCAATATCAAGGTAGATCGAGAAGAACGCCCCGATTTAGACAGTATTTATATGACTGCCACTCAGGCCATGACCGGCTCCGGCGGCTGGCCAATGTCGGTCTTCCTAACTCCCGATCTGCTGCCCTTCTACGCCGGCACTTACTTTCCCCCAGTTCGTCGTTACAACATGCCATCCTTCAAAGAAGTGCTGCTTGCATTAGCAAATGCGTGGAAGAATGAGCGCGAAAAAGTCCTGGAATCCGGACAGAAAATAACAGCACACATCCAAGCACAGTCATCCCCAAGTCAATATGATCTCAAACTCACAATGGAACATCTCTTAGCCGTAACAAACGCGCTCAATGACGGATATGATTGGGGGTATGGAGGTTGGGGTGACGCGCCTAAATTTCCACAACCGATGCTCATCGAATTCTTGCTTAGACAATCAACTCGAGGAAACGAGACTGCGGAGAAAATGAGCAAACATGTACTTCAATCAATGGCAAGGGGCGGTATGTATGATGTTGTCGGTGGTGGGTTTGCTCGCTATAGCGTAGACAACTTTTGGAGAACGCCACATTTTGAGAAAATGCTTTACGACAACGCCCAACTGGCCCAGGTCTACCTGCACGCCTGGCAGCTCACCGGCGAGCCGTCGTACCGCCGCATCTGCGAAGAGACGCTGGCCTTCGTCGCCCGTGAGTTGACCGGCCCCGAAGGCGGCTTCTATTCATCCCTCGATGCCGACTCGGAGGGCGTGGAGGGCAAATTCTACGTCTGGACGGTAGAAGAGATTAGAGAGCAGTTATCAGAGAGTAGTGGATTTTTCGAGGCGGCTTACGGGATCACCGAGACGGGCAACTGGGAGGGCCGGACGGTTTTGCAGCGCGCCCTCGACGACGCCACCCTGGCGGCCCGCTTCGACTTGGACCGGGGGCAGGTTCCCGCCAAACTGGCCGAGTGTCATGCCCGGCTTTTGACCGCCCGCGCCCGCCGCGTCCGCCCCGCCACCGATGACAAGGTGCTCACCGCCTGGAACGGGCTGATGCTGGCAACCTTCGCCGAGGCGGCGAGGGCGTTCCCTCAAAAAGAAGGCGACCGCGAGGGTTTGGGCGACCGCATGGGTTTGGGCGACCACGAGGGTTTGGGCGACCGTGAGGTTTCGGGCGACCGCGAGGGTTCGGGCGACCGCATGGGTTTGGGCGACCACGAGGGTTTGGGCGACCGCGAGGGTTCGGGCGACCGCGAGGGTTCGGGCGACCGCGAGGGTTCGGGCGACCGCGAGGGT
>DYKX01000082.1:0-3445 GCA_020722375.1 Anaerolinea thermophila
GGACTTCCAGTCCGCCTGGGGCAAGCGGACTCAAAGTCCGCGCTCCGCAATTTTCAAGTCCGCGCTCCGCAATTTTCGGACAGACTCTAAATTCGAGGGAAGTCATGTGGAAGATTACAATCTCAATTCTTCTAATTTTTCTTTGGTCGGCACACCCTTCTCATCCCAGCCGCGCAGTTGGTAGAACTCGGGCAGCATCTTGTCGAGTTCCACCACCTTGCCCTTGGCGGGACCGTCGGGAAGCGGCTCGTGCAACATACGATACGGCAAAGTGTCCTCCGTGGAGCCAGCCTTGAGAACGAACATGCGCTCCAGGTTGTAGACGCGTTCCGCGGCTTTCATAATCTCAGCGGGAGTGTATCCCGCGCCTGTGGTGTAGTTCATCATCTCGGAGAGTCGCTCAGGCAGTATCATACGCTCTTTGCTGAAGACGTATCGAATGGCAACGAACACGCACAAGCCCGACGAGTCGATCAACGCGAACGAATCTTCAAAGTGTTTGACCAATTCTGCCTTGCCCTCCGTCGTGAGCGGATTCTCCTTGACGGGTACGCCAAAGACCTCCTCGTAGGCCACGTCGCCTTCCATGTGCGACGCGCCCTTGTTGGAGGTCGCGTACAGCAAGCCCATGCCCTGCGAGCCGCGCGGATCGTAACCAGGAAATTCCTGTTTGCGCGTGGTCACCGCGATTTCGGGATGTCCGTATTTTTCGCACAGGCGATAACTGCCCTGCGCCAAATCGTTTCCAAAACCTTCGCGGGTTGCCATCTTCTTGATCATGTCAATCACCGCGTCATGGTCGCCGAATTTCAGCGGCTGTCCGATCACGCTTTCGGGAATGTAGCCTTTCTCATACATTTCCATCGCGGCGGCAATCGTCATGCCCGTGCTGATGGTGTCCAGGCCATATTCGTTGCACAGATAATTTGCCTTCGTCAACGCGGCGAGGTTGCTCACGCCACAGCCGCTGCCAAGCGACGAGATCGTCTCATATTCGGGACCTTCGCCCTTGCCCTTGTATGGGCCGTCGGGCACTTCGGTCAGGCGTCCACAGGCCAGCGGGCAGCGATAGCAGGGTGTGGGACGGATCAGATACTGATTCTTGAGCGCCTCGCCGTCAATCTTGTTCGTATGCTCGAACGTGCCTTGCTGAAAATTATAGGTCGGGAAAATACCAAGCGTGTTCGTCACCTGCGGCACATACGACGTCCCGTAAATGCGCATGTTCGAGCCTTTCTTCACGTCCACACCCACATTCCTGGATGTGCCCACGCTCACGTCGCGCATCGCGGTCGGGTCGTGCAGGTCGGGATTTTTATTTCCCATCGCCACCACGGCCTTGAGATTCTTGCTTCCCATCACCGCGCCGACTCCCGAACGCGCCGCGGCGCGATGCTTGTCGTTCATAATGGACGCCATCAACACCAGATTCTCGCCTGCGGGGCCGATGCAGGCGACGCGCGCTTCGGGACTCGTCTCCGCCTTGAGGATGTCCGTCGTCTCGTGCGTATCCTTGCCCCAAACATGCGCGGCAGAGCGGACCTCGATGCGGTCCTCGTTTACGAAGAGATAGACTGGCTCTGACGCCTTCCCCTCGAAGATGAACAGGTCGAATCCCGTACGCTTCATCCAGGTGGGGAACTCGCCGCCCGAATTGGAGTGCGCCAGCGCGCCCGTCAGCGGGGACTTGGTGACGACCATGTAGCGATTCCCCGTCGGGGCGGGCGTCGCGGTCAACGGTCCCGTAGCGAAGACGAGTTTATTGTCAGGGGAAAGCGGATCCACCAGCGGGTCCACTTCCTTCGAGATGTACCACATCGCCACGCCGCGTCCGCCGATAAAGTCGCGGCAGACCTGCGGGTCAATGTCTTCGACCGAGGTGGTTTGGGTGGTGAGATTGACGCGCAGTAGTTTTCCGTGCCAGCCGTTCATAGGAACTCCTTGTAGCACAAATTGCTAATTTGTGCCGTAGATTCGCAAATTGGCAATTTGCGTTACAGATTATCCTCCCGCGATGGCCGAAAATGCGGTGATAGTATCGCCTTCGGACACGGGGGTGTTTAGGTCAACCGTCAAGCCGTTCAAAACAATGACGCTTGTATCATCCAGAGGAACGCCAAAGGGGGCAAGAACCTGTAAAATAGTGATGCCTGCGGGAACTTCGATCTCGATGGTATTTCCGACCGTCCCAGCGGGAAGCAGACTCTGGTAGTTGGCGATTAATTTGACAAAGACCTTCATGCGCCGATTCTAGCATGAGTATGGGGTTCCTCTCAATATGATTATCGTCACCTCATCCTCCCCATCCAGCACTGTCCATTCGGATTACAATGCAAACATGAAACAACAACTCCCCGAACATGGCTCCTGTTTCGTGTGCGGGACACAAAATCCGCACGGCATTGGATTAACCTGGTGGGCAGAGGATGGGACCATCACCGCTGAATTCACCCTGACCGACTCACAGCAAGGACCTCCCAACCACGCCCATGGAGGCGCGTCCGCGGCCATCCTGGACGAGGCGATGGGGGTGGCCGTCTGGGTGGCGGGACTGCGGGTGGTGGCCGTCAATCTCGAGGTCAACTACCGACGCCCCGTCCCGCTGGGACAACGCGTCAGCGTGCGGGCGCGCGTCTCGCGTCACACCGAACGAAAAGCGTGGACGCAGGGCGAGATTCTCCTCCCCGATGGGACAGTTGCCGTTGAAGGACGCGGCATCTACGTCCCCGCCAAACTGGTGGACGAAGTGAAGTTCAAGCGTTGACCGCCTACACGGAAGAGGGGAACAAATCGCAAATGGAAACGTCAGAAAATAAACTGGAGGCAGCCATGAAACGATTGATCCCCTTTCTATTGGTGTTGATTCTGCTTACCGCCTGCGCGCCAGGCGCGAGCGAACCCAGCCAGCCCTTCAATGACCCGCACCAGTCTGTCAGCAACCCCGACCAGCCCACGGACGGCGGCGACCCCAACCAACCCACGAGCAATGACGATCCCGTCTTCATCCCGCAGAAATTCGATAACACCATTCCCCGTCCCGCGGACAAGAACCTTCTGCGCGAGAACGTCTACGTTGAATCCACCGACCTGCTCACGATGGAAAGTTATCCGCCCCAGTTCATGCTGGCCGTCTCGGGCAACCTGCCCACGCCCTGTAACCAACTGCGTGTGGATGTCAGGCCTCCCGACGCGGACAACAAAATCCTCGTGGAAGTATATTCACTGGTGGCGCCCAATAGCATGTGCACAGAAGTTCTTCAGCCCTTCTCGATCAACATTCCTCTCGGCAGTTTCCCCAGCGGGCATTACACGGTCTGGGTCAACGGAGATCAAGTCGCGGAGTTCGACGCGTAGGGGAGAGTATACAGGTACACAGGTAACCAGGTATACAAGGCGCGTGTGTACTTGTCTACGTGTGTACTTGTCTACGTGTGTACGTGTGTAC
>DYKX01000082.1:3545-12690 GCA_020722375.1 Anaerolinea thermophila
TACGTGTGTACTTGTCTACGTGTGTACGTGTGTACCTGTCTCCCTGTCTACGTGCCTATGTGCGTACCTACCTCCGCAAATCGCGCATTCACCAACCGCGCCAAATCCTCTGTGGCCAGCCTGATATTCAACCCGCGCTGGCCGCCCGAAACGTGAATCTCGCCTCGCGCCCGCGCGGACGAGTCGATCACCACCTGAAAGCCCTTGTTGATCAACGCCAGCGGAGAAATGCCGCCCGCCCGCAAGCCCGTCAACTGCTCGGCTTCGCGCTCGGTGGGCAGGAAAACTTTTTTCTCGCCAAGCGCGGCGGCCAGCAATTTCAAGTCCACTTCGGCATCACCGGGAACAACCACCAGCAGGGGTTTGCGCGGTCTCTCGCGAGTGACGACAATCGTCTTGAAAACAGAACCAGGCTCAACGTTCAGGAAGCGAGCCGTTTCGAGCGCGCCCAGTTTCTCGGCGGGTGTCTCATAGGCCGTGTACGGAATCTTGCGCGCATCCAGCAGTCTTGTCACATTTGTTGTGATGGACATTTTTTCTCCCGTGCAATACAATGAGGCAATTTTACTTCATCGGAGGCCAAATGATCACCAAGGAAACGCTCGCGAATTTCGACTTATTCAAAGGGATTCCCGCGAATGTGCTCGAGGAAGTCGCCAAAGTCTGCGAAGACGTCTTCGTGACGAAAGACGGGTATGTCTTCCGCGAAGGCGAACGGGCGGACAAGTTGCACCTGCTCGTGAAGGGAAACATCGTCCTGCGCGTCAATCTGACCTCTCGGCCGGACTTCGTGACCGTGAGCATCGTCAGCCGCCCTTACCAGACCCTCGGCTGGTCGGGAGTCGTCGCACCCAATTACTACACTGCCTCCGCCTTTTGCGAAGAAGACAGCCACCTGATCGCCATCCCCGCGGACAAATTCATGCAGGTGATGGAGTCCCATCCCAATGCTGGATTCAAAGTGATGCTGCGCATCACCGAGATCATCTCTGACCGATTGAGGAACAGCCGACAAGCACTGTTGAAGACGTTGTGATGTCCCTTGCCCCCGCTCTCTGCCAATGGGAGAGGGAGAAAGTTGAACATGAGCAACGAACAGGAACGTCTCAAACGGTTGCGCGAACGGCAGTTGACGGACCGCGACCCGCTCGTGAAGCAAAGACAATTTCAGCGTACCACCGCACAAAAAGAGCGCAGGGCGCGCGGCAAACGTTATACGCTCGGCGAGGCCTGGCGCGCCATCCCTCACAACAGTTTGGGGTTAATCATGTTTTCGTTCTGCGATAAAATAGATTGTTATGAAATCTGCCCAAAACCTGCCTGGGATCGAAGATCTGCTCAAGGCGTTACCCGAAACCTATTCCATCGCCGACCGCGAACTTGTTCAGCGCGCTTATCGGGTGGCGGAGGAGGCCCATCGCGAGCAGAAACGCGTCTCTGGCGAACCGTACGTGACGCATTGCGTGGCAGTGGCGCACATCCTCGCGGACTTGAGCGTCCCGCCCGAAGTGGTGGCCGCGGGACTCCTCCACGACACCGTGGAGGACACGTCCGTGACGCTGGACGACATCCGCCTCGACTTCGGGGAGACGATTGCCACACTCGTGGATGGTGTCACCAAGCTGACGAACCTGCCGCGCGTCTCGCGCGACGACCAGCATGCCGACGCGAAGAACGGAAACGCGGAGACGGACGAAGAGGCGGAAGCGGCGCGCCTCCGCAAACGCAAACAGGACCTGGCCTCCGAAACTCTCCGTAAAACCTTCCTTGCCATGGGCGAGGACGTGCGCGTGGTTCTTATTAAACTGGCTGACCGCCTCCACAACATGCGGACGCTGGGTCACATGCCCGAAGCCAAGCGCAGGCGCATCGCCCAGCAGACCATGGATATTTTTGCGCCGCTGGCCAACCGCCTCGGCATCTGGCAGATGAAGTGGGAACTCGAAGACCTGGCCTTCCGCTACACCAATCCCGAAAAGTACAAAGAGATCGCCGAACAACTCAATGAACGCCGCCCCGATCGGGAAGCGAGCATAAAAGCCATCATCGAGGCAATCCGCAAACTGCTCGAATTGCACCACATCCAGGCCGAGGTGACGGGGCGTCCCAAGCACATTTATTCGATCTACAAAAAGATGATCCGCAAGGACAAGCCCTTCGAACTGCTGCGAGACATTCGCGCCGTGCGTCTCATCGTCCCCGACATTCCCGCGTGCTACGCGACGATGGGCTTGATCCACACCACGTGGCGTCCACTTTCGGGCGAATTTGACGACTATATCGCCGCGCCCAAGGATAACTTCTACCAGTCCCTGCACACAGCCGTCATCTTCGACGACGGGAAGCCCGTTGAGGTGCAAATTCGCACACCCGAAATGAATCAGAACGCGGAACTCGGCATCGCCGCGCACTGGCGTTACAAGGAAGGCAAAGCGCGCGACATGGCCTTTGAGCAGCATGTGAACTGGCTGCGCGCCATGATGGATTGGAAGCACGATGTGGACGACGCCCAGGAATTCGTAGATGGGATGAAATCCGACGTCTTCCAGGACCGCGTCTACGTGTTCACGCCGAAGGGCGACATCATTGACCTGCCAGCGGGTTCCACGCCGATCGACTTTGCCTACCACGTCCACACCGATATCGGTCATCGCTGCCGCGGCGCGCGCGTGAACGGGAAACTCGTCCCGTTGGACCACGTCTTGAAGACCAGCGACCAGGTCGAGGTCCTGACCGCGAAGCGAGGCGGCCCGAGCCGAGACTGGCTGAACGTCAACCTGGGACTCGTCCGCACGCAGCGGGCGCGTTCCAAGATCCGCGCCTGGTTCAAAAAAGAGGATTACGAAAAGAATCTGTCGTCGGGACGTGAACTGCTGGGACGCGAACTCCAGCGGCTGGGCATGGGCGAGATCAACTTTGAAATGCTGGGGCGGAATTTTGGCTACAAACAGCCCGAAGAAATGTATGCGGACATCGGCTGTGGCGACCTGTCTTTAAGTCGCATCGTCAACCTGCTGTCGGAATCGCAGGATGGCACAGACCTGTTGACCGCGGCCGCGCCTGTCAGCGAGGCGGTCGCCACCGAGTCGATCAACGTGGTGGGGTTGAAAGGTTTGCTGACCACAATCGCAAAATGCTGTAACCCGACTCAGGGCGACCAGATCATTGGGTTTATCACGCGTGGACGCGGCGTCTCCATTCACCGACAGGATTGCCCCAACATCCTGCGCGTCGTGGACCGCGAACGGCTGGTGCGCGTTTCGTGGGGCGAGCACGTGCGGACGTATTCCGTGCCGATCAGGATTTCCGCCTACGACCGAACGGGATTGATGGGCGATATTTCGAACCTGCTCAACAGTGAGGGAGTGAACATCGCAGACGTGGGGGTCAAGGTGGCGCACAGCATGGCTGACCTGCGCCTGATCGTGGAAGTGAAGGATATCAAACAGTTAAGCCGAATCTTGACGAGGATCGAGAACATCCCCAATGTGCTGGAGGCGCAGAGGGTAAGGCCAGGGTAGTTCGGCGATCCGTTTTGAGTGATTCCCCTTTCGGGGACATCGTAGTTGTCAGTGAGTTTCATCCGTAGATTTCGTTTTTCGCCAAAGGGTTTTTCATGCCGCGTTCCCGCATCCTCCCTGTTTTTTCCGCCCTCTTTTCTGTCATCATCTGGGGTGGGACGTTTGTCGCCACCAAGATCGCGCTGACGGAAGTCTCGCCCGCGACGATTGTCTGGATCCGCTTCGGGATCGGCGTCCTGATTCTCGGCGCGACGGTTTTGGCGCGGCGGCAGTTTGCCTTCCCATCTGCAAACGATTTGTGGATGCTGGCCCTGCTTGGCTTTATCGGCGTAACCTTCCATCAGTGGTTGCAGGCAACTGGGTTACAGACCGCGCGCGCCTCCGATACCGCCTGGATCGTGGCAACCATTCCCGTCTTCACGGCGTTGTTCGGCTGGATATTCCTGAAAGAGAAAATGGGTTGGCTGCGCGTGGGAGGAATTGTGATCGCCGCCCTGGGAGTGCTTTTAATCGTCAGCGACGGGGAAATCGCTGGGCTTTTCGCGGGCTGGGAGCACGCTCGAGGCGAACTGCTCATCCTGCTCAGTGCGCCCAATTGGGCAATCTACACCATCCTTTCGAGGCGCGAACTTCCGCGTCACCCTGCGGCGCGGATGATGTTCTACGTGATGCTTTTCGGCTGGTTGTTCACCTGCGTCTGGATCTTCAGCATCGGGCCTGGGCTGACAGAAATCCCCGCGTTGACGCTGAAAGGCTGGATGGCTATCCTCGCCCTCGGCGTTTTCGGTTCGGGGTTTGCCTACATCGCATGGTATGACGCACTGCGCGAGATTCCCGCCTCGCAGTTGGGGGTCTTCATCAACATCGAACCGCTGGTGACGACCGTTCTGGCCGCGACAATGATCAATGAACCGATCACGCCCGTCACTCTGATCGGCGGGGCAATCATCATCCTTGGCGTGTGGCTGGTCAATCGGGAGTAACAAAGCGGCTAAATCTTTCCCGCCACATAATCCAGCACGTCTATCTTCGTCAAAATCCCAATCGGCTTACTATCCTCCACAACGATCAACGCGTAGCCTGCTGTCAGTGAAGGCATCGACTCTTCCAGCGACGCTTCGGGAGGAAATACCGCGCCCGCGTTCTGGACAAGGACGTCGATCGGCTCATCGTGGCTGTGACCCGCGTGATGTTCGAGCATGTGATTCAACACGTCTACTTCCTCGAGCAGGCCAACGAGAGTCCCGTCCGCGCCGACGACGGGCATCTGCGAGATGCTGTATTGATGCATGGTCGTCACAACTTTGCGGATGGAATCGCCGAGCGCGGCGGTTTGCAGGGTTTTATTCGGCTTGGCATGCAGGAGGTCGCCAAGGGTCATCTCGCCAAACTCCATCGAGAGGAAACCGAACTCGCGCATCCACTTGTCATCATAGAATTTCGAGAGATAGCGTGACCCCGAATCGGGGAAAATGACCACCGCCAATCGGTCGGGTTTGAGGCGGCGACAATATTTCAAAGCGCCTGCCAACGCGCTTCCCGATGAACCGCCCGCGAAGATCCCCTCCTGCCGCACCAACTGCCGCGCCCACAGGAACGATTCGCGGTCACCCGCGCGCTCGATCCAGTCCACCACGCTCAGGTCGGTCGCGGACGGCAAAAAGTCCTCGCCGATGCCCTCCACTTTGTAGGTCTTCGGATACGCGCCTTCGGGAATCACGCCCTTGTTCTGCCAGATCTCGGTCAGGATGGAGCCTTCGATGTCCACGCCCACGATCTTGATTTCGGGATTCTTCGACTTGAGATAACGCCCGACTCCGCTGATCGTCCCGCCCGTGCCCATCCCGATGATGACGTCGGTCACGCGACCTTCGGTCTGTTCCCACAACTCGGGTCCCGTCGTCAGGACGTGGGTCTGGGGGTTGTCGGGGTTGTGGTACTGGTTGGCGAGGATCGCGTTCGGCGTCTCGCGGGCGAAGCGCCTGGCTACCTCATAATAGGAGCGCGGGTCTTCAGGCGCGACAGCGGTCGGCGTGATGACCACCTTCGCGCCGTACGCGCGCAGGAGCAGAATCTTCTCGTTGCTCATTTTGTCGGGCATGACGAAGATGGTTTTGTAGCCTTTCAACGCGGCGGCAATCGCGAGACCGACGCCCGTGTTGCCCGAGGTCGCTTCCACGATCGTCCCACCTGGCTTGAGTTCGCCGCGTTTCTCCGCCTGCTCGATGATGTTCGCCCCGACGCGGTCCTTGATCGAGCCGCCTGGATTCATGAATTCCAGTTTCGCGTACAGCGGACAGGGCAACTCGCGGGCGATGCGTCCGAGGCGGACGAGGGGGGTGTGTCCAACCGCGCCGAGGATGGAATCATAAACGCGGGTTTTGTCGGAAACAGTAAGAGTGGTCATTCAATCTCCTTTGGTTGAGTTATTTTACCAGCCAGGAGGCAACCAATTTCTTTTCAACTCCACCTGATTTTTTCTTGTTATCATTTCACCATGCTCAACGACTTAACCCACATGCCCGAAGTTGACCATGAACCACTGCCTCTCGAAGAGTGGTTTTTTGAGTTGCTGAGTTGTCCAAATCAATGCTGCTATCATCTTCAAAAAAACAACATCGATTACATTCTTTATTTGCGATGGCGATGGGACGATCCATGGCAAGCGCATGTTATAGCCCATGCAACTACACTCGATGAATTACATAGCGCGGTTGTACCGCAAAATTCATTTTGCGCCTCGGGGGGCAAGATAAATCTTGCGGTACTGAGGCAAAATCTTCGCGATTGGCATTGTTTTCACGGAGTAATACTATAAAGACGAAGCCATTTGGTCTGAGGATGTCTTCGAACAAAATCAAATCGAATTTAAAGAGGAAGAGATTGAACCTGCAAAGGAACGGATCGTCAGTCTCTTCCATGAACACAATGGGGATTTTCCAATCCAAAACCGCCATCAGTCTGACTGATTCGGGATGCATCATCAATACACCGGCAAACTCGCATCCACTTCCCGCGCCCAATCGTTAATCCCACCCTTCAAATTTTTCACTTTCTTGAATCCCGCGCTGACGAGCAATTCCAGCGCGCGCGTGGAGCGCGTCCCTGATTTGCAAAAGACGACCATCTCGCGCGTCGAATCCAACTCGGAGAGGCGGGCCGCCAGTTGACCGAGGGGAATGTTCGCCGCGCCGCGCAGGGAGGAGATTCTCAGTTCGTGCGGTTCACGCACATCGAGCAGAAGCAGGTTCGGGTCACGCGTGAGGCGGGTTTGCAGTTCCAGCGCGGAGATGTCCCAGTCGGCGCCCGCGGAACCTTCGTCGTGGTCATGCCCAGGGACGCCGCAAAATGCCTCGTAGTCGATCAACTCGGTCACGTCGGCGTGCGGTCCGCAGACGCGGCAGTTCGGATTCTTTTTCAGCGTGACAAAATCGAACGACATATCGAGCGCGTTGTAGAGCAGAAGTTTTCCGATGAGCAAACTGCCGATGCCAAGCAGGAGTTTGAGCGCCTCGCTGGCCTGGATACTCCCGATGGTGGCAGGCAACACGCCCAGCACACCGCCCTCCGCGCAGGTGGGGACGAGTCCGGGCGGCGGCGGTTCGGGGAAGAGACAGCGATAGCACGGCCCCTCTTTGGCGTAAAAGACGCTGGCCTGTCCATCGAAGCGATAGATGGAGCCATAGACGTTCGGTTTGCCAAGCAGGACGCACAGATCGTTGCTGAGGTAGCGCGTCGGAAAGTTGTCCGTGCCGTCGATCAGCACATCGTAATCTTTGGCGATTCGCATCGCATTGGATGAAGTGAACGGCTCGTTATACGCGTCGACCTGGATGAGGGGATTCAGATCGAGCAGGCGTCGCTTCGCGCTCTCGACTTTGAGCGTGCCCACCGCACTCGTGGAGTGCAGCACCTGACGCTGAAGGTTGGACGCGTCCACCACGTCGTAGTCCACGAGGCCGATGCGTCCGACGCCCGCCGCGGCCAGGTAGAGCGCGACGGGTGAGCCGAGTCCGCCCGTGCCGATGACCAGCGCGGAGGAGGCCTTCAGTTTTTGCTGGCCTTCCAATCCGACTTCGGGAATCAGCAGGTGGCGGGAGTAGCGGAGGATTTCTTCGTGGGTAAGTTCCATGTTTCAAGTTTCAAGTTTCAAGTTTCAAGTTTCAAGTTCCAAGTTTCAAGTTTCAAGTACGCAAAACGTAGCACTCAGAACCTGAAATTTTATCCGCCCGCGGCGGAGGCGAGCAGGATAACCTTATCTTCGGGTTTGAGCGCGGTCTCGAGGCCGTTCAACTCGCGGATGTTCTCGCCGTTGACAAAAACGGTGAAGTGACGGCGCAGTTTGCCGTCCGAACCGAGCAGGTGAAACTTGACGCTGGGATAACGCGCGGCCAGCGCGGCCAGCAACTCGGTCACGGAGGAGGCGGGGAGGTCCGTCTCGCTTTGGTTCTCCACGTAATACTTCAGTGCGGCGGGAATTCGGAGAGTGGGCATGTCCGAATTATAATCCGTGCAAGTGGTAAAATCATGCAACTCTGGCTTTGGAGGGCACAGTGACCGACCCCATCAGCAACGAGACCCGCTTTTTGCACGCCATCGAAATGGGACTGGGGACATGGCAGTTTGGCGACCGCGTTTTTTGGAGTTTTGGACAGACCCACAATGAGGCCGATATCCGCGCCGCGTTCGACGCGAGCCTGAGCGCGGGCATCCGCTTTGTGGATACGGCCGAAGTGTACGGCATGGGGCAATCGGAGCGGTTCCTCGGCTCGATGTTGAAGGCCACCGACCAGCCGGTGTTGATCGCGAGCAAGTTTTTTCCGTATCCGTGGCGCGTCCATAAATGGTTCATGAAGTATGCGTTGAGAAATAGTCTGGAACGCCTCGGGATCGAGCGCGTGGACCTCTATCAGATTCACTGGCCCACGCCCATCGTCCCGCCCGAAACGCTGATGAACTGGATGGCGGACCTCGTTCAGGAGGGACTCGTCCGCACGGTGGGCGTATCGAATTTCAATCCCAGCCAGACGGTGCGCGCCTACACGAGTCTGGCACGCAGGGACATTCCTCTGGCGGCAAATCAGGTGGAATATCATCTGCTCGACCGCACCATCGAAAAGAATGGACTGCTGGCGCGTTGCCGCGAACTGGGAATCCGCGTCATTGCCTACTCCCCCATCGGTAAAGGCCTGCTGACGGGGAAATACTCACCCGAAAAACTCCCGCCCGGCCCGCGCGCCATCTCCGCCGCGGCCAGGTTGTCGCGCATCCAACCGCTGTTGAAACTGATGACCAAGATCGGACAGGATCACGGCGGCAAGACGAACGCACAGGTGGCGCTCAACTGGTGCATCTGCAAAGGGACGCTCCCCATCCCCGGCGCGAAGAATGCCGCGCAGGCGCAGGAGAATGCGGGCGCGCTCGGCTGGAAGTTGACCGAGGCTGAGGTGGCGGAACTGGATCGCGTCAGTGATGAGGTGACGAAGTAATTGGTTACCCAATTTGGAGAACAAAACAATGGAAAACCTATTCCTGGGCGTAGCAGCGCCGTGGGGGGGAGGTTAATTTATGACTCTACTGCAAGAAGCCAATATTTAGCAGCCCAAACCTGGCTGGAACGTTCG
>DYKX01000252.1 GCA_020722375.1 Anaerolinea thermophila
ATCGAGCAGATGCCGCAGTTCGATCACGCGCAATCGTTCGCGGAGCAAGCGCGCGCGCTGGTGGATGCGGTGGGACTATCGTCGCAGGAATGGCAGACCTTGCCGATCCTCGTCAATCCACCCGGCTACGCGCCTGCCGCACTCGTGCTGCTCGCAGAGTTGCATGGGCGGATGGGGTATTTTGCGGCAGTCGTGCGGATACGCCCGGTGGCGAACAGCACGCCAACGCAATACGAGGTGGCGGAGATTCTCAATTTGCAAAGCGTGCGCGAGGCCGCGCGGGAGCGGAGGTAACATATGGCGTGGGATTTTGTTTGGAATGTTTTGGGTATCATCGCGAACGTGCTGCAAATCGGCTCTGTGGTGATCGTCGTGATTTTGTTCTGGCGCAACTCGCGGCGCTATGCGGAGTTGGTCAAGCGCGGGACACGTCCATTAGGCACGCCGAATCCGGTGGCGCTGGTGGTCGGCTTGGGAATGGACATTGAAGGAAACGTGCGGCAGTACTTGCAGGAGAATCAGCGCACGATGCCGCTTCAAACGCATTTTTATCAAGGAGTTGTGCCGGTCGAAAAATTCCCGCAAATTCTCAAGGAGATTAACGAGTCCAAGCGCAAACTGACGGCGGTGGGGGTGACTGAAGTTCATTTCTTTTATGGCGGTCCCGTAACTTTTGCCGCCGCGCTGGGCGCGATGTTGGACAACTGGGTGCCGGTGCATGTCTATGCGTTCGAACACGGTACGTATCGCCATCATTTGGTGCTGGAGAAGGAGACGGTGGTGGGTCCGTTTTTGGACAGCGGGCAATCGCTGCAAGAGACGGTTGCGATCGCGTCAGAGCAAAATCCGCCATGAGCCAACGCGGGCTATTTGAACGCGCGCTCAGTTTACCCAACCTGCGCGCGGCGTGGAAGAGGGTGAAAAAGAACGGCGGCGTTGCGGGCGCTCGCGCTCGACCTGATGGAAGAGTTCCGTCCGCTCATCGTGGATTCGTTGGTGTTGAACCTCATCAATCGCGAGATTATCAGGCAAACTGATTTTTGCGGTGACCGTGAGGCGGGTGCGGGAGTTGTTCTCACGCGCGCAGGGATGAAAAGATTCTTGCATCATTGGAACGCGCGGGTGAATACGCGGGTGACGCACCCGGTTTATCGTCAGCGATGGACGTATGTGCGATGCTTTGAGGCGCAAGCACGCTTATTGCGCCAGGTCATCGAAGGTGAGTCAAGCACGTACCTTCCGTTTCGAACTAGGTGAGGAGACGCCATGCAAAAGCAATTCATCGTGGTGGCGTACGATATTTCCGATGATCGGCGGCGGGCGCGCTTGCACGATCTGTTGGAAGATTACGGCTCACCGGTGCAGCAGAGACGCCTCGACGAGGCGTCTGTTCAGAATGTTTGTTAACAGACAAGCAACTGGCGCAAATGCAGAGACGCGTACGCAGTAAAATCAAAGTGAAACAAGATGCGGTGCGGTATTATCGGTTGTGTGAAACGTGCCGGGGCAAAATCGAAACAACGTCGGCGTCGCAAGAAATCACAAAGGAAGTGAAAGAAATCATCGTCTAGCGAGCGAAGGTGGGGGGTAGGGCATAAAATCAGTCGCTCGCAAAATGCTTGACGGTAAAGCGAAAATGTGGGATAAGTGGGGCGAAATGTGGGATATAAACAGCGTCAAGTAGGGCAAAAATGAATGGGTAGCCGAGCGACAATGCGTGAGTGAGCGTGAGACGAGTCGCTCGGAAATGTGGAGGAGGGCAATTTCTGATGAAAAAGGGGGCAAAAATGATCAAATAAAGGGGGAGGCAAATGAAAAATGACCCATAAATGAGGTCAAGTAGGCAGTTGAAATGAGATGAATCCTCGCAAGGGGATTGCTAC
>DYKX01000083.1 GCA_020722375.1 Anaerolinea thermophila
AAGAAGAGTGAGGAGCAAAATTTTCTTCATGCAATGATTATGGCATGGGATGGGGGAATGTCAATGGGGGACCGTCCACGAATATTTCACGAATACGCGAATATGAAACGTGTCCGCTTGTCAAAGGTTCGGGGTCTCATTCGTGGATGGTTCGCCTGCTGGATTCTTTCATGCTATACTTGAAACAGAATTGACAAGGAGAACGTATGGTAACTCCCGCAATCGAAACCATTGTGAAAATGCTGGAATATCAGCCTGAGGAAATCCAATCGCAGGCCGTGGAACATTTGCAAATGTGGCTGGCAGAATTGGACGATGAGGCTCGTTGGGATGAGGGTTTTGCCCGTTCGCAAAAGGGACTTTACAAAACCGCGCAGGAAGCCCGCAAACAGATCGCAGAAGGCAAAGCCGAGCCGATGGATTTTGATCGGCTATGAAATCGAAGACATTGCCGTCTTTTTGGGAAAAATACGAACGGCTGGAGAAATCCGTTCGCGAGCGCGCCAGGAAAACTTTCAAACTTTGGGCGGAGAATCCCTTTCACCCCTCATTACATTTCAAATGCGTGAACGCGGAAGCAAAAATCTGGTCCATACGAATCACGCTCGGTATTCGCGCCGTGGGGATCATGGAAAATGACACCGTGACGTGGTATTGGATCGGCAATCACGACGAATATCGAAATTTCTTCGGTTAGAGGATAACTCAGGTCTTGTAGCGCAAATTGGCAATTTGCGCTACTGAATATCCACCTTGAACAATCGCGCCACAAACTTGTGGACGAGAAACGTCGGCAGGAGGAGCATGGCGTGGACGGCCGCGCTCAATCCGAATAGCATCGCCACGGATTGGAGGAAATCGTTCAGCGGCGGGGCGATGGTGGCGAGCATCCACGGACCCGCGCCCGCGATCAGCGCCAGCGCGAGGATGGAAACGACCCACACCGCGAGGGGAGTCCACGCGTGGCGGTCGGAGGCGGAGGGGAGCATGGTACTGCTGACCGCAAAGGTGAGATAGAACCAGAGGGGAAAATCATTGACAGAGGGCAGGGCGCGCAGCGCGGCGAGGAAGAGTTCCACCTGTCCGTTTTGGAAGGTCTGCCAGAGCAGGAGCAAATTCAATTTATAGATGGAGGCGTAGGCGATGAATAATCCGCCCGCGACGAGGGGCGCGAGACCGATCAGCGAATCGCGGATCACGTCCGTGCGCTGGGTTTCCACGTAGCCGAGGATGAGGCGTCCATCGGGAAGGACTTGTGGCAGGAGAGAGAATCCGCCCGTCCGCACGCCGAGTAATTTCGCCACGAGAAAATGACTCAGTTCATGCAGAAGCACGCCGGGGAAGAAGAGCATCGAAAACAGGCCAATCGTCAAACCCGGGTGGCGGGTGGTGATGAGGAAGACCGCCTGAATCTCACGGTGCAAAAGCCGCTGGAGAAACACCAGCGGCGTGAGGGCGAGGAGGAACCAGGCGAGGCCAGTGAACACAGTGATCGGTAATCAGTGATCAGTTTTCAGTACCGCAAGATTTATCTTGCCGCTACGGGGCAACATGAATGTTGCGGTACTTAAGATGAGTCAGTTCATCGGCTTGGACATGAGCGAGGCGCGGGCGGCTTTGGCAATCTCGATGAACTCATCCACTTTGAGACTCGCGCCGCCGACGAGCGCGCCGTCAATTTCGGGGCTGGCGAAATATTCCGCCGCGTTGGCAGCGGTGACCGACCCGCCGTAGAGGACGCGGATGGACTGGGACGCGTCGGCGCCGAAAAGTTCGGTCAACGCGGGACGGATGAGGCCGCGGACGACACCCTCGGCGTTTTCGCGCGTCGAGGCGCGTCCCGTGCCGATGGCCCAGACGGGTTCGTAGGCGATGACGAGGCGGGAGGCTTGGGCGGGATCGGCATCAGCGAGGCCCAACTTCACTTGACGCGCGACCACCTCCCCCGTCCGATTTGATTCGTACTGTTCGAGCGTCTCGCCGACGCAGACGATGGGAGTCAGATCGTTGGCCTGCGCGGCGCGGACTTTTTTGTTCACCGATTCGTCCGTCTCGCCGAAGTACGTCCGCCGCTCGGAGTGGCCGAGGATAACATAGTTACAAAATTCCTTCACCATGTTCGGCGCGACCTCGCCCGTAAACGCGCCTTTGGCCTCCCAATGCATGTTCTGCGCGCCGAGGCCGATGTCTGTGCCGACGAGGAGGGACGAGACCGCCACCAGAGCAGGGAAGGGCGGGCAGAGCACTTTTTCGACGCCGCGGATTTCGCGCAGTTGCATCGCCATTTTGAAGACAAGGTCGCGCGCTTCTGCGACGGTTTTGTTCATTTTCCAGTTTCCAGCAACGAGGGGGATGCGCATGTTTTCTCTCTCAGGGGATTTGAACGAGATAAGATTCCGCCAGCAGGCGCACCCATTCGGGCGTGTCGGGATTCGCCAGCAGTTGTTCCAGCAGTTGACGCGCTTCGGGCTTTCGGCCTTCCTTGATGGAAATCTCAGCGTCGAGCAGGAAGACTTCGGACATGGTGGGTTTGAGGCCGCGGGCGCGTTCGAGGAAATCGCGCGCTTTGGCGTTGTCGCCGCGGTGGAGAGTGAACCGTCCCTCGGCGATGAAGGCAAGGGGTTTGTCGCCCCTGGCGATGGAATCAAATGTCAAGTGCAGCGGGAGGTCTTCGCTGGCCGCGGCCTTGTAGACGGCCTCGTGATAGGAATCGAGTAATTCTTGCGGGGCATTTCCACCGGGCTGGGCGAGAACCGCGCGCTGGTACATGCCCGCCGCAGGAATCCACGCTTCGCGCTGGGCGAACTCACCGCCCGCAGTGACGAAAAATGCCTGATCCTGCCCTGCCAGTTCAGCGCCTTTGGCGAGGGTTTCATACGCGCGGCGCGGCTGGTCGGCATCCCAATAGGCCAGAGACAGGCGCAAATGGGCAAACGCGTCATCGGGATTTTGGCTCACGGCACGCTGGGCTTCCAGGATTTCGGGACTGGGGGCAACTTCCTCCCCCGCGCCAGCGATGGGGGCATTGAGCAATTTCAAATCGTCCAGCCAGACGGTCCCGTCAATTCGTCCCGTCTCCCCTGTGGCGAGGCCAATGGAGAAGCCCGTCACCGCGTTGGGATCGAACGGTTTGCCGGGATTCGCCTCCCATTCGGCGCGCAGGATTTGCTCCCAGCGGAGTTCCACACGAATCCAGCCATCCACGCTTTCCTGCGTGGTCTCGATGGCATGATAGTAAGTGGTCAACGCGCCGGGCGCGCCGCCGTACAGATCCACATGGAGGGGCAGGCCGGGACGGTCCGCGCGCAGGTGGAACGAAATACCCTGGGCTGCGCTCCAGTTTTCGGGCTGGGTGAAATAGAATCCGCAGGTGGCCCAACTATTGACGGCAACGTCGAACTTGAAGCGCAAGGAATTCGCGCCGCTATGCGCGGCTTCTGCGTTGGGAGAGCAATCCAATGTTGTGTCGGTGGCTTCATCGAAGTAGCCCTCCCAGCCCGAAGCGCCGGCAGGAGGCTTGCCTTCGAAATTGTCAATC
The DNA here is from genome assembly GCA_020722375.1 of Anaerolinea thermophila. Lineage (GTDB taxonomy): Bacteria > Chloroflexota > Anaerolineae > Anaerolineales > Villigracilaceae > Denitrolinea. The sequence goes on from DYKX01000083.1 coordinate 3,539, forward strand.
AGGCCACGGGCCTCGAGTTCCGCCGGGGGAATGGGAGTCTGCGGAGCGGCGGGTGCGGACTCGGTCTGCGCGGCGGCGGTGCGCGTGGCGATTTTGCCGGCGCTGGGGAAGAGTCCGCCGCGGCGGATGGCCGAGAAGGCGAAGAGACAACAAAGGAAGAGGAGGACCGCGCCTGCGATGAGCATCCAACGCGAAATTTTCTTCTTCGGTTTGGCGGTCGCATCCGCCTTCGGGGAGGGGGCTTCCGCTTTCGAGGCGGGGGACGCGCCCGGCGCGGGGTGAGGCAGAAGCGTGATTGTCGTCCCCTGGATGGGAACGCCCGCGGTCGTCCACGCCTGCTTGAAGGCGGTCACCATGTCGGCAACGGTGGCATAACGGTCGGCGCGTTCCTTGGAGAGGGCTTTCAGCAAAACGCGTTCGACGGATTCTGGAATGTCGGGATTGATGGCGCGCGGGATGGGGAGCGGCGTGTAGATGTGGTCGTGGATGATGGAGAAGGGGGTGTCGGCGTTGAAGGGCACCTGGCCCACGGTCATCTCGTACAGCATGACGCCGAAGGAATAAATGTCGGTGCCTTCGTCGAGGTCTTTCTTGCCCATGGCCTGTTCGGGCGAGATGTATTGCGGCGTGCCCATGATCATATCGCCCGAAAGCGTGGACTCGCCCATGGAGGCGATGCGCGCCAGTCCAAAGTCGGCGAGGTAGATCGTGCCATCCTTCGTCAGCAGCACATTGGAGGGTTTGATGTCGCGATGGAGGATGCCATTCTTGTGAGCATAGGTCAGCCCCGCGCCGACGGCTTCGATGATGCCCGTCAGTTCGTCGGAGGCGAGAGGGCCGCGCGCCATGCGCGCTTTGAGCGTCTCGCCTTCGATGAACTTCATCACCAGGAAGGGACGGTTTTCGTGTTCGGAATAATCGTAGATGGGGACGATGTTGGGGTGATCGAGTTTCGCCACGAGGCGCGCCTCGCGCTTGAAGCGCGCTTCGAAATTCGGATCCTCGCCAAAGGCGGGATGCAATACTTTGAGCGCCACGTACCGATCGAGCGCGGCATGGTAGGCCTTGTAGACCGTTGCCATGCCGCCCTGCCCCAATTGCTCGATGATGCGGTAGGGGCCGACATTTTCTCCGACATTGAAGGACATGGGCTTTCCCTTTTAAAGGTTTCCCCGATTATAGCCGAGGCTGGTTAATTTGGCATGTCCCGTGTGTAAATTGCGGGTAAATTGAAATGAAGTGTTAAATGTAGACAAGTACACAGGTACACAAGTCGAACGTGTTTACATGTGTACCTGTTTACCTGTTTACGATCTCTTATCCAGCAACGCCGCGACTCCAGGCAGTTCCTTGCCTTCGAGGAATTCCAGCGAGGCGCCGCCGCCCGTGGAGACGTGCGTCATCTGTTTGGCCACGCCCGCTTTCTTGACCGCGCTGGCGGAATCGCCGCCGCCGATGACGGTGGTCGCGCCCGACTCGGCCAGCAGACGCGCGAGGGCGAACGTCCCCTCCGCGAACCTGGGGAACTCGAACACGCCGACGGGTCCATTCCAGACGACGAGGCGGGCTCCGTCCAATGCGCGTTTATAACTCTCGAGCGTTTTCGGCCCCACATCCATCATGCGCCAGCCTGCAGGGATTTTGTCCGCGTCCACGGTCTGCGCGTTGGCCTCCGCCTCGAACTTGTCCGCGATGACCGCGTCCACGGGCAGGATGATGCGGTCCCCCGCCTTCGCGAGGATGGCACTGGCGGTCTCGATGGACGCGGCCTCCACGAGGCTGTCCTGCATGTTGAGTCCCTGCGCGGCGAGGAAGGTGTTTGCCATCCCGCCGCCGATGATGAGCTTGTCGCATTTGGAAAGGATGGTCTCGACCACGAGAATCTTGTCACTGATCTTCGCGCCGCCGAGGATGGCAACGTAGGGATGTTCAGGATTCGCCACCGCGCGGCCGAGATATTCCAGTTCCTGTTCCATCAAAAAGCCAGAGACGGCAGGCAGGAAGCGCGCCACGCCTTCGGTGGACGAGTGGGCGCGGTGCGCCGACCCGAACGCGTCGTTGACGTAGACTTCGCCCAGCGCGGCCATCTGTTTGGCGAGGTCGAGATCGTTCTTCTCTTCGCCCGCGTGGAAGCGCGTGTTTTCGAGCATCAACACATCACCGGGCTTGAGCGCCTTCGCCATCTTCTCCACTTCGGGGCCGACGCAATCGGGCGCCATCTGGACGGGACGCTTGAGATGCCCCGCCAACACTTCCGCCGCGGCCTTCAGGCTGAACTCGGGATCGGGTCCGCCCTTCGGACGGCCAAGATGACTCATCAGAATCACCGACGCACCTTGATCGAGCACGTATTGGATGGTTGGCAGGGAGGCCTCGATGCGCTTGTCGTCCGTCACCTTGCCCTCCGCCATCGGCACGTTGAAATCCACGCGCATCAGCACGCGTTTGCCTTTGAGGTCAATGTCTTTGACTGTCTTTTTATTCATTGTTGCTCCGCTGTAATATGTACACATGTACACACGTACACACGTACACACGTAAACACGTAAACACGTAAACACGTAAACACGTAAACACGTAAACACGTAAACACGTAAACACGTTACATGAAACAGGTACACAGGAACAAAAGTCACCTGTGTACCTGTCTACGTGTGTACTTGTTTACTCCTACAGACTCTTTGCCATGAAAGCGGCCAAATCCGCCGTGCGGCACGAGTAACCCCACTCATTGTCGTACCAGGTGACCACCTTGATGAAGTTGCTCTTTTCCTTGCCGAGCGCCATCGTGAACGGCAGGTCAACCGAGGAGGAGTGCGGGTCGCCCTTGTAGTCAATGGAGACCAGCGGTTCGTCCATGGCCTGGAGGATCCCATTGAAGCGAGGCTGTTTCGCCGCGTCGCGGAAGAGTTGGCGCAGTTCCTCGGTGGTGGTTTCCTGCTCGAGTTCGGCGGTGAAGTCCACGATCGAGACGGTGCTGGTCGGCACGCGCAGGGCGTAACCGTCGAACTTGCCCTTGAGGGCGGGGATGACCAGCGCCACAGCCCTGGCCGCGCCGGTCGTCGTCGGGATGATGCTCATCGCGGCGGCGCGCGCCCGCCTCAGGTCCGAGTGAGGCATATCGAGAATCTTCTGGTCGTTCGTGTACGCGTGGACCGTGGTCATGAAGGCGCGCTTGATCGTGTACGCGTCATGCACCACCTTCGCAGCGGGCGCGAGGCAGTTCGTGGTGCAGGAAGCGTTCGAGACCACATGATGGACTTTCGGGTCGTACTTGTCCTCGTTCACGCCCATCACGATGGTCAAGTCTTCACCCTCGGCGGGAGCGGTGATGATGACTTTCTTCGCGCCGCCGCTGGTGATGTGATTCTCGGCGCCCTTCACGGTCTTGCCTTTTTTGTTCACGCCGTCTTTCTTGATGGTGAACAGGCCTGTGCCTTCGATGACGATCTCCACGCCCAGGTCGCCCCACTTGATGGCGGAGGGGTCGGTCTCTTTGAACGCCTTGACCTTCTTTCCATCGATCAGCAGGCCTTCATCGTGGACTTCAACGGTCCCATCGAAGCGGCCATAATTCGAATCGTACTTGAGCAGGTGCGCCATGGTTTTCATGTCGCCGATATCGTTGAACGCAACGACTTCCAATTCGTTCGGATACCTGTCGCGGATCGCCTTGAGCACCTGCCGACCAATTCGTCCGAAGCCGTTAATACCAACTTTGATTGTCATGAGCAGCCTCCAGTTTTATTTGTGATGGTTTTCACGATTATATCTGAAAAACTTTTTTGGAATAGGTTTGAAAACATTTTACCCCAGAACCCACCGCCCACCTTCAGGCAAATATCTGCTTTATTGGGAGTTGCCGAGATTCTGTACACGGATGCCACAGAATTGCACGGAAAAGCGGTTTTAAACAGCAATTCCAAATCTAAAACCTTTTGCCACGGATTTACACCGATTAGCACGGATTAGAGCAAAACAATCCGTGAACATCCGTGAAATCAGTGGCTGGTTTATTGTTTTTCGGGATTTTGGGCTCCAGATTTGGAATTGCTGCGGCGATACCCAGAGAACCAAATATCCCTCTATGGTCTTCTCAAAGTCGCTTGACGGATTGACCGATTTGGAACGCGAATAGCGCGAACACCTGCACTTGCGCCAGGTGCAAGTGTGGGCGAATTTCACAAATTTTCCTGTATTTATTCGCGCCACACCGTACTTTAGTATTCGCAAATTCGCGACATTTGCGTTGAGAAATCTCTGACTTTGAGAAAGCCATGAATATCCCTCTGTAGTCTCTCATTGGAAATGGAATTCTTGGGTACAATACCACTGACGGCAGAAACGTGCGCCGTCCATTTGCATCCCCTCTGAAATCAGGAATCACATGAACGACTTCACCCCCGAGAAAGAGCAACTCCTAAAAAACCGAAAACGAAAATACGGTCTTACTTACGGCATCGCGGGCGGACTGGCCTTTGCCATTGCCCTGTGGGGATTCGACGCCGTCCTGCTCTCCCAATCGCACGGCATGTTGCCATGGCTCAAATTGATCGTGGGCGGAATCCTCACCACCCTCACCGGCGGACTGGCTGGCTGGCTCACCTCCCGCTTCGAGAAAATCCTGCCTGGCGTTCTCTTCTGGATTGCCGCCAGCGCGCTCTTCGGATTGTACATCGTCATCGTCCCGCTCGTGCTCGCGCCGCGACTCACGGGCCTTTTTGTACCGCAGATCAGCCACCTGCTGCTCTACACCACCTACGACAACCTGCCCACCATGGTCGCGGTGGCCTTTGGCTGGACCATCGTCGGGGCGATCATCAGCGGCACCATCCAACTTCCGATGCTCGACCACGCCGTGTTCAGCGTCAGCGGGTTCGGCAAGATTCGACCGCACCTGCTCTGCGCCGTCCTCATGCTCATCAGCGGAGGCGTGTCCGACAGCCTCAACAACAAACCCCTGCGCGATCCCATTATCGCATTGGACTCGACCTTCCAGTTCATCATCGAAACACGCGGACAGGAAATAGACAAGGCCACCTCGCGCGAAAAACACCTGGCCTCCTTCCGTCTCATCCAGCAGGATGTAACCGAATCCCGTCAACTGGTGGTCAGCCACTACGACAGGCTTCTGGAAAACATCGAAGTGCTGATCAACTTCGACGGGAAGTGGGCGGTGTGTCCCACCTTCTTCAATTCCCCGTTGACCTGCCAACCCATCTCGCCATAAGACATCTGGAGCCAGTATGAAAACGACTCGATGGAACACCCTTCTCCTCATCCTCTCGCTTCTTCTCCTGACCTCGGCCTGCCAGCCCACCCCAACCGCCTCCCCACTGACAGGGACTCTGAGCGAACTCAGCGGCAGGGTGGAATCCAAATCGGCGGCAGAGGCCGCCTTCCAGTCCGCGGAAGCGGGCGACACGATCCAGGTCAACGACCAGGTGCAGACCGGCGACGATGGCCGCGTCCGCGTGGACCTCTCCAGCGGGACGCTCATCCGTGTGGCGCCGTCTTCGTTGTTCACCCTCGCGTCGAACGAACCGGCCGAGGGCGGACTCGCCACCAAACTCAAACTGCAACTCGGACGCATCTTCGTCATCCTCAAGGGCGGCTCGGTGGACGTGGAAACTCCCTCCGGCGTGGCCTCGGTGCGCGGCTCGTATATGATGGCCGGAATTGACCCCGAGACGCAGGATGTGGTCGTCACCTGCCTCGAAGGGAATTGTTCCGCGGGCGGAATCAACTTCACCGACGGGCAGAAAGTCACCTTCCATTACAATCCCTCCACTGGCAAATACGGCGCTCCGAGCCTGGAAAAAATGACCGAGGAGGATTTCCAACTCTGGCTGGAAAACAACCCCGAAGCGCGGCAAATCTACAACCAGATTTTGGCGGGGCAATCGGCCGCCACCGCCACACGGACGCCCACGCCATCGCCCACACCCACCACGCAGACCACGATCATCACGGACACGGAGACAAATTGTTTCAGCCTGCAAGCCCCGCCCGACGGCGCGTTGATCAACGCAACGGGACTGGTCACATTCACGTGGGAGCCGCAGGAGGGCGCGGCTTCGTATGAGGTGGTGTTCACCTCGCCCGGCGGCGCGCAAAATACACTGGTCACCACCAGCGCCAGCCTCGCCAACTTCATTGACATCTTCCCGTTTGGCGGGACCTATTCGTGGGAAGTGACCGCCCTGCGCGCCGACGGGACGCCCATCTGCACGGCCAAGGCGTTCGCGTTCTCCAAACCCGTTTCCCCCGCGCTGGAACCGCCTGCCCCGCCCGAGAAGACCGTCTGCACGAAAGACGACGCGCAGTGGACCAATCCGAGGGCGCCCTGCTACTGCAATATCGAAAGTTCCAACAATCCGCGCTACTGCAAATTGCCTGTTGGGCCAACTCCCATGCCCACTTATTATCCATAGGACTATTAGAGTAACTCATGGCATCCAACCGCAGATTCAGTCTGCGCTTCATCCTGTTGATCGGCACGGCGCTTATCCTGCTGGGGTTGCAGGTTGTCGCCAGTTTCTCGAGTGTGCGTTCGCCATTGCAGACCCTGGAACTCGGCGCGCGCGACACGATGATGCGCCTGCGCGGCGTCCAGCCCGTATCGGGAGAGGTGATCATCATCGCGATTGACGATCTCTCGCTAAAATGGGTGGGGGTGCAGTGGCCGTGGCCGCGCGCCATCCTGGCCGAGATCGTGGACAAGGTCAACGCGGCAGGCGCGAAAGTCGTCGGGGTGGACATCCTCCTTTTCGAGGAGTCCGCCGACCCGTCCGGTGACGAGGCGCTGGCGCGGGCGTTGGACGAGTCGCAGAACGCGGTGACCGTCTTGCAGATTTTCCGCCAGCCGGGCACCGTCACGCTGAATCTGCCGCGCCCGATTCTGGGTTCGCTGGACGGCATGGGCATCACATCCATCAAAAGTGACGTGGACGCCATCACGCGCAGTTTGCAGGCCTATGACACGTTTGGCGAGGATGTGTATTTCAACTGGGCGTTCGAGATCGCGCGGCTGTATCTCGGCGTGGAGGCGCCCACCGATTGGACATCCACCGGCCTGACGTTCAACGGGCAGGCCGTGCCGCTCCAGCGCGGCGACCTGATCGTGGACATGGCTGGCCCGGCGGGGACGATCCCCACCTACTCAGCCACGGCCCTGCTCGAAGGCGATGTGCTGGCGCAGAACCCCAACGCCCTGCGCGGCAAGATCGTGTTGATCGGCCTGACCTCGATCACATTGAAAGACGTGTTTCCCACGCCGTTCTCGGCAAAGAATCCAACGGCTGGCGTGGAGGTCGTTGCCAACGCGGTGGAGATGATGCTGCGCGGCAGTTACCTGCGCGAGTTGCCGCCCTGGGTGGGACTGCTGGCGATCCTCGCCGCGGCGATTCTGGCGGCGGTCATCAGCCGATTGCAGAGGCCGTCGCTCACGCTGGCCCTGCTCGGGCTCGCGATGGCGCTCTACGCGCTGGCGGGCTATCTCACCTTCCGTTTTGCGCGGCTCTACCTGCCGATGGTCGGCCCGCAGTTGATGCTGTTCCTCGGCGTGCTGTTGCCGACCATCGAGCAGGCCGTCTCGCAGGAACTGGAGAAGCGCCGCGTCCGCAACCTGTTCACGCGTTTCATCTCGCCCGAAATGGTGGACCAACTGATTGCCACGCAGGACATCAACTCGCTCAATAAACGCGCGAACGTCAGCATCCTGTTTTCCGACATCCGCGGCTTCACCACCCTCTCGGAGAAACTCGCGCCCGAGGAAGTGGTGGCGTTGCTGAATCCGTATCTCGAGGCGATGACGGGCGTGATCTACCAGCATGGCGGGACGGTGGACAAATACGAAGGCGACGCGATCATCGCGTTTTTCGGCGAACCCGTTTCCTATCCTGACCATGCGCGGCGCGCCGTCCGAGCCGCGGTGGACATGCGAAAGGCGTTGGACGACCTAAAAGCGCGCTGGGAGCGGGAGGGGACTCCGCGGCCGAATTTGGAGATGGGGATCGGCGTCCATTCGGGAGAGGTGTTCGTGGGACTGCTCGGTTCGGCGCAGCGAATCAACTACACGGTCATCGGCGACGCGGCCAATCTGGCCTCGCGCCTGCAAGATTTGACGAAGACCTATCACTGGCCGATCCTCATCAGTGAGAGCACCCAGCGACAGGTCCAGGAGGAGTTCGAGACGGAGTTTGTCGATTCGGCGCTGGTGAAAGGCAAGACGGAGCCCGTCAACACGTATAAGGTAACCGGGCGAAAGGGCGCGGAGCCGATCAAAGGCTGGAAGTAGTTCACGACGTGACAGTCACTTTAGAAGTGACTGTCACGTCGTTTTCTTTTGTGTTGATTTGTACAAAATGGATGGGTTATGGTAAAGTTAATTAAATTATCACGCTCGGCGAGGGAACACCCATGAATGCAGAACGAATCCCAGATATCATCATCGGCCGCCTGCCTGTGTACTTGAGGGCATTGCAACGCATGGCAAACAAGGGCATCCAGACCACCTCCTCCCAGGAATTGGGGGAGCGCGTGGGGATTTCGGCGGCGCAGATCCGCAAGGACATTTCGCAGTTTGGCGAGTTCGGCAAACAGGGGACGGGGTACAGCATCCCGTTTTTGCTGGACAAGTTGCGCGCCATCCTGAAGGTGGACCGCGTCTGGGATGTGGCGCTGGTGGGCGCGGGCGATATGGGTCACGCGCTGGCGCGTTATCAGGGGTTCCTGAACCGCGGCTTTCAGATCGTGATGGTCTTCGACAACGACCCGTCGAAAGTGGGAGAGATGGCGGGGAACTTCAAAGTGGAAAGCACGGACGGCATGGTGGAACGAATCCGTGCGGCGGGCGTGAAGGTGGCCATGCTCACCGTCCCTGCCGCGGCCGCGCAGGAGGTGGCAGACCAACTGACAAAGGCAGGCGTAAAGGCGATTCTGAATTATGCGCCGATCAGCATCAACGTCCCGCCCGATGTGAGGGTGCAACATATTGACCCCGCCACGCATTTGCAGAGGATGACATATTATCTCTAATCTTCCGCCGCCTAATCTCCGAAAATGGGGGATTAGGCGGCTGCCGTCTATAAGCCGTTATACGGCT
>DYKX01000084.1 GCA_020722375.1 Anaerolinea thermophila
TAGCGCGCTTGCATGGGGTGCAAGAGGTCGGAGGTTCGAATCCTCTCGCCCCGACTTGATCAGACCAACCGCCGACCTGACCGGTCGGTGGTTTTCTTGTGCCGTAAGTCAGCGGATTTCGAATTTTTCCGCGACCGCCAAGACGACCGGCTGATCGGCTCGGCCGCCATCGAACGGGTCGAGTGGACTAACGGCAACGGTTTCCTGAAACTGGGGATCGGCGAACCCGACAGCCGCCGCAAAGGCCGGTTTCAAGGTCGAAGGTCGCCAGCGCGGTTTCATCAACCGCGAAGGCAAACGCTACGACCTGATCTACATGGGAATCCTGTACGACGAATGGATGGAACACAACAATGGACACTGAAACGCCTGCCAAAAAAGCCCCGCTGCTCACGCCGCTGCTGACGCTCTTCATGCTGGCGATGATCCTGGCCAACCTGGGCGGCAACATGTACGGGCCGCTCGAAGCGCTCTACCTGAAAGACCTGGGAGCCAGCATCGGGCAGATCGGCATCTTCTACACCCTGTCGCAGATCATCCCGTTGTTGCTGCAAATCCTGGGTGGATGGGTCTCCGACTCGCTCGGGCGGCTGAAAGCGATTGCCATCGGCAGCGTAATGGGCGTCTTCGTTTACGTGCCACTGATCCTGGCCACGCGCTGGGAATGGGTGCTGGTCGCCTCCGCCATGGGCGCGGTGACGCGTTCGCTGGTCGGCCCCAGCTTCGACGCCTTCATCGCCGACCACTCCGCCCCGGAGAACCGCGCCCGCCTGTTCGGCATCACCCAGACCTTGTTCGGGATCGTTGCGGTGGTCGGACCGCCGCTGGGCGGCTACCTGGTAGACGTTTGGGACTTCAAGCGCATGTTGATGGCGGCCGCCGTGCTTTACATCCTCGCCACCATCATCCGGGTGGGGATGGCCCGTGAGGCGGCCAAGAATCTTGACACCAAAACCACGAAGTTGACCTTCAGCAATTTGAAGACCAACCTGGGCGCGATGGTCGGGCTGATCCTGGCGGGCGGCCTGTTCACCTGGATCATGATCACCGACGGCGTGCGCGACATCTTCTTCAACATGTCGTTCAGTTTCATGTCGGTCTATATGCAGGATATCGCCAGCCTGTCCATCAGCCAGATCGGTATGATGAGCGGCATCTTCGGCGTGGCGATGATGGTCGTTATGATCCCCGCCGGCTGGCTGGCCGACAAGGTTGGCGAGCGGGTCAACATTGCCGTCTCGTTCCTGTTCATTGCCACTGCTATCGGCATGATCGCCGTCGCCCCGCCGGCCAGCCCGGCCTGGGTCTATGCCCTGGGCTGGAGCATTGCCGGGATCGGCGTCGGGCTGGCAACCCCGGCCTATCAATCGCTGATCAGCAAAGCCGTCCCGCAGCGCTTACGGGGCGTAGCCTTCGGCCTGTTCAGCACCAGCCTCGGGCTGGTCTCCCTCCCGGCCCCGATGATCGGCGGCTGGCTGTGGGAGAACGTCAGCCCGCAGTTCCCGTTCATGTTGACCGCCTTCGCGTCGCTGTTGTCCATCGTCCCGGTCTGGTTCAAATTCAAAGTCAGCGGTGACGCGGAAGAGTTAGTCCCCGCTCCCGCTGTCGAATGAAAGGAAAACCGGATGAGTACCCAAGATAGCGAAAGAATTGACAAAGGAAAAACCCGGACCAGGGCTGGGTCAGCACGCTCGGCGTCCGCCGCACGTGGAGGAAACGCGGCCTCGGCCTGGCGCTTTTGCAGCACGCTTTCGGCGAGTTCCACCGGCGCGGCGTCCACTCGGTCGGCCTGGGCGTGGACGCCGAAAACCTGACCGGCGCGCTGCGCCTGTACGAAAAGGCCGGGATGCACATCCACAACCAGTTCGACCTGTACGAGAAGGAAATCCGCCCCGGCAAGGAAATCAGTGTACAATCGCTGGAGAGTTAACCCAGCAGACCCTTGCGGAGGCCTGTCCTGAAAGCGGAGCCTGAAGGATCGAGCCTCCGCAAGGGTGAACTTAGCGAAAGGATGATGCCATGAACCTCCGTTGTATGTACTGCCAGACCATGTTCGCCATCAGCCGCGACGAAATGATGATCGCCCTGCAAACCATGGAGCGCGAAGCCCTGACCCACTACGATGCCCATTGCCCCAAGTGCCGCCGCGCCAACCGCATCGAACGCAAGAAACTCGAACTCGCCAACCCCAACTGGCAGGAGGCCCTCCAGGCCATGGCCAAGGATGCCGAAAAAAGCGAATGAGCCTCAAAGCCGTCATCTTCGACCTGGGCGGCGTCATCGTCCGCACCCAGGACCAGGGGCCGCGCACCCGCCTGGCCCAAAGCCTGGGCATGACCTACGCCGAACTGGACCAATTCGTCTTCCACGGCGGCCCGGACGGGTCGTCGGGGCGGGCGACCCTCGGCCAGATCAGCGAAGAAGACCACTGGCGCAACGTCTTGCAGGCCCTCAACCTGCCGGAGAGCGAATTGCCGCGTGTGCGCCGCGAGTTCTTCGGCGGCGACCAGGTCGACCGTGACCTGGTGGCGCTCATCCGTTCGCTGCGGCCGCGCTACAAGACCGGCCTGATCAGCAACGCCTGGGACGGCCTGCGCGCCTACATCGAGCGCGAGCGCTTCGACGACGCCTTCGACCACATGGTCATCTCTGCCGAGGTCGGCATAGCCAAACCGGCGCCCGAAATTTACCATTACGCCCTCGACAAACTGGACGTGGTCGCCGAAGAATCGGTCTTCCTGGACGATTTCAGCGATAACATCAAAGCCGCCAGGGATGTCGGTATGAAAACCATCCACTTCATGGATCCCGAAAAGGGCATCCGCCAACTCAAGAACCTGATCGAAACACAAACCTGACCGATAAAGATGAACATGACTACGACCCAAAAATCGGCCGTCCTCCGCCACCTGGGAAATGGTCTCATCCTGCGCCGGGCCACGCCTGAAGATGCGGAAGCGCTCGGCGACTTCAACGCCATGATCCACAGCGACGACGGCCCCGAGAAGCCCGACGACCGCCTCGGGGTCTGGACCCGTGACCTGCTCACGTTACCCCATCCGACCTTCAGCCCCGGCGACTTCACCGTCGTCGAGGATACGGCTACGGGGAAAATTGTCTCGTCCATCAACCTGATCTCGCAGACCTGGGCCTACGAGGGGATTCCCTTCGGGATGGGACGCCCGGAACTCGTCGGCACGGACCCGGCTTATCGCAACCGCGGCCTGGTCCGGGTCCAGTTCGAGACGGTGCACGAGTGGAGCCACCAGCGCGGGGAACTCGTCCAGGGCGTCACCGGCATCCCGTACTACTACCGCCAGTTCGGCTACGAAATGGGCCTGGAACTGGGCGGCGGGCGGGCCGGGTTCGGGTCGCACGTCCCCAAGCTGAAAGAAGGCGAAGCCGAGCCTTACCGCCTGCGCCCAGCCACCGAAGCCGACGCACCGTTCCTGACAGGTCTGTTCAGGGAAGCCGGCAAACGCCAACTCGTTTCCGCCGTCTGGGACGAGGCCCTCTGGCGCTACGAGATCGGCGGCAAGAGCGAGCGCAACGTCAACCGGCTCGAAGTCCGCATTATCGAGCGGGCCGGCGACGCCCAGCCGGTGGGCGCGCTGACCCACCCGTGGATGCTGTGGGGCAATCACGACATGCTGGCCGCCACCAACTATGAACTGCTGCCCGGCGTTTCCTGGCTGGACGTGACCCCCAGCGTCATCCGTTACCTGTGGCAGACCGGCGGCGAATACGCCGAACGTGAGAAAAGCCAATTGCACGCCTTCGGCTTCTGGCACGGCTCCTCGCACCCGGTCTATGAACTTTTCGGCGAGCTGCTGCCGCGCGTCCGCCAGCCGTATGCCTGGTACGTGCGCGTGGCCGACCTGCCGGGATTCATCCGCCACATCGCCCCGGCCCTGGAGAAGCGGCTGGAAGAGTCGTACCTGCCCGGTTTCAGCGGCGAAGCCAGGATCAGCTTCTACCGCAGCGGCCTGCGCCTGGCCTTCGAGAACGGCAAGCTGACCGTTTCCGAACCCTGGCAGCCCGGCCCCGGCCTGCCCACCGACGCGGGCTTCCCCGACCTGACCTTCCTCTCGCTGGTCTTCGGGCGCAAGAGTTTCGACGAACTGCACGACGAATTCCCCGATTGCTGGTGGGACAACAACCGGACCCACGCCCTGCTCAACGCCCTGTTCCCGAAGAAGCCGTCTTCGGTGATGGGAGTGGTGTAAAAGGGAAACGCCAGACATGGGCTTTGCCAAAAAAGTTACCCAAATTCCGGGGATAGAAGACCGGCTAAGAACAGTCCTGATAACCGCCTTGTGCGTTGCAGGGTGGCTTTTCTTCTGGTTTGCGCCCTGGCAGACCTGGCTGGGCGGCCATTATTGGCTCAGGCTGGGCCTCGCCTTGGCGATCTTTATCGTTCCCGGCGCGGGGCTGTTCGCCCTACTCGATCGGGACCAGCCCTCCGGCCTGAAAATTATCGGTTTCGGCTTCGTGCTCTCGCATCTGATCCTGGCCCTGCTGGGCACCGCCGGCCGGCTTTTCCATTTTTCGTTCGGAACGGTAAAGATCATCACGATGGCGCTGGGGCTGGTTCTGGTCATTGCGATTATGGCAAGCCGTAATTTTTCGATGGACAGCCTTCGGGGAAAATTCAAACCCGTACTGCGAGCCTCCCTTGCGCATTTGCCGTTCATCCTGATCCTGGCCCTGGCCCTGTTGATGACCATCCAACGGGTCATTACGGATGACGACCTCGCGTACCTGGCCCATTTACACAACTGGCAATATAGTCCCGGCCTGAGTTTCGAGGACGTCTACTTCGGGACCAGCAACCTGGATACGGTCCGGTTGTGGATCGTGAGTTCCCCTTTCAGCCAGGCATTGCTCGCCGACCTGAGCGGACTCCCCGGGATACTCGTCCTGGGAGGCTACTACGAACCGTTCCTGGCGGTCATTGCGCTGCTCTGCCTGTACGATCTTGCCCGGACCCTGGGCCTGTCGCACCGCCTCGCCGCGACCGCGACCCTGGCGCAGGTCCTGCTCCTGGCCCTGCTTTCGGACTATCTCCACCCCGGCGCGCCGTTCTTCCTCCAGCTAAGCACCGACAAAGCGTCTGCGGCTTTTATTTTCGTCCCGATCTTCATCCAGAGCGTCGTCCGATTTCTGAGGAAGCCTCGGGCAGACACCCTTGTCGTTTGCTTCCTGACGGGCATGAGCCTGAGCCTGATGCACTCAGTCATCCTGGCATTCGCAGTGCTTATCGTCGGAGCGATGGCTGTATTCGGCCTCCGCAGGGAAAACCTGGGGCGGCGGCTCGGCTTATTGGGCGTGATCCTCTTGCTGGTCATGCCCCACGTCTTCATCCGGTTCGTGGACAGCGCCGCCCAGGCAAGCATACCTTTCGGCATCGAGGAAATCTTGCGGACCAAAGGGATCGAAAACGTCATTACGGTTTGGAAGGACACCCCGTTTTACGGTTTCAACCCCGCCATCCTGGGGATGAACCTTCCCTATGCGGAGCGCATCCCGCTTCCGCTTCCCGTCCTGCAATTCGGATGGCTGGTCATACCGACGCTGGCGGCGATCCTGGCTGTCAAGCGCCTGAGGGACAGTGAGCTTGCCCAGTACAGCTTTGCGGGTTTCCTGCTCAGCGCCTCCGCCGGGATTCCCCTGACCGGGTGGGTGTTGGGTTACTTCCTGTCGGCCTGGATGCTGGAACGCGCCAACTGGCTCTACCCGTTCGGTCTCAGTTTCGCGTGGGTCCTCCTTACGGCAGGCAACTTCCGGTTTTCGGGCAAACGGCTCAAAGATATTATCGTTTGGTCAACAAAGGGCGGGTTCCGGGTTGACCTTGCCCACATCGGGTTGTCGGCGATATGGGCGGGTTCCATCATTGTCATTTTATTGATCATGCGCGCCAACGGATTGCCCAACCTCACCCGCCTCGAACGGACCACGCAAAGATACCGGGATCTGGCCCAGGTCGGGGAATATCTGGATGCTCACCTGGAGCAGCCGGGCATCGCGGTCGGCAGCGACGAATTGAATGACTTTATCCCTGCGGTTTCGTGGAAAGCCAAAGTGATCTCGTACCGCCCCGGGGATACCTCCTATCCTTATTTCTTCACCCCGGATGAAAGGGCTGAAAGATTGCGGGACAGGCGCTCAATCGTATCGAGGCAATTTCCCCCGGAAGAGCGGCTGAAGTTGATCGAAAAATATGGCGTTGATTTCATCCTGGTCGAAGCCGCCGAATACGACCAGGTAAAAAGGATGCTCGAGGCCTTCCCGGCATCCTTCGAGGTCCATGAAATTGGGAGATTCATCCTGCTTGAAGTGCGTTGAAATAGTCGTGGCAGGCAGGTAACGCCGGGATGCGGCCTATATCATTCACCCGGAAGGGGAAATCCTTGTAGGAAAATGGCGGATTTCCTTATAGGGGAGATGCGATTTCCTTATTGGAAAGTCGTCATTTCCTTCAAGGATCTCCGGCAAATCCTTGAAGGAAACCGGATGCCGCCTTACAGGAAAACCGGCAAAATCCCGGCGGAGATCTTCACGAGGGCAGCAACACAGGCGGCAGGCTCCCGGTTCATTCCCGGTTGATCCAGGAATAGACTTTGGTCATCCCGTAACGGTGTAGATCATGGAGCTTTTTCCAGATGCCTGCGGGGGCATATTGCCTCAAGATGCGTTTCTCCTCCTCGATATAATCCCCCAAATGCCCCAGGGTCGTCGTTTTGGACATTTTCTGGATCCTGAACCCGGCCAGTTCGCGATGGATGATATGCGGCGGCGTCAATTTCCATAACCTGAACCAGTATTCGTAGTCCATCACATAATCGAAACTCTCATCCAGGAGGCCGCATTGGTCCAACAGGGTCCGCCGCCAGAACGTGGCAGGCTGGGAAATGTAATTGGTGACCAGGAGCAGGCGGTAACTCCGCGTTAACAACAAGGCGTTTTTGTAGAGCGAAATAGAGCTGCGGATCGCATTCCCCTGTTCGTCAATGATCCTGCTCCTCCCGGTGATCCAACCGGCTTCGGGATGGGATAAGAATTGTTCGGCTACAAGCCTCAGGGAACCCGGCATCAGAATGTCGTCGGCATTCAAATAAGCGAGGATCGCCCCACTTGCCAGTTTCAGTCCCTTATTGATGGCATTGGTCTGTCCGCTGTCTTTTTCACTGAACCACCTGATGGACGTATCGTATTTTTTTAGGATTTCGAGGGTGCCATCCGTGGAGCCGCCGTCCATAACAATGTACTCCAGGGAAGGATAGCCTTGCTCCAGCACCGATTGGATGGTCGCCTCGATAAACTTTTCCTGATTCAGGGATGGGGTTACAATTGAGATGCTTGGCAGGTTTTCGGTCATCGTGCCGATGATTATAGCCAAATTTGACACGCAGGGAAACACCTTGAAAAATTCTACAGGAATTCTAACGATCATCGTACCGGTCTATAACGAAGCCCCGATCTTGCCTGAAGTGGCCCCCAGGATCATTCGCCTTTGTGAACAGAACCAGTGGCAGGTCATCTTCATCAACGACGGCTCACGGGACGGGTCCAGGGAGATACTCGCCGGGTTCGCCGGTTCCGCCAACGTCCAGATCATCCACCATAAAGTCAACAAAGGCTACGGCGGCGCAATCAAATCCGGCATCCGGGCTGTGACGACCCCCTTCCTGGTGACCATTGATGCAGACGGGCAACACAACCTCGAAGACATTAGCGTCTTGTTGGGTTTTGCGCTCGAACAAGACGCGGACATGGTCGTGGGAAACCGTGGCCAGAGCGGCGACATCAACCCGTACCGGACAATCGGGAAACGGATCATCCGCCTCTTCACCCGCATGTTGATGCCCCTGCCGATCCGGGATTTGAACTCAGGCTTCAAGCTCTACCGCACTGATCTGGCTCAAAAGTATATTTCTGTTTGCCCCAATTCGATGGCTTTCAGTGACGTGATCACCCTCATATTCGTCAACCAGCGCAACCTGGTCCTGGAGCATCCCATCACCGTCACACCTCGCAAGGTCGGGAAAAGCACGATCAATACTTATACAGCCTTCGAAACTGTATTGGAAATCCTGAACATTGTACTCATGTTCGCTCCGCTGCGCATCTTCATGCCGTTCGCCATATTCTGTATTTCGGTAGGCTTGGTTTGGGGGACTATTATTCTCTTTGTAGTTGGTCGCGGGGTTAGTGTGGGTGCTATGCTGGCAATTGTTACAGGGTTGATATTTTTTATTCTGGGACTGCTGGCGAATCAAATCGCGGCAATACGAATGGAAAGGCTACAATCGCCATAAATAGGCTCTTTCGCCATATTTACGAAAACCAGTTTTCTTGCTAAAAGAGGATAAAATGTTTTTACTCGGCGCCATGGCTTTTTTGCAATCCACATATATACCGGGAACATTAATACTAAAGCAGGTCAATTTCAAGGGTTCGACAATTCAAAGGATCATATATGCTTTTGCGCTCAGCTTGGTTGTTAATTATGTGGTGGTCTTTTTATTGACAACGATAGGCATGTACCATCAATGGTTTTTAATATCATTATTTGTGCTCGAAATTTTCGGCTTGTTTTGGCTTTATCGTGATCAATTAAAAACTTCGATTACTGATAATTTAATTTCTAGTTGGAACAACTTTATTGTATCAAGCAAGAATTTGCTGACAATACCGAGTCACAATTCATTTGGTTCAATTACGTCAATTTCGGCTCAAATTCTTCTAGTCGTATCAATTATTTTATCCCTCGGCAGCTTATGGTGGCTGGTTAAGCTTTTTTACTATAACCTTGGTACTGTTTTCGACGCTTGGGATGCTGTAGTTTCTTGGAATCGTTGGGCTGTAGAATGGGCTTCTGGGGCAATTCCTCTCGATAGTAGAAATTATCCTCAACTTATTCCTACAAACTGGTCATTGTCTTATGTTTTTATGGGAGATAATTCGGTACAATTCTTTGCAAAAGCCTTAATGCCTCTATTTAGCATGGGATTATTTTTGCTCCTGTTCGATCTTGGAGTAACTACGAAAAATGCTGGTTTCTTCCTTGCAGTTGTTCTCATGCAATACATCCTAAAAAAATTTCTGGGAGACGGGCTTACGAATGGATATGTGGATGTTGCAGTTACCTTTTTTGCTTTCTTGGGACTCGATACAATCATTCGTGCAAAAGACTTTACTGATGATAGACATGAAATCTATATGTTATTTTTCTTAGGCGCCGTGTTTGTTAGTGGAGCAGGAGTAAGTAAACAGGCTGGCATGTACATCACCTTGATATATCCTGTAATGTTCTACTTTATTATCTTACGTTCTAAGTTTTCACATGAGCTTCGCGTCGTTATTAAACCCGTAGCCAGTGCCATATTGATTTCGATAAGTTTGGCTTTCTCATGGTATGTTTATAAACTTATTGTTTTCTCTCTCGGCCTGGATCGCCCAGAAGTGGCTGATTTAGCTCAAATAGCAGCTCAAACACATGATAGCACCAACATCATTGACCAGGTTATTAGTGCATTCAGAATGTTTGATAAGTACTTTATTCTGTTCCCTGTGATTATTGTGGGGTTTTTCTTTCTTCCTCCCCTCTATCGTTGGCTGATTGTCACAATAATTATCCCTTACCCGCTAATCTGGTCTTTTTTAGCCAGCTACGATACTCGAAATCTTTCAGTATTTCTCCCGGTTTTTGGATTGACGGCAGCTTTGTCTATTAAGGCATTTTTTGACCATAGCATTCAACTCTTGGAGTTGATGGGAATACGAAAATTGAAAATGTATATCATTCCCGGATTGATTACAGTTGTGTTGGTAGTTTCGAGCATAATTTTTCCGAGTGCAGAAATAAAACATCAACAGATAACAAAACAAAAGCTCATATTTAGTGCCAGTAAAAACGAGTTATTGTATGCAATTTTAGAAAAGGAGCCTACAGCAAAAATTTTAACCAATTACCCTGTTCGTTTTTTACCGGGTTTAGAAGATAATCAGGTTCCTTTTCGTTTTGACGATTTTCAAGCTTTTCTTCAACACATTGACAATCCAGAGATTCATTATTTGATGTTTCCCAACAATATCGATTCGCAAATAAATGAACATATTACTGTCGAACTGCAGAGACAGAATTATGAGCTAATTTTCGTAGATAAAGAATGGATAACTTACACACTGGTACGAATTGTTCAACGCAAATGAAAGATGGCGCAGGCAGATACTGAACATTGCATTGGTTGAAACATCGCGTTACGTCGTATACTAAAGGCATGGACCTCTTCACGTCCGTGCCTTTTTTGATCGGCAGGCCGCCCGCCCCCAAGCCGCTGGCCCGTTTCCTGCCGCCGGTGGCGGAGGGCGTGCTGACAGCCTGGCTGGAATCATCCGCCACGCCCGGAAGCTGGCTGCTGGACCCGTTCGGGGCCGCGCCGCAATGGACGGTCGAGGCCGCCCGGGCCGGTCAACGCGTCCTGGTGGCGGCCAATAATCCGGTCAGCCGTTTCCTGCTCGAGATGGCCGCCTCCCCGCCGGGCGAGGAGAGCTTCACCGCTGCCCTGGCCAACCTGGCCGCCTCACGCAAGGGGGACGAACGGCTCGAAGCCCACGTCCAATCGCTCTACCTGACCAACTGCTCACAATGCAACAAGGAAATCCCGGCCCAGGCCTTTCTATGGAAACGGGATGAAAAACAGCCTTATGCCCGCGTGTACCAGTGTCCGCATTGTGGGCAGGCGGGGGAATTCCTGACCACCGAAAAAGATTTCGCCCGCCTCGCCCACCTGACGGCCACCGCCTCCCTGCACCGTTCCCGCGCCCTCGAACGCGTGGCCCCGCTCGACGACCCCGACCGGGAGTACGCCGAGCAGGCCCTCGACCACTACCAGCCGCGCGCCATCTACGCCCTCTCCACCCTGGTCAACCGCCTCGACGGGCTGTACGCCGTTCCCGAACGCCGCCGCGCCCTCACCGCCCTCTTGCTCCACGCCCTCGATCTGGGCAACGTGCTCTGGCCGCATCCTACCGAGCGCCCGCGCCCCAAACAACTGACCACGCCGCCCCAGTTCCGCGAGCACAACCTGTGGATCGCCCTCGAGCAGGGGATCGGCCTCTGGAGCGAATCCAGGCCGCCGGTCCCGGTGACGCTCTGGCCCGAACTCCCACCCGAGAGCGGCGGCATCTGCCTGTTCGAGGGTCCGCTGCGGGAGCTGGCCGCGCATCTCGATGAAATCCCGGTCAAAACCGTCGCCTGCGCCCTGCCGCGCCCCAACCAGGCCTTCTGGACGCTTTCGGCGCTCTGGGCGGGCTGGCTCTGGGGCCACGAGGCGGCCGCGCCGTTCAAGAGCGCCCTGCGCCGCAAACGCTACGACTGGCAGTGGCACGCCAACGCCCTGGGTGCGGCCCTGCGCCACCTGAGCGCCCTGCCGCCCGCCACGCCCTTCTTTGCCGCTCTGGCCGAGCCGGAGCCGGGGTTCCTTTCGGCGGCCTTGATCGCGGGTGAGTTTGCCGGTCTCGACCTGACCGGCCTGGCCCTGCGCACCCAGCACGACCCGGCCCAGATCACCTGGCAGCGGGTCGAGGAGGCCGGGCATGGGAATTTGGACGTGGGCGCGGCCCGCGAGGCGATCCGGGACTATTTGGCCTTGCGCGACGAACCGGTCATTTACCTCCACGCTCACGCCGCGGGACTGGTGGGCCTGGCCGCCGTTAAAGGACTTTCCCCTCAGCCCCAGCCGGCGGATTCGCTCCCGGCGGTGCAGGCGGTCATCCACCAGGTGCTGGGAGACGGGGGTCAATTCCGGCGCTACGAAGGCAGCGAGAACGTCGAAGCCGGCCTGTGGGGGCTGGCCAATCCGCCGGTGGAGTCCGATCCGCTCTCCGACCGGGTCGAGATGGCCGTCGTCCGCTATTTGCAGCGCAACCCGGAATGCGCTTACGACGAGGTGCTGGCCGAAACCCACCGCCAACTGCCGGGACTGATCACCCCGTCCGAGGGGCTGGTGCGCGCCGTGCTGGATTCCTACGCGACCGAGGCGGAGGGCCGCTGGAAATTGCGCCCCGAAGACTTCGCCGCCGCCCGCCGCAGCGACCTCGACGAAGTCCGCGCCATCCTGGAGCGGGCCGGCGCCTCGCTGGGCTACCAGGTCGAAGTCCGGGAAAGGCCGCGCCCGCTGGTGCTGTGGCAGGAGACCGGGAAGGTCGCCGCCGTTTACGCCCTGTTGGCTTCGGCAGTCATCGGGCGCACCCTGCGACAGTCGCTTTACCCGCCCGAAAGGATCTGGCTGGTGCTCCCCGGCGGCCGCGCCGGCCTGGTGGACTACAAGCTGCGCCGCGACCCCTCCCTGAAAGAATTGGCCGGGCGCGGCTGGCGCTTCGTGAAATACCGTCACCTGCGGCGCATGGCCGAATTGCCGCTCATCAACCGGGATACCTGGGCCGAGCAGCTCAACAGCGACCCGATTGACGGGCTGGAACAGCAGATGGCGATGTTTTAAAAAATACGCTAGCGCGCCAAAGTGCTGGGATGGAATCCGCTAACCCTTCGACCGGGTTTCGACA
>DYKX01000085.1 GCA_020722375.1 Anaerolinea thermophila
GTTCGTCGCTTTCTTCCTCGACGATGCCGACCAGCGGCTCGGGCAGGAAGTCCGCCAGGTGAGCGGCGACACCGACGGGACCCGAGCCCGGGCCTCCGCCTCCGTGCGGAACGGCGAAGGTCTTGTGCAGGTTGAAGTGCATCACGTCGAAGCCCAGGTCGCCGGGGCGGACGATGCCAAGTAATGCGTTCAAATTCGCGCCGTCGCCATACATCAGGCCGCCGCAGCCGTGGACGAGTTCGATGATCTTCTCGATGTTTTCGTCGAACAAGCCGAGCGTGTTCGGGTTGGTCAGCATCATGCCGACCACAGTGTCGTCACATTCGGCTTTGAGAGCGTCGAGGTCTACGTTGCCGCGCGCGTCGGACGGGATGGTGACGATGGTCAGGCCGATCATGCCCGAGGAGGCGGGATTGGTGCCGTGCGCCGAATCGGGGATGAGCATCTTGACGCGCTTCGCGTCGCCACGCGACTTGTGGTAGGCGCGCATGATGAGCACGCCCGTAAATTCTCCGTGTGCGCCGGCCGCGGGTTGGAGCGTCACGGCCGCGAAGCCGCTGATTTCCTTCAGCCATTCCTGAAGCGTGTACATCAGGGCGAGGTTGCCTTGCACAGTTTCAATTGGCTGGAGCGGATGCGTGTTCAGGAAGCCCGGCAGTCGGCAGGTATCCTCGTCAATCTTCGGGTTGTATTTCATCGTGCAAGAGCCGAGCGGATAGAAACCGTCGTCCACGCTGTAGTTGAACTTGCTCAGGCGGGTGTAATGACGGACGACGTCCACCTCGGCCAGCTCGGGCAGGGGCAGATCGGCTCTCAGCATGGAATCAGGCAGTTCGGCGCGCGGCACGTCCGGGTCCGGGAATGTGACGCCGGTGCGTCCGGGCGAGGACAGGTCGAAAATAGTCGGTTCGATCACTTTCACATTTGCCACGTTGAGCGGAGGGACAGGGATCGTCTGTCCCGTAGTCGAAACGCTAGTCATGGCTCACCTCCGCGAGGACTTCGGCCAGCATGTCAATTTCTTCTTTCGTGTTCATTTCGGTGACGGCGATGAGCATGTGGTTTTGCAGTTCGGGGTAATCCTGGCTCAGGTCGTAGCCGCCGAGGATGTTGTGGTCGAGCAGGTGCGCGTTGATCTCCGCGACGGGTTTCGGACAGCACAGTGAAAATTCGTGGAAGAACGGGTCGCTGAAGCACAGGCCGTAGCCGGGAATTTTGCTGAGGGTTTCGGCGGCGTAATGCGCTTTTTGGTAGCACAGGTTCGCCACCTGTCTCATGCCTGCCTTGCCGAGCACGGACATGTAGATGGCCGCGCCGAGGGCGAGCAAACCTTGATTGGAGCAGATGTTGGAGGTGGCCCGCTCGCGCTTGATGTGCTGCTCGCGGGCGGTCAGCGTCAGGACGTAGGCGCGCTGGCCGCGATTGTCCACCGTCTCGCCGACCAGGCGTCCGGCCATCTTGTGGACATATTGCTTGCGGGTGGTGAAGAATCCCAGCGACGGGCCGCCGTACCACATCGGGATGCCGAGCGGTTGCGCTTCGCCGACGACGATGTCCGCGCCCATTTCGCCAGGAGTCTTGAGGAGCGCCAGGGCGGTCGGGTTGGCGACCACGCAGGCCAGCGCGCCTTTGGCGTGCGCGGCTTCGATGAGTTGGGTGTAATCGTAGATGCGCCCGAAGAAATCGGGATATTGGACGATGACCAGGGCGGTGTTCTCGTCAATCAGCGCCTCCAGACTGGTCACTGATGACTGATTACTGATGACTGAATCTTCCCCGGCAATTTCCACGCCCATGCCCTGGGTGTACGTGCGGATGACGGCGCGGTACTGCGGGTGGACGGAGGGGGAGACGATCACTTTCGTCCGCTTGCCACGGAATTGGGCGTAGGCCAGGTTGACGGCTTCGGCTGCGGCGGTCGCGCCGTCGTAATGCGAGGCGTTCGAGACCTCCATGCCGGTCAGCGCGCACATCAGCGACTGGTACTCGAAGATGCCTTGCAGGGTGCCTTGCGAGATTTCGGGCTGGTAGGGGGTGTAGGCAGTGTAGAACTCGCCGCGCCTCAGCATGTGGTCAATGACGGAGGGGATGTAGTGGTTGTACATGCCCGCGCCGAGGAAGGAGATCAGGTCGCCGCGCACGGTTTCGTTGTTGGAGGCGATGTCGGCCAGTTCGACCGCGGCTTCCATCTCGGTCAACGCGGGGGGCAGGTCCAGTTCGGGGAAGCGATGCCTGGCGGGGATGTCTTTGAACAGATCATCCAGGGTTTTCACGCCGATCTTTTCGAGCATCGCATCCCGCTCTTTGGGAGTGATGGGAATGTAGGTCATGGGAACTCCGGGGGTAATTACTAGTGAGTGCGCCCCGCGCAATACGCATCGTACGCGGCTGCGTCCATCGCATCGCCGAAGTCGCCGCCTTCGATCTGGATTATCCAGCCCTCGCCGTAAGGATCGCTGTTCAGTGTTTCGGGCTTGTCGACCAGTGCGCTGTTGACGGCGGACACGGTGCCCTTGGCGGCGGCATACGTCTCAGCCGAGGCCTTGACGGACTCGACGGAAGCGATGACCTTGCCCGGCTCGACCGCGTCGCCCGCTTCGACGAGGATCTCGACGAAGACGATGTCGGAGAGTTGATTCTGGGCGTAGTCGGTCAGTCCCATCTTGCCGGTGGTGGGATCGAACCATTCATCGGACTTGGTGTACTTCAGATTGGCAGGGGTGTTCATTTTTTATCTCCTGTGAGAAAGTTGTACCGCAAAATTTATTTTGCGCTTTTGCGAGGCGAAATGAATTTCGCAGTACTGAATCAGGTTTTGGCGAATCAAAAAAGGACACGCGACTTTAATATCGCGCGTCCTCTGTAGTTTGACCTGAGAGATTCGTTTGGTCGGCTAGTCGCTTGGTCGCTTGGTCGAGTGGTCGGACTACCCGACTATGTGACTATCAGACTACGAGACTAAACTTACACCGTCGGCGTCGTTCGCCAGCAGTTCGACTGCTGGCGAAACGATCTTTCCAGAGTAAATGCGAGTGCAGGGTCCTTTTGCCTGAGAGTTTCATCTGGGTTCGCCTGTTCCAGATTTGCACCTTCGGCGTCCTCATTGAGACCTGACATGTCTCCGCAGGTTCTCGATCATCACGCGCCTTCGTCCTTGACGAGATTTGAGTTGGTCACGGCGCGGATGAGACATGTCAGGTCTTCGGAGAATCTCTTCCCTGCAACCCGTTCAATTGTGCCGTGATTCTAAGTTGCAGGGAGGTTGAAGTCAAGGGATAAACGTCACGATTCGGGCAAAAGAACCCAGGTCTCACGAAGAAAGCGGGGTTCTCTAATCGGGGACTTTTTGCTTTTACGCCACTTTGCGCGGACGGCGCCTGGGCGCTTCGGGCGTCTCAGGCTCGACGGGGGCGGGCGCGGGCGGCTCGGGCGTGGGTTCCACCGGGAGGGCGGGAACCGGCGCGGCTGGAGTCGGAGGCGGGGTTTGGGTCCCGTTCAACTGCGCGAAATAGTCGCGTACGGTCACGTCATTGTAGAAGATGAGCGCCAGGATACCGACAATCAGCGAGAAGACGTTGCCGACGAAAATGGCGACGATCTCCCAGATGGCGATGGCCTGCGAAGGCTGGACGGGTTGCGGAGGGGTGGCCAGCAGTTTGATGGCGTAGGCGATTTCAAATCCGCCCAGGATGATGGGGAAGAGCGGCACGGGGAAGCACAACAGGCTGAGACCCACGGTGCCCACGATGATACCGATACCCCAGATGATGTTGAAGATGCCGTTGACCAAAGTCATGAGGGCAATGACCATGATCAGGCTGGGTTTGGTTTGGGTGTTTGTTTCCATTTGGTCTCCTATTCTGAAATGGTATACGCCCTGTTGGGAGAATGGTTGCGGAATCAAAAGAGCCTGCATTTTCAGCAGGCTCTTTCAAAATCGTGGTTGGGTTATGCCCAGCCCTGTTTGCGGATGAAATCGGAAACGAGGGGAATTTTTACATCCTGTCCCTGATAAGCCTGGTATGCCCAGTACAGGAACACCAGCCAAAGCAGAGGCACGCATATACCGCCAATGCCAACGGTCACGGCCGTGATGATGGTCGCGACAATCCAAAACGCGACGCTGGCAACAATGGACTGCACGCCGTGGAACTTGATGTACGGACGGGCTTTCTTGTCTTCCATCAAAAGAACGATAATTCCAACGATTGGGGCGAAGACGTAGGACAACGCGGCCCACAGTTTATCATCGCTGGTGAGTTCGGGATTGACAGGTTGTTCGGTCATTTCATTCTCCTTAGGTTGGGTTGGCTAATATCCCCTATTTTACACCAAAACAGTCCACTTGCAATAAAAAATGCTAGAATAGGACTCATGTCTTATCGCATCGTTTTTATGGGCTCACCCGATTTTGCATTGCCGTCTCTGCGCGCGCTCGCGTCGCAGTATCAAGTTGTCGGCGTGGTGACGCAACCCAACCGCGCCTCGGGACGCGGCCGCGAACTGAAAGCGCCGCCTGTCAAATCTCTCGCGCTCGAATTGGGACTGCCTCTCATCCAGCCAGAAAAACTTCGTCAGCCCGAGGCGATGGAGCAACTGCGCGGCTGGAATCCCGACCTGATTGTCGTCGCCGCCTTCGGTCAAATCTTAAAACCCGATGTGCTCGACCTGCCGCGCTTCGGATGTATCAACGTCCACGCCTCGCTTCTTCCACGCTGGCGCGGCGCCGCGCCGATCAATGCCGCGATCCTGGCAGGTGACGAGGAGACGGGTGTCACCATCATGAAAATGGACGTGGGACTCGACACAGGTCCGATGCTCGCGCAACGATCCCTCCGCATCACTCCTGACCTGACAGCGGGCGCGGCCTTCGACGCGTTATCCACCCTCGGCGCGGACCTGCTCCTCGAAACCCTGCCCGAATATCTCGCGGGCAAACTGACGCCGACTCCGCAACCTGCGGAAGGCGTCACCCACGCGCCGATGCTCAAAAAGGAAGATGGCCGCCTCGATTTCACGCGTCCCGCACAGGAGTTGGAACGACGCGTCCGCGCCATGAATCCCTGGCCGGGCGCGTGGTTCGAGTATAACGGTCAACCGCTCAAAGTCCTGAAGGCCCGAGCCGATGTTGTCCTCACGTACGCGGCCCAGTCGCCTGGAACGCGTCTCGTGGCGGGGAATCTGCCTGTCGTCATGACATCCAACGGGGCGTTGTTTTTAGAGGAGGTCCAGCCGCCCGGCAAAAAGCCGATGGGCGGAAAATCTTTTTTGGCAGGCGGTCGTGAATGGAAATGAAAATTGCCCCGTCATAAATTTATGGCGGGGTTATAATTTAAGCGCGCACTCGAAACCTGTGAAAGGAGGTTCCATGGCCGAACAACCGAAAGGATGCGCACGTATCACCGGCGCGGTGATGGGCGAAAAACCGTCCGCTCCCGCGGCCGCCGAATCCCCCGAAAAAAAGGAGATGACTATGATTGCTCGTGTTGGGCAAAAAGCCCCTGATTTCGAAGCCCCTGCCTATTATCAGGGCGCGTTCAAGAGTGTCAAACTGTCCGATTACCTGGGAAAGTGGGTCCTGCTCTGCTTCTATCCCGGTGACTTCACCTTTGTCTGAGCGACCGAAGTGTCAGCGGTCGCTGCCAAATATCCCGAATTGCAGAAGTTAGGGGTGGAAGTCATCTCTGTAAGCGTGGACAGCCACTTCGTCCACAAGATGTGGAACGATCATGAATTGACCAAGATGGTGGAGGGCGGCGTCCCCTTCCACATGGCCTCGGACCAGGCTGGGAATCTCGGCCGCGCCTATGGCGTCTGGGACGAGACCCAGGGCATCGAGTTGCGCGGACGCTTCATCATTGACCCCGACGGCGTAATCCAGGCCATGGAAGTGATGACCCCGCCCGTCGGTCGCAAACTGGGCGAGACCATCCGCCAGATCCAGGCGTTCCAGCACGTACGCGCCAGCAAGGGCGCGGAAGCCATGCCTGCGGGCTGGGAACCGGGCGGGTTGACGCTCAAGCCAGGTCCCGACCTGGTGGGGAATGTGTGGAAGGTTTGGAAGCCTTCGATGGAAAAGTAGGAATGCGATTTGGCAGTCCCCGCTGGAAGGCGGGGATTGCTTTTTCTTAAATGGAATCCGCAAGTTCTACTTGCGGATTCCCAGAAGTAGAACTTCTGGATTCCAACTCCATTACGAAGGATATTCCTCGCGCACGATCTCGATGAACTTTTTGGCAAGGAAGGACTGGGTCCGTTCGACGTGGGTTGCGGCGGCAATTTTTCTTTGCGGCGCGGCGTCACTCAACTCACGGTAGTTGATTTGCTTCGACTTGTCGCTCAACGCCAGGGCCCTGGGGACAAGGGAAACTCCCAAACCTGTGGCGACACAATTTTGCACGGTGGTCAATTGGGATGTGTTGCAAACGATCTGCATCTCGAGATGTTGCTGGTAACAAAAGGATTGCACCTGTTCGCCGAGGCAGTGCATTTCGTTCAACGCGATGAAGGGATAGTCGTCCAATTCTTTTACGCGGATGTCAGCGCGTGTGATGATGTCGTTCGATTTGGAGGAAGCGACCAGCAATGGTTCACTCAACAATTCCTGGGTGCGGATCAGTCTGTTGTGGATCGGCATGCTGGTGATGCCGACATCCAGTTTTCCATCCACGAGGTCACGGACAAGGGCTTCAGTTAAGTCTTCGTGGACGGACAGGCGGGCGAGGGGAAAGTCGTGGCTGAAGCGTTTGATGACTTTCGGCAACACGAAGGGCGCGATGGTGGGGATGAAGCCGACGTTCAACGTGCCGTGGCTGACGTCTGCCTCCTGTTTCATCGCGTGTTTGATGCCCTGCAATTCGGCGAGGATGCTGGTAGCGCGCGGGAGTAACGCGCGCCCCGCGTCGGTCAGAACGACGCGGCGGGTCAGGCGGTCGAAGAGCGGCTCGCCCAGTTCCTGTTCCAGTTTTTGAATCTGCTGGCTGAGCGAGGGTTGGGCGATGTTGCATCGTTCGGCGGCGCGGCTGAAACTTCCCGTTTCGGCGACGGCGACAAAGTAGGTCAGTTGGTGAATTTCCATTTTGGTTCTCTTCTGTTTGATCTTGCAGGGGCGGGGTGGCCCCGCCCATGCGGGCGGAAAGTATATAGTTTTTACCTATGAACAATATAGGTAATTGATATTTTACATCTATACAAGAAAATCATACAATGAATTCATCCAAGATGAATCTTAAAACGTTCACCGAATGATAAAAGGAGAAAACAATGAGTGAAGAAAGCAAATGCCCTGTTGCCCACGTTGGCATGACCTCCGCCAGCCGAGGCACATCCAACCGCGATTGGTGGCCGAATCAACTTAACCTGAACATCCTGCACCAGCACGCGCCAGCGTCCAACCCGATGGATCCCGATTTCGATTATGCCAAAGAATTCAAGAAGCTCGACCTGGCCGCGGTCAAGAAAGACCTGACCAAACTGATGACCAACTCGCAGGAGTGGTGGCCTGCGGACTGGGGTCACTACGGCGGCTTGATGATCCGCATGGCATGGCACAGCGCGGGGACGTACCGCACCGCAGATGGACGCGGCGGCGGCGGAAGAGGCAACCAGCGTTTTGCGCCGGTCAACAGTTGGCCCGACAACGTCAATCTCGACAAGGCGCGCCGCCTGCTCTGGCCCATCAAAAAGAAATATGGCAACAAACTCTCCTGGGCCGACTTGATCATCCTGGCTGGCAATGTGGCGCTGGAATCGATGGGTTTCAAGACCTTCGGCTTTGGCGGGGGACGCGCCGACATCTGGCAGCCTGAGGAAGATACCTATTGGGGCAACGAAGACACCTGGCTGGGCGACAAACGTTACAGCGGCGAACGCGATTTGGAGAATCCGCTGGCGGCCGTGCAGATGGGCTTGATCTATGTCAACCCGGAAGGTCCGAACGGAGAGCCAATCCCTGCCGCTTCCGCGCATGATGTCCGCCAGACTTTTGCCCGCATGGCGATGAACGATGAAGAAACTGTCGCGCTGATTGCGGGTGGACACACCTTCGGCAAGGCGCATGGCGCAGGAGACCCGAAGTTGGTGGGACCGGAACCCGAAGGCGCGCCCATCGAAGAACAAGGCTTGGGCTGGAAGAGCAGGTATAAGAGCGGCAAAGGCGGCGATACCATTTCGAGCGGAATTGAAGGCGCCTGGAAACCGAATCCCACCCAATGGGACATGGGCTACCTGAAGGTTTTGTTCAAATACGAGTGGGAACTTCTTAAAAGCCCGGCAGGGGCTTATATCTGGCTCGCCAAAGATGTCGAGGAGGAGGACATGGTGGTTGACGCGCACGACCCGACGAAGAAACATCGTCCCATGATGACCACTGCCGACCTGTCGCTTAAGTTCGATCCCATCTACGAAAAAATTTCCCGACGCTATCTGGCAAACCCGGACGAGTTTGCCGACGCCTTTGCCCGCGCCTGGTTCAAACTGACTCATCGTGATATGGGTCCCAAATCCCGCTACCTCGGGCCGGAAGTCCCGAAGGAAGATTTGATCTGGCAGGACCCGATTCCCGCGGTCAATCACAAGTTGATCGGCGCGAAGGACATCGCCACGCTGAAGAAGGAGATTCTCGCCTCGGGTCTTTCCATCTCCGAACTGGTTTCCGCCGCCTGGGCATCTGCCTCCACCTTCCGCGGGTCCGACAAGCGCGGCGGCGCCAATGGCGCGCGCATCCGCCTGGCTCCTCAAAAGGACTGGGAAGTCAACCAGCCCGCGCAACTGGCGAAGGCGCTCAAGACGCTGGAGCGCATCCAGAAAGAGTTCAACAGCGCCCAGAAGGATGGCAAGAAAGTCTCGCTGGCTGACCTGATCGTGTTGGGCGGCTGCGCGGCAGTTGAAGCGGCGGCCAAGGCGGCTGGTTTCGCGGTGGAAGTTCCCTTCAGCGCGGGCCGCGCCGATGCCTCGCAGGCTCAAACCGACGTGGAATCGTTCGCTGTGCTCGAACCCGAAGCGGACGGCTTCCGCAATTACCAGAAAACGGCCTTCACCGTCTCCGCCGAGGAGATGCTGGTGGACAAGGCGCAACTGTTGACCCTGAGCGCGCCTGAAATGACCGTGCTCGTCGGCGGCTTGCGCGTGCTTGGCGCGAACTACGGCGGTTCACAGCATGGCGTGTTCACCAAACAGGTCGGCAAATTGACCAACGACTTCTTCGTCAACCTGACGGATATGGGCGTGGAATGGCATCCCACCTCCGAAGCCGCCGATACCTTCAATGCCCATGACCGCAAGACGGGCGAAGTCAAGTGGACCGGCACACGCGTGGACCTGGTCTTCGGCTCCAACTCGCAGTTGCGCGCCCTGGCTGAGGTCTATGCCCAGGACGACAACAAGGAAAAATTCGTGCGTGACTTCGTGGCGGCCTGGAACAAGGTCATGAACCTCGACCGCTTCGACCTTGCCTAACCGCGTGAAAATAGAAGTGACAGTCACCTCGCAGGTGACTGTCACTTTGTATTGAAGCAGTGGGGGATGTTTCGTCGTGACCAAGCTGTTGTTTAATTCCTTGCGGCGGCCTTGCCCTTTTCTCCTTCCATGGATTGCCTTGCCAGATACGGGTCGCCGAATTTGTTGATCTTTTCCATGTGGGCTTCCGCGTGCGAAAATTGCCCAGCTATCACGTACCTCTTCCCGCGGGCGGCGAGCAGACTGCACTTGGATTCCAGCCCGCAGGTGGAACAAATTTTGTTATCTGGACCGACTTCCAGAATTTTCCCTTTCCGTACCAGCAAACCGATCATGGATAAGACTGCCGACGGCTGGGCTTTCATTTCGCGGCTGATCTCCGCGAGACTGAGGCCGTTCTCCTTCGCTTCCAACAACGCCAGAAGTTGATTCAGCATGGACACTTTATCCCAGCCCGAGCAGTGTCCCGACCTGATAGACGAGAAGGGCCGCGATCCATGCGACGACGGTTTGGTAGACCGCGGATGTCACCGCCCAGGGTGTGCCGAACTCGTGTTTGATCGCCCCCAATGTCGCCACGCACGGGACGTAGAGCAGGACAAACACCAGCATGGACAGGGCGCTCAATGGCGTGAACTTTTCGCGCAACGCGAGACTCAGGGCGGTATCCTCGCTTTCGGCCTCTTCATCCACCAAATCCACGCCAGGGACGATGCTCAACAGGATTTTGCCAGAGTTGACCGTCGCGTCCACAAAGCCCCTTCCGATGCCGAGCAGGTCTTCGTCGAACGTGGTCGGTTGGATGGGTTCGGCTTCCTCGCCGCCAAGGTAGATTTGGCTCATCGTGCTGACAACGATCTCTTTGGCTATGAAGCCTGTTATCAACGCGCCGCCCGTTTCCCAGTTGCCGAATCCGAGCGGGGCGAAGACGGGGGCAATCGCGCCGCTGACTTTGCCAAAATACGAGTTGCGCTGTTCGGTCACGCCCCAGGGCAGGTTGAGCAGAAGCCACATGACCACCGACGCACCGAGGATGGTCGTGCCTGCTTTGCGGACGAATTCGCGTGTGTTCTCCCACATGTGGATCAAAACGCTCTTCAACGCGGGCTGGCGGTAGGGTGGCAGTTCCAGCACGAAGGCGGACGAGACATCGGGTTTGAGGATGGTGCGGGTGAAGATCATGCCCGCGATCATCGCGACGATAATTCCGAGCGCGTACATTGCCCAAATGACCGTCCCTGCGCGGGCGCCGAAGAAGGCCAGGCCAAACACAACGTACACAGGCAGGCGCGCCGAGCACGACATCAACGGGACGAGCAGCGCGGTCAGGACGCGGTCGCGGCGGCTGGCGATGGTGCGCGTCGCGTACACCGCGGGGACGGCGCATCCGAACCCGAGAATCATCGGAATGAACGATTTGCCATGCAAGCCCACGACGCGCATGAAGCGGTCCATCACGAACGCCGCGCGGGACATGTAGCCCGAGTCTTCGAGCAGGGCGAGGAAGAAGTACAGGATGAGCAGGCCAGGCACGAAGACCAGCACGCCGCCCACGCCCGCGACGATCCCGTCAATGATGAGGGAATGAATCCATAGCGGAGCCCGCACGAGGTCCAGGAGAGAGGCGAGCCAGTTCGCAAGTGGGCCGTTGATGACCGCGTCCGTCCAATCCAAGAATGGAGAGGAAACGTCAATCACGAGTCGGAAGATGATGTACATGACCGCGAAGAAAATGGGCAGGCCAAGCCACTTATGCGTGACGATGTTGTCAATGCGGTCGGTGAGGGTGAGACGGTCCATGAGCGGACGTTGAAGCGACTGGCGCACGATGCCGTTGATGTAGCCGTAACGGTGGTCGGCGGTGAGCAGGTCCACATCGTCGCCGAGGATGGATTTGATGCGCTCGGCTCCCTGCGCGGCGCGCGCGATGACTTGCGCGCCATTGTCCATGCTTTGCACGCGTCCGAGGATGTCCGCGTCGGCTTCGAGCAGTTTGATCGCCAGCCAGCGCCGCGGGTAGCGGCCTGTGTCGAATTGGTTTGCTGCGAACGCTTCGATGAGTTTGGTAATTTCGCGTTCGAGTTCAGCGCCGTAATCGAGTTGGAAGAAGGGGGAGGTTGCGATGGTCATTTAGTTCCTTCCCGCCGCGTGGATCGCTTTGGAAATCAAATCGGAAATGCCCTTGCCCTGGTTCGCCGTTGTGGATACGACAGGAATGTTTCCAAGCAGTTGCGAAAGGGATTCAACGTTGATCTTCGCGCCGTTCCTTTGCAGGTCATCGGTCATGTTCAGCGCAAGGACGACTGGCACATCCAGTTCAAGTATCTGAACGGTCAGGTACAGGTTGCGTTCGAGGTTGGTCGCGTCCACCACGTTGATGACCACGTCGGGGCGCGCCTCGATGATGAAGTCGCGGGCGATGATCTCCTCGGGCGAATACGCGGTGAGGCTGTATGTGCCAGGCAGATCCACGATGTTGATTTTCAATTTGCCGTGTTCGATCTCGCCTTCCTTCTTTTCGACCGTTTTGCCAGGCCAGTTGCCCGTGTGTTGGCGCAGGCCGGTCAGCGCGTTGAAGATGGTGGTTTTGCCCGCGTTGGGATTGCCCGCCAGTGCGATGGTCAGGTCAGTCATGTGTGCCTCCGTGGGGCAGGACTTCGATCTGTGCGGCTTCTTCCTTCCGCAAGGCGAGGTGGTAGCCCTTGATGAAATATTCCACGGGATCCCCGAGCGGCGCGTTGCGCTCGATCAGGATCGTCTCGCCTTTGACGATCCCCATTTCCACGAAACGCCTGCGGAGCGCGCTCGCGCCGTTGACGCGCGTAATGGTGGCCCTTTGACCGGGCTGGAGCAAATGAAGTTGAATGGGAGCAGACATGACAATCCTTTACGCTTTTGGTTTTACGATGACAAATTCAGCCAGGGACAAGCCCAGCGCGACGTCCTTGCCGTCCACGCGCAGGGTCAGCGGACCCTGCAAAGGCGCGGCCTCCACGATGCTTACTTCGCGGCCGGGCAGGATGTCCCGTTCCTGTAAATAGGTCAGCACATCCGTCG
>DYKX01000253.1 GCA_020722375.1 Anaerolinea thermophila
CTCGCTCGGCGCCATCCTGGGAGCCAACCTGAGGTATTGGATTGGCGTCTGGGCAGCAGGACGATTGGGGACTTCATTCCCATACGGCAACCTCATCATCAATCTCACGGGCAGTTTCATTCTGGGATTCTTCATGACTCTCGCCGTTGACCGCCTGCTGCTCGACCCGCGTTGGCGCATCTTCTTCGCGGTCGGCTTTCTGGGTTCGTACACGACGTTTTCGTCGTATACTTTCGAGAGCATGAGCTTGATCCTGGATAATCAATGGATGCCCGGATTGCTCAATTTATTTGGGAGCGCCTTCCTGGGCGGACTGGCAGTTTTTCTCGGCATCATTCTGGCGAGGGCAGTCTGAGCCTACGCGGCGTTCTCTTATGCCGACGGATACATTCGCGAACGCACCCCGCGCCTCGCATAACGGAGACGATAGATGTCACCCAAACAACTCACCGGCAAGAAAGTCAAACGCTTGACGATTTATATTGGAGAGAGCGACAAGTGGCGCGGCAAGGCATTACACGCCGCCCTGCTGGAAACGCTTCGGACTCAGGGGATGGCTGGCGCGACCGTCACGCGCGGACTCTCCGGCTTTGGGGCGCATTCTGTCATCCACACCGCCAACATCCTGACGCTCTCGATGGACCTGCCCATCATCATTCAAGTAGTGGACACGAAGGAAAAGATCAATGCCGTCCTCAAGATCATCGCCCCGATGGTGGGAGAAGGCCTAATCACTCTCGACGACGTGGAGGTGGTTAAGTACACCCATCGCTATCTCAATCCGCTGCCCGCCGATAAACACGTCGCGGAGGTTATGACACGTAAGGTCATCGCATTGACCGATACCATGTCGGTGGCGGAAGCCTGGGAGACGATGCTCAAACACCTGCTCAAGGCGCTGCCGG
The DNA here is from genome assembly GCA_020722375.1 of Anaerolinea thermophila. GTDB lineage: Bacteria > Chloroflexota > Anaerolineae > Anaerolineales > Villigracilaceae > Denitrolinea. Next base: position 906 of record DYKX01000253.1, read on the forward strand.
TGCTGAACCAGAACGGGGAAGTGGTGGGGATTCTGACTGACGAGGATTTGCTCGAACGGGCAGGGCTGGAACAACGTTTGTCCATCGCTGAACGATTGGAGCGATCCATGTTGCAGGCGGAATTTACCGCCTTGCAGGAAAGTCCGCTAAAAGTGGCGGATGTCATGACTTCGCCCGCGATTACCGTTTACGAGAACGAGCCATTGGGTGTCGCCGCGGCGCGTATGGCGGAGCATGGCATCAAACGCCTGCCCGTCCTCGACGAAAAGGGGAAACTGGTCGGCGTGTTATCACGCGTGGATGTATTGAAGCAGGTCGTCACAAAGGAGGCGAAGAAGCGCGCCGCCAAGGCCCCCACAGGCGCGGCACGCACCCTGGGCGATGTCCTCATTCCAGAGGTTCCCACCGTCGCGGAGGATGCTCCATTAGCCGAAGTAATCGCCCGCTTTCTCGAAGCGGGAACGCGCCGCTTGATCGTGGTCAATGAGGCAGGTCACCCGCTGGGCTTGATCAGCGACGCGGATGCGGTCACAAGCGCCCAGCCGGCGTCGCAAAGAGGCGTCATCCAAGCCCTGCGCGGCGGAAAAACTATCCCCGATGAAAAAATTACAGCCTCCCAAATCATGTCCCGCCAGGTCCTGAGCGCATCCCCGGATATGTCCTTGACCGAAGCGACTCACCTGCTGCTTGCCCAAAAACGCAAGTGGATGGTGGTCGTGGATGCGCACGGCAAAGCCATCGGGCTGGTGGATCGTCAGGCGCTGTTCAAAACGATAATGCACCAGTCATAGGCAGTAGAGCATCCACCAGAAAGAGGAGACCGTGTTTGCGCGCCCACGGGAGCAGGGTCATGCCGGCGTTGGTGATGCGCAGTTGCGCGCCTTCGCGGTCGAACAATTTCACGTTCAGTTCGGCTTCGAGATTCTGGATGTGTTTGCTGACCGTCGGCTGGCTGAG
>DYKX01000086.1:0-4673 GCA_020722375.1 Anaerolinea thermophila
TATTCATCTTGAATACGAGGATAACTTTGCACAATTGTTTTTGAACTTTGAGCGGCCATATTACTCTCTGTGATCTCTCATTTTTCGAAATTATAGCATGCACATAACTAGCAGTTCAACTCAATAACCCTCTCGCAAACTCAATCATGGACTGCACGTCGCGAAAGTTGCTCACCATGCCCACCGAGATTCTCACCGCGCCGCTGGATTTGCCGTCAAAGCACAGGCGGAAGTCGTCCACGGTCAGGCGCTGTTCGTGGCCTGGCTGGCTGAAACACACGTCCAGTTCCACGCGCGAAATTCCCAGCGCTACCTCCCCCGCCCCAGGGTTGCAGAAACACCCCGTCCGCAGGGAGATGCCGACCTTGTTGGCCTCGCTCTCGATGAAGCGATGGTCAATGGGATTGCCGTCCTTATCGAAGAAATTGACGGTGACCGCGCCGCCTCTCCCCTCGGTGACGGTGGGTCCGTAAATGCGGACGAGGGGCGCGCCCGTGGAGTGCTTCATCTCGGCGAGATTGGACAGCAGCCAGCCCGTCAACAAACTGACGCGCTCGTGGATCAACTCGTAGCCGATGGATTCGAGGTGCTTGAGGCCGATCTCCACGGCAGGGATGTTGAGATAATCGAGCGTGCCATCCTCGAAAGCGGCGGGACCATCGGCGAGGTAGAACTTGTCTCCCTGCACCGAGACGACGGTGATCGTCCCACCCGCGAACCAGGGACGGCGCAGTTTGCGGAGGGCTTCCTTGCGCGCGATCAACGCGCCGATGCCCGTCGGGTAACCGAACATCTTGTAAAAGGAAATCGGCACGAAATCGGGTTTGACTGCCGACAGGTCGAGCGGGTTGGTCGGGACAAACGCGGCGGCGTCGAGGATCACGTCCCAGCCGCGGGCGTGCGCGGCCTCGATCCACTCGAGGGGATGCTGGACGCCCGAGAAGTTGGATTGGGCAGGGAACGCGAAAAGGTTGTGCCCGCCTTTTTGGGTCCGCGCCAGTTCACGGTCCAGTTGCGAAGCGTCCACACGCATGTCGGGCAGGGCCACGGGGATGTACGTCACCTCGGCGCCGCGGGCATGCGCGAATTCGCGAATCCCATTGACGGAGTTGTGGTTGTCGAAGGTCAACAGGTAGCGCGCGTTGGCGTCGAAGGGATAGGACTCGCCCACGATCTTGAGCGCGCCGCTGGCGTTGGCCGTGAAGATCGCCACGTATTCTTCGGGGTCGGCGCGGAAGAAGCGCAGGATGTATTCGCGGGCGTGTTCCACGAGTTCGGTGGAGGCCAGCGAGGCGGGGTTAGTGGAATGCGGGTTACCGAAGACGTGCTCGCTGAGCAGGCGGTGATGACGCAAAATCTGTGACTCGGCGTAGAGGCCGCCGCCCGTGTAATCGAGGTAAACCTGCCCGTTTAAATCAAGACGGGCATACTCACTCAGACGCAGGTGATCGAGCGCGTGCGTGCTGGGGTAGGTGGGGTAGGCTTTCAGGAAGGCAACAAGTTCGAGATCGTAAGGCATGGGAAGGCTCCTACAGGTAATTTACCACAGATGAAAGAGATGGAAAGGATGATAATTTCAAGACTTTATCGCTTTCATCATTTTTATCTGTGGTCTCTTTTTGAAATTTGGCTGGGGCCGCGTTAAGCAACTTCCGTGATGATCGTCCGTTTTGCACCCGCGGACAGGAGGGCTTCCGAGACCTGCGCGGCTCTCTCTTTTTCGACGAGGGCGATCATGTTGCCGCCGCGTCCGCCGCCTGATAATTTCGCCCCGCTCGCCCCCGACCTTCGAGCGGACTCGACCAGTGAATCCAACTCTGGCGAGGAGACGGTCAGTTGCTGAAGGAGCGAATGGTTGGCATCCATCAGCGCGCCCAGCGACTTCCATTCTCCATTCTCTATGATCTCTTTTGCTTTTCGGACAATCTCCCCAATCTCATCGAAAACTTTCTCCCATTTGGCCTTATCCGCCTCCCACAACATGCGGACATCGCCCACGGCTTCCTTCGTCGGGGCAGAGATACCCGTGTCCGCGATGACGAGGGTGAAGGGAGCGCCGACCTTGAAAGTCTCGATTGGCTGACCTTTGATGAAGTAGACGGGTCTTGCGTAAGTCACGACGGTGTTGTCGATGCCCGACGGTGTGCCGTGATGGAGTTTTTCGATCTCGTAGGCTTGTTGGTTGATCTGTTCGTTTGTTAGATCAAGAAAGAAGAAAGAGGAAAGAGCGCGGAAGAGGGCAACCGTCACTGCCGCGCCTGAACCGAGTCCAGAGGCGACGGGAATCGTCGAGGTGATGGAAATATCGAGGGAGGGGATGGGAGAAATGCCGAAAGCAAAGAAAAAATTATGAAGAACAGAGGCAATTGGATGGTCGGAGGGAAGCGTATTTAGTTCGGCGTGCAGGTTAACGTCTGGGGCATGGATCCAGGTCTGGGCGTCGCGCGAGGCGGTCACTTCCACATCCGCATGGATTTGCGTGACGGGGACAGCCAGCGCGGGGCGTCCATACACAACGGCATGTTCGCCAAAGAGGATGATCTTGCCAGGGGCGAAAGCGTGGGTCATAGTAGCGCAAATTGCCAATTTGCGAGGGGACAAATTAGCAATTTGTCCTACGACAAATAGAAGATCGCCACAATCGCCAACCCAAACAAAACGATGGCAATCTGCATCGGGCGGTCGGTGAGCAGAACTTCTTCGGGCGCGCCCGCGTCGTGCGAGACTTGGATAATATAGAGATAGCGGAAGATGATGTAGGCCATGAACGGGATGGTCAGCATCATGGTGTGGTTTTCGGGCAGGTTGGGCGCAGAGAAGGTGTAGAGGGAATAAGCGAGGATGGTGGCCGCCGAGACAATGGTGATGTACTGGTCGAGGAGCGGGAGGGTATAACCTTCGAGCACTTTGCGATGCGAACCCGCGCCGTGCGCCAGCAGGCCAAGTTCGGCGCGGCGTTTGCCAAAGCCGAGGTAAAGCGCGCCGAGCGTGGTAACCACGTAGAGCCAGGGCGAGAAACGCTCCACTTCGATGAGGGTCGTCCCCGCGTGAACGCGCAGGACGAATCCCGCCGCGAGGATGAGCACGTCAACGATGGGAACATGCTTGAGCCAGCGCGAGTAGGCCAGATTGAGGAGAAAATAAATCGCCAATACACCCGCGAAGGCTGGAGAGAGAATCCAACCCAGCGGAAGCGTAAGCGCAACCAGCAAAATGCCCGCCGTCCATGCCGCGCCCTGCGAGAGTTGCCCCGATGGAAGCGGGCGGTTTTTCTTTTCGGGATGCTGTCGGTCGGCTTCGATGTCGGCCAGATCGTTGAAGATATAGACCGCGCTGGAGATGAAGCAGAACAGGAAGAATCCCGCAACCGTCCGCGCGAGCGGGACGGGGTCGCATAATTGCTTGTCGAAGACCAGCGCAAAAAACACAAAGCCGTTCTTCGTCCATTGGCGCGGGCGCATGGTTTTGAACAGGGCAATAAACATGGGAGGGATTATAAAGGATGAAAGATGAAAGATGAAGGATGAATGTCAGATGCAGATGCGAGATGGGAGATGTGAGTTAGTGGAAGTGTGTTGTGTTCCGTGTATACCTGTTTACCTGTGTACGTGTGTACGTGTGTACCTGTGTACCTGTGTACGTGTGTACCTGTGTACCTGTGTACGTGTATACCTGTTTACCTGTGTACCTGTGTACGTGCGTACCTGTCTCCGTGTATACTTGCCCCATGCCCAAAACCAGACTCGACATTCTTCTGACCGAACGCGGACTGGCCGAATCGCGGACGAAGGCCCAGGCCCTCATCATGGCGGGACAGGTGCGCGTCGACGGTCAGACCGCGCTCAAGGCGGGCGCGTCGGTCTCGACCGACTCCACGCTGACAGTGGACGCGGGTCCGCGCTTCGTCTCACGCGGCGGCGAGAAACTGGACGCGGCGCTCGAAGCGTTCGCGCTTGACGTGCGCGGCCTCGTCTGTGCGGACGTGGGCGCTTCGACGGGCGGCTTCACCGACTGTCTGCTCCAGCGCGGCGCGGCCAAAGTCTTCGCGATCGACGTGGGCAAGGGGATTCTCCACTGGAAGATCCGCAACGATCCCCGCGTGGTGGTGATGGAGGAGGCGAACGCGCGCTTTGTGGAGTCGCTTCCAGAGAAAATTGACCTGGTGACGATTGACGCGTCGTTCATTTCGTTGAAGACGTTGTTGCCTGTGGTGAAGACGTGGTTTACCCCCCTCCATCTCCTCCCCTTTTCGGAGAAAATGGGAGGAGCGCCCCGAAGGGGCGAGGGGGGCGTGATTGCATTGATCAAACCCCAATTCGAGGCGGGCAAAAAAGACGTGGCGCGCGGCGAGGGCGTGATCCGCGACCCTGCCGTCCACAAGCAGGTTTTGGTGGATGTGTTGACCTTCGCCCAGTCGGACGGATGGAGTGTGCGCGGGTTAATTCGCAGTCCGTTGCTGGGACCGAAGGGGAATGTGGAATTTTTGGCGTGGCTGGGATTAAACGAATCCAGCGCGGATGTGTCCGCACTGGTGAACACAGTGCTCGGCTAATCCGCGATCCGAATATCGGATCGCGGACTTCCAGTCCGCTTACCCCAGGCAGACTCAAGTCTGCGCATATCGGATCGCGGACTTCCAGTCCGCTTACCCCAGGCAGACTCAAGTCTGCGCA
>DYKX01000086.1:4773-12446 GCA_020722375.1 Anaerolinea thermophila
TATCGGATCGCGGACTTCCAGTCCGCTTACCCCAGGCAGACTCAAGTCTGCGCTCCACAATTTTCGGATAGACTCTAATCGTAATATTCAGGCTGGCAGGGGGAAAGATGCTTTCGTCCCTCTTCGAGAATTTCATCAATCGTCATGCCGGCGTGCGCCTTGTCCGCAGGGTGGTAGTGGACGTGGACGCGCAAAACGTTTGGAAGCGACTCGCAAATCAATTTCTCCACGTGTGTGGCGATCGCGTCGCCTGCGGTGACCGTCAGGAAGCCGTCAATGCCGATGGTCAGGTTGATGACGATGTGAGGTCCGAAGCGGTGCGCCTGGATTTCCTCGACCTGGATGACGCCGTCCACGCTGCGCAGATGTTCCGTCACCTGCTCGGCAATTTCGCGGCTGGGGACTGCGTCCATGAGTTCGACGGAGGATTCGCGCAGAATGTAGACGCCCGTGCGGAGGATCAAAAGCGCCACGAACGCGCCCGCCAGCGGGTCCAGCCATGGGAGTCCGCGCTGACCGAAGAAGATGCCGATGGAGGCCGCGGCCGCGGAGAAGATGTCATTGCGATGGTCATAGGCGAGCGCGTCCACCACGGGGTTATGAGTTTCGCGTCCCAGTTTGCGGACGTAGAAGAAGAGGAGAATCTTGATGCCGACGGTGGTGAGCGCGACCCACAAAGCGAAGGGGTGGGAACCGAGCGACGCGGCCTCGCCATCCACCAGATTCCAAATCTTGTCCACCGCGTCCCAGAAGACCGCGACCGCCGTCGCCACCACGAACGCGCCCACAGTCAAGGAAGCGATGCTCTCAAGTTGACGGTGTCCGTAGGGATGCTCGGTGTCGGCAGGCTTGTTCGCCATACGGACGAAGATGCTCGCCACGATGTAGCAGGCCACATCCGAGGTGGAGTTGATCCCCTCCGCCAGAAGGGCGGGGCTATGACCCAGCACGCCGAAGGTGGTTTTCACAGCGGAGAGGAGAATGTTGATCCCCAGGCCAAGGTTGACGGCGATCAGGCTCTTTCGGTCTCGTTCGTGCGGCATGGGGCTGATTGTATGGGCTGGAGGGCGGTTGGGGAAGGGATAAACGTCCTAATTGGGAGGTGATGGGAAACTCGGCAAAAGCCCTGTTGACGCGTTTCTGTAAACTATGTAGAATCGAGAGTATATGGAAACGTCTTGCTTTGCGGATATAGTCAAAAAAATCTACCAATCCAGGCTGGAGTTGTTCACCACAAAGACACTTCGCGATATGGCAGAGGCCATCCCGCAGGCAACCTTCTTTTCCATACTCAACCGCCTGACAAGCCGGAAGGTCTTGCAAAAACTCGAGCGGGATAAATATCTACTGGTGGGCGGGCACGTACACGATTTCCACATCGCCAATTTTCTCTATGAACCGTCTTATGTATCGCTGGAGGCGGCGCTGAATTTTCACGGCGTTCTGTCACAGTTCCCCTACGAAATTGCCAGCATGACGCCGCGAAAGCCCGTCACCAAAACAGTGGATGAAAAAACGTTCCGCTATGTCCGCATCAAGAAGCCGCTCTTTTGGGGCTACGATTATGAGAAGGGATTTCTCATTGCCCAGCCCGAAAAAGCGCTGCTCGATTTGCTGTATTTGACTTCCAAAGGCCTTGCCATGGTCCACGTTGACGAGTTGGACATATCCAAACTGGACGAGGCTCGCTTCAAGAAGTATATGAAAAAATTTCCGCCGATGAAAGGGACCGACATCTTATGATTACCCATGAACAGGTCACCCTGCTGGCGAAGAAGGCGAAAATCAACGAGACCGTCATCTTCCGCGAGTATTTACAGTTGGTCTTTCTGCAGAAATTGTATCAAAAGACTCCCAGCCAAAAAATATTTTTCAAGGGTGGTACGGCGATCCATCTCATTTTTCAAGCGCCGCGCTTTTCCGAAGACCTTGACTTTTTCGTCACATCCACCATGAACGAATTTAACGCGTATATCGTCTCCGTTCTCAAACGCATGAACGATGAAGAAGGCGTCACCTGGAAGGAGAAAAAAAGCATTTCGGGCAGGCAATTCCTTTTGTCGGCAGAAGATATCCTTCCTTACAAAGCCTATATTTCCCTCGATTTCTCCTTCCGCGAAAAAGTCTTTTCGGATGATCGTACCGTGATTCAAACTGCATATCCTGTGATTTTTACATCGTACGTTCATCACCTGTCGCAGGATGAAATCCTCGCGGAGAAAATCCGCGCGCTGATGACGCGCAAAAAAGGACGCGACCTATATGATCTGTGGTATCTCCTCTCCAGGGGCGCGCAGGTGAATCAGGAGATGGTGAAAAAGAAACTTGCCTTTTACAAAATTTCCAACTTTGTCAGTGCAGACATTCTTAAACGGGCCGCGTCTTTTTCCAGGAAAGATTTTGTGCTGGACCTGCGCCCCTTTGTGCCGCTCAATGAACGCGACCGACTTCCCGATTTCTTTGAAATGGCGCAATCGCAAATTAAAAACGCTCTGGCCGTTCCCTGACATGCAATCGTCAAACTCTTGAGACTTAAGACCCGAGTCACAAAATGCGTTATACTCCCGCCCGCAAATCCTATGACCGACCACATCCGTAACTTCTGCATCATCGCCCATGTTGACCATGGCAAATCCACACTCGCCGACCGACTGTTACAACTGACAGGCGCCATCTCGGAACGCGACATGACCGCGCAGGTGCTCGACTCGATGGACCTCGAACGCGAGAAGGGCGTCACCATCAAGGCATCGGCTGTCCGCATGTATTACAGCGCTGCCGACGGCCAAAAATACGAACTCAACCTGATCGATACGCCCGGCCATGTGGACTTCGGCTACGAGGTCTCGCGGGCGCTCAAGGCATGCGAGGGCGCGGTGCTTGTCGTGGACGCGACGCAGGGTATCGAAGCGCAGACGCTGGCGAATCTTTATCAGGCGCTCGACGCCGACCTGGCCATCATCCCCGTCATCAACAAAATTGACCTGCCCTCGGCGCGTCCCGACGAAGTGGCGGAGGATGCAGGCTCCCTGCTTGGGGTCCCGCCTGAATCGGTCCTGCGGGTCTCCGCGAAAGAGGGACTCAACGTCGAGCAGATCCTCGAGGCCATTGTCAGGCGCGTCCCGCCGCCGAAGGATGCGGACGAGGCGCCCCTGCGCGCGCTGGTCTTCGATTCGCACTACGACTCGTACAAGGGCGTGATCGCCTATATCCGCGTCTTCGAGGGTTCGTTCAAAGCCGCCGATGTGCTTCATCTCTTCGCCACCGGTGCGGACATGAAGCCCGTTGAAATCGGGATCTTCGCGCCGGGCATGAAGCCCGTGCAGGCGTTAGGCTCCGGGGAAGTAGGCTACATCGCGACGGGATTCAAGACCGTCCACGAGTGCCGCGTGGGCGACACGATCACGCGCGCCTCCGCTCCCGCCGCGGACCCGTTACCGGGTTACCGCACCCCCAAGCCGATGGTCTTCGCTGGTATTTATCCGGTCGACGCGGACGACCACGCCGACCTGCGCGAGTCGCTGGAGAAGTTGCAACTCAACGACGCCTCCCTCACCTTCCAGCCCGAGACCTCGCAGGCGCTGGGCTTCGGTTTCCGAGCGGGTTTCCTGGGTCTCTTCCACATGGAGATCATTCAGGAGCGCATCGAACGCGAATACAACCTGGATGTGCTCTTCACTGCCCCGTCGGTGGAATATGAAGTTGTCCAACACGATGGGACCGTGCTGACAGTTGACTCTCCCGCCAACCTCCCCAACGAGGGGCTGATCGCCGAAGTCCGCGAGCCCTGGATGACCATCGAAATCATCACCCCCACCGACTACTACGGCCCGATCATGGACCTGGTGACGAAGCGGCGCGGCATCTTCAAGAAACAGGAATATCCCGCCCCGCACCGTGTCCAACTCGATTACGAAATCCCGCTCTCCGAGATCATCGTGGACTTCTTCGATGACTTGAAGTCGCGCACCAAAGGTTATGCCTCGCTCGATTATCAGTTCCTCGAATACCGCGCCGACAAGTTGCAGAAACTGGAGATCCTCGTCAACGGCGAGCCGGTCGACGCGCTGGCGGCCATCGTCCATGAGCGCGATGCGTACCACAAAGGCCAGCGGCTGATCACCAAACTGAAAGAATTGATTCCCCGCCAGTTGTTCGATGTCGCTGTGCAGGCCTCGGCAGGCGGACGGATCATCAGCCGCGCCAATGTCAAAGCCACGCGCAAGGACGTGCTCGCCAAATGCTACGGCGGCGACATCACCCGCAAGAAGAAATTGCTCGAGAAACAAAAGAAGGGCAAACGACGTTTGAAGATGGTCGGCAATGTTGAAATACCGCAGGAAGCGTTTATGGCGGTGTTGCAACTCGGCGATGAGTAAGGCAGTAAATACGTAGACAGGTACACACGTAGACACGTGGACATGCGGCCTGTGTACTTGTCTACTTGTGTACCCCTTGAGAAATCCCTTGAAATCCAAACCCCGCATCCCCCGCTGGCTCCCTGGCGCGTTCATCAGCCTCGTGCTGATTGGCGCCATTTTATATTTCGTTGACCTCGGCGAGATGGTGAACGCCGTGCGCGGCGCGAACTACGGCCTGCTGGCGATTTCGTTTGCTCTGTCATTCGTCTGGATGGCCCTGCGCGCCAAAGTCTGGAAAACGCTCCTGCGAGACCGTCCGTCCTTCATGGACGCCTTCTTTACCGAAGGGGAGGGTTACCTGCTCAACGCCTTCCTGCCTTTCCGTCTCGGAGAACTGGGACGCGCCTTCCTCATCAGCCGCAAAGCGAAGATTCCGTTTCCCGAGGTCCTGCCGACCATCGTCATCGAGCGCGTGGTGGACCTGGGCATCACCGCCGCCATCCTGCTGGCGTCCTTGCCGTTTGTAGTCGGTGCGGAGGGTTCGGGACAAATTGGTTACATCGTCGGCGGGATCGTTCTCTTCGGCCTCGTGATGATGTACGTGCTGGCGCGCAACAACAAATGGGCGCTGGACTTGTTCCACAAACTGAGCGGACGCTGGCCGTCTCTGCAAAAATTCGGCGGCGGATTTCTCGAATCGTTCTTCGCCGGTCTGGGCGTGCTCACCGACGGCTGGCTCTTCCTGCGCTTCCTCTTTTGGATGCTCCTCAACTGGGGTGTCGCCGTCGCGGCCTACTACCTGATGATCCGCGCCTACTTCCCCGACACACAATTCATCTGGACCTTCTTCGCCCTCGGCGCGGTCGCGTTTGGCGGAGCGATTCCCGCGTTGCCCGGCGGGGTCGGCACCGCAGATGGAGCCATCACTGCCGCGCTGACTCTCCTCACCGGCGACGAATCCACCGCGTTCGCCGTCGCGTTGACCGTCCGCATCTACAACTATCTCAACAGCGGCGTGATCGGCGGCATCGGCCTCGCCCGCGAGGGAGAAACACTCGGAAGCGTGTATCGCGAGTTGATGGCGTTGCAAACGCGCGAGGATAAGGACGAGTAGTTACGCAGTACCGCAAGATTAATCTTGCGGTACTTAACTCACAGCAAGGAATCCCCCATGAAACGAAACTATCTCATCACCGGCGGAGCCGGGTTTATCGGCTCGAATTACGTCCACAAACTCCTGTCTCGTGGCGAAAATGTAACCATCCTCGATAACTTCTCGCGTGGCGGCGCGCCGCGTAATTTGGAATGGCTGGAGAAAACCTTCGGACGCGACTCGTTCCGCGTGATCCGCGGGGATGTGCGCGACGCGTCCCTCGTGGCGGAGGCCGCTCGCGGGTCCGATGTGATCGTGCATCTCGCGGGACAGGTCGCGGTGACCACGTCCGTCACCAATCCACGCGATGACTTCGAGAACAACGCGCTCGGCACGTTCAACGTGCTCGAAGGCGCGCGGCTTTCGGGACGGAATCCCATTGTCATTTACGCGTCCACGAATAAAGTCTATGGCGGGATGGAGGATGTGAAGGCGGTCGAGCGCGGCGCGCGCTGGGAATACGAGAACCTGCCCTTTGGCGCGCCCGAAACCCAGCCGCTCGATTTCCACTCGCCGTATGGATGCTCGAAAGGCGCCGGCGATCAATACGTCCGCGACTACGCGCGCATTTACGATCTGCCCACCGTCGTCTATCGTCAATCCTGCATCTACGGCCCGCGTCAATTTGGCATCGAGGATCAGGGCTGGGTGGCGTGGTTCGTCATCGCCGCAGTGATGGGACGCCCAATCACCATCTACGGCGACGGCAAACAGATCCGCGACCTGCTCCATGTCAGCGACTTGATCCGCGCCTACGACCTCGCCGTGGAAAAAATTGACGTGGCCGCGGGACAGGTCTACAACCTGGGCGGCGGCGCGGCCAACACGCTCTCCATCTGGGCCGAGTTCGGGCCGATGCTCGAGGAACTGGTCGGCCACCCCATCCAGGTCGCGCGCGGCGACTGGCGTCCCGGCGACCAACGCGTCTTCGTGGCCGATGTCCGCAAGGCCGAGCGCGAGTTGGGATGGAAGCCGCAGGTCGGCGTCGAGGAAGGCATCCGCAAATTGTTCGAGTGGGTGCGGGAAAATAAAAATCTGTTCTAGAAACATGATTAACCCCAAACTTAAGAAATTCGCCACAGACACTTGCACCGCACTGCGTTCGGTGCAGTGCAGGTGTTACACGGATTATCACGGATTTTAATTTTTTTGGCCGACTCCAAAGAAAGGAGTCGGCCAAATCTGTGTAAATCTGTGACATCGTGCCCGAAGGGTAAATCCGTGGCTAAAGATTAAATTCGGGGCAAGTCATGTTTATTGCCCCTGATGATGGGCGCGCTTCTCTCGGTACATATCATCGTCGGCGGCGCGCATGATGGCCTCGAGGTCACTCCCTTTTTTGCCCGTAGAAACGCCCAGCGAAATGGACAAGGTCGGCTCGCCGTAGTATTTGTTGTTGAGACCGACCAAAGTCTGGACGCGTTCCATCGCCTCTTTGGCAACACTGATGTCGGTGTTCGGCATGATGACGGCGAACTCGTCCCCGCCAATGCGCGCGATAACATCCTCCTTTCGGAAACCAGCCTTGAGCACCTCAGCCGCTCGGCGGATGAGTTTATCGCCCGCCTGATGACCAAATTGATCGTTTACTTCTTTCAGGCCGTCCATATCGGCGATGATGATGCTAATGGGGTACTGACGCCCGCCGCTGAGGCGTTGCATCTCCTCTTCGTAGTAAGCGCGGTTGTAGAGTCCTGTCATCACATCGTAGGTGCCGAGATAGCGCAGGTATTCCTCCGCCTTGCGCCGCGCGGTGACATCCTCCAGCGCCACGAGGACGCGGCCCAGCGTCTGCTCGTAACCGGGGAAAACGGATAGGTACAGGTGGACGTGGAGTGGTTCGCCGTCGAGCGTGTAATTGATGCCTTCCGCCTCGTGTGACAGTTTTCCACCCCACAAGTCCACCAATTCTTTTTGGAAGTGGGCGCGCATCGCGTCACGAAAAACCCTATCGAGAGACCGAAGCAACTCCTCCTTGGATTCCGCCCCGAACATTTCCAGCGTCTTGCGATTCACGTCCAGCACGTGGATCATGCCCATGCAACGTGTCACAGCCTCGGGATGCGCCAGCAGGTATTCCTTGAGATCTTCAACACCCTCGCCGCGCAGGCCGTTGAAGAAATCCTGGATCTGGCTGTAATCCTCCTCCCACAGGGAAA
>DYKX01000087.1 GCA_020722375.1 Anaerolinea thermophila
CCTTCCGCCTTCTGCTTTCTGCTCTCTTGGCAGGTATAATTGCCCCCATGCGCCGCTACCTGCTCTTCACCGTTTTCGCCTCTGGCATGACCACCCTCGCCGCCGAACTCGCGGCGGGACGTTTGATTGGCAATGTGTTCGGCGCGAGCAACCTCGTCTGGGCCGCCATCATCGGACTCATCCTCATCTACTTGACGCTCGGCTACTGGCTCGGCGGTCGCGCCGCGGACAAAAGCCCCACGCCCTTCGCCATGTACCACGTCCTCGCCTGGGGCGCGTTCACGCTGGGAGTCGTCCCATACGTCGCGAGTCCCGTCTTACGCGCCGCGGCAAACGCCTTCGACGGTCTGCAATTCGCCGTCCTCGGCGGCGCGTTCGCGGCGGTGTTGATCCTCTTCATCGTCCCCATCACATTGCTCGGCACGATCTCGCCCTTCGCCATCCGTCTCAGCATCGAAGACCCAGCCCACGCGGGCGTCACCTCGGGACGCATCTACGCCATCTCCACGCTTGGCTCGTTCATCGGCACGTTTTTGCCCGTGCTGATTCTCATCCCCACCATCGGCACGGCGCGCACCTTCCTCGTCTTCAGCCTCTTTCTGCTCTTCGTCGCGCTCGCGGGCATGGCGCTGAATGGACACCGCAAGCAGGCCATCATCCATCTGTGGATGGTCGCCGCGCTCGCGCTCCTTGCCGCGCTCAACGCGAATCAACAACTCAAAAGTTCCGAGGGACAGGTCTTCGAGACCGAGTCCGCTTACAACTACATCCAGGTTCTCCAACGTGATGGCTACACCCTCCTGCGGCTCAATGACGGGCAGGGCATCCACTCCATCTATCATCCCGACCAACTTTATTACGGCGGCCCGTGGGAACTCTTCCTCGTCGGCCCCTATTTCAACCCGAACACGAATCCTTCCGACGTGCAACGCATCGGCATCGTCGGCCTCGCGGCGGGGACGGCGGCGCGTCAGGCCACCGCGATCTACGGCGACATCCCGATTGACGGCTGGGAGATCGACCCCGCCATTGTGAAAGTCGGCCAACAATATTTCGGGATGACCATGCCCAACCTCAATGTCCACGTGGCGGACGGGCGCTACGGCCTCGAACAAAGCCCCGAGAAATTCGACATCATCGCCGTGGACGCCTACCGCCCGCCGTACATCCCTCCGCATTTGACGACGCGCGAATTCTTCGCCATGGCCGCCTCTCACTTGACCTCGCGCGGGGTCCTCGTCATCAACGTTGGACGCGCCCCCGAGGATCGCTCCCTCATTAACGGCCTCGCCACCACCCTTGCCACCATCTTCCCCTCCATCCACGTGGTGGACATCCCTGGCACGCTCAACTCGATGGTTTATGCCACCCTGCAACCGACCACGCCCGAAGATTTTTCGGCCAACCTGTCGCGTCTCTCCGCTGACTCTAACACCCATCCACTCCTCGCCCAAACGCTTTATTCTGCCTACGCGAATCTGCAACCAGGCTACCAGACCACGATGGTTTTTACCGATGACCGCGCGCCCATTGAATGGTTGACGAATAATCTCGTCATCAATTTCATTTTGCACGGGGATGTCCAGTCGATACAGTAAAAAAGTACACAAGTATACAAGTATACAAGTATACAAGTACACACGTAGACAGGTTTTATTTACGGAACTGAACACTAAAAACTGAAAACTGATTACTGGAAACCATGCACCCCAAACTCATCTTCCCTCTCACTGCTTTCCTCACCCCCATCGTCCTTCTGGGAATTGCCCTCCGCCTCCTGCTGACGCCTCTTTTCCTGCAAATCGAATACAACATGCCCGGCTTCCCCGCGGACGAGTACGGCTTCACGCGCGAGGACCGTCTGCGCTGGGCGCCGTACGCGGTGAATTACCTGACCAATCGCGAGGAAATTTCCTATCTGGCTGACCTGAAATTCGATGACGGGACTCCGCTCTACAACGAGCGCGAACTGAGCCACATGGACGATGTCAAGCGCGTGACCCGGGGCGCGCTCAACGTCTTCTACCTCGCGCTGGCGGGACTGGCCCTGCTCGGGCTGTGGTCCAAGCGTCCGCAGCAGTGGGCCGCTTTCCGTCAAGGGTTGAAGCGAGGGGGTGGAATCATGGTCGGAATCGCGGGAGTCGTCGCGGCGGTGGTTGCGGTCGGCATGTTCCTGATCCCCGATCTATTCTGGTCATTCTTCAGCGGATTCCACACCCTGTTCTTCGAAGGGGACACGTGGCTGTTCGCCTATTCGGATACGCTCATCCGCCTGTTCCCGATCCGCTTCTGGCAGGATACGTTTTTGTTCGCGGCGCTGATCGCGGTGGCGGGTGGATTGGGATTGGCGCTGGGGATAAAGCATAATGCGTAATGCGTATTGCGTAATGCGTATTGCGTATTGCGTATTGCGTAAAACGCCGTACGCAGTACGAAATGACAGTGTATAATCTTCACCGAGGAGTATTTTATGACCAGTTTATCACTGCAAGATAGAGTAGCCGTTGTGACGGGCGGTTCACGCGGCATTGGACGCGCCATCGCGCTGGAATTTGCGGCGCGCGGCGCTTCGGTGGTGGTGAATTACAATCGCTCGGCTGAGGCCGCCAATGAAGTTGTAAAACAGATTACGGACGCAGGCGGAAAGGCCGCCGCGTTCCAGGCGGATGTGTCGAATTTCAAGCAGGCCGAAGACCTGATCAAATTTGCCATCGAGACGTTTGGCGATCTGCACATTCTCGTCAACAACGCGGGCATCACCAGGGATACGCTTATTATGATGATGTCCGAAGCCGATTGGGACGCGGTCATTGACACCAATTTGAAGAGTACGTTCAATTGCTCGAAGGCCGCCATCAAACACATGATGCGGAAACGTTTTGGACGCATCATCAATATCGCTTCCGTCGCGGGGCAGATGGGCAACGCAGGGCAGGCGAACTACTCGGCCTCCAAAGGCGGACAGATCGCCCTCACCAAGGCGCTGGGACGCGAAGTGGCGGCGCGCAACATCACCGTCAACGCGCTCGCGCCCGGCTTCGTGGATACGGAAATCCTCGACGCCATGTCGCAGGAAACGCTCGAATCGGCGCTCAAACTCGTGCCGCTTGGCCGCAAGGGCAAACCCGAAGAGATTGCCTATGCCGCCGCGTTCCTCGCTTCTGACCAGGCCGCGTACATCACCGGCCAGGTTTTGGGCGTGGACGGCGGGATGGCAATGATGTAAAGGAGAGTTATGACCCAATACGATGCAACAGGGAAAATTACCGTTTCACCCGATGTGCTGATCACCATCGCGCGGCTCTCGACGCTGGCCGTACCGGGCGTCAGCCAGATGGCCCCCGTGCCGGGCGGAGTCAACCGCCTGTTCCGTCGCGGAAGCGGCGATGGCGTCCGCATCGAAATCGAGCAGAACACGGTCTTCGCCGATCTGTATTTTGTCGTCAAGCAGGATGTCAACATCCGCGAGGTCAGCCGCAACGTCCAGAAACAGGTCGCGCGCGCCATCCAGGAAATGGTCGGCATGGAGATCGGCCATGTGAATATCCACATTGAGGACATCGCTTACGAGGATGCCAGCGAGGCTTAACCGATGAGATCCCGCACCAGGGCGCGCGGTTTGGCCCTGCAAGTACTTTACGAAGTTGACGTGGCGAATCACCCTCCTGTTGAGGTCTTCCAATCCCGACTGGTGGAGACGCCGCTTTCCGATGAACTGGCGGAATTTGCGCGCCAGATCGTCTTTGGCGTGCTACCCCGCATCCAGGATCTCGACCTGCTCATCGCAAAATACGCGCCCGAATGGCCGCTCGACCAGGTGGCAGTGATCGACCGTAACATTCTGCGCATGGCCTTCTGGGAATTTGCCGTTCAGCGCGAGACCCCCTTGAAAGTTGCCATCAATGAGGCTGTGGAACTGGCCAAACAATTTGGTTCCGATAGCGCGCCGCGCTTCGTCAACGGCGTGCTGGGCAGTCTCGCGGAACACAAGGACGAAATCCAACAACGCGTCACATCTCTGGAGAGCAAGTAAATGGAAGTATTAGGTGTCGGCCCAACCGAATTTATTTTTATCATCATCATTGCCCTGATCGTGCTTGGTCCTAAAGACCTGGCCAAGACAGGAAAGACCGTTGGAAAATGGTTGAACAATCTCATCCAATCCGACACTTGGAAGGCCGTGCAGAAGACCTCCAAAGAATTGCGGCAACTGCCCACCAAACTCATGCGTGAGGACAACTTGGAACGGCTTCTGACCGAGGAGAAAAATCCGCCCGCATCGGGGGTGAACGCCGGGACCTGGGCGGGACAGAACCCGCTTCCTCACACGGACCCCGCGCCGGTATCCAAAACCGAGAACACGATTCCCCCCCCCGTCACCTTGAGCGGGCCCCCCGCGTCTACATTGGAATCGCCTCCGCCAAATCCAACGCCAAAGACGGTGACGAAGCCGCGCAAAAAAGCAACAACCTCGAATACCAGGAAAGTTACGCCAAAGAAAAAATCCACCACAAGGAAGAAATCGAATGAGTAAATTTTTCCGAGGTGTTTGGGTCGTTATTACCGCGCCATTTCGCGCCCTGTGGTGGATCGTCAGCCTGCCATTTCGATGGGTCAGAAAAGGGATCGACTTTCTCAGGCAAGAGCCTTCCGAACAGCCGCTGAGCGAAATGTTCGTTTCCCTCACGACGGAAAAAGAAACCCGTCAAGCCCTGATCGAGGAGATCGAAGCGTTCCGCAAACATCTCCTGCGCTCGGTGCTTTGGCTGGCGATCGGAATCGGAATCTCGTTTGCGTTCAACCAGCAGATGATCGAATTTTTAGCCGGTCCCGTTGGCGGACTGGATGCCCTCAAGGCCATCGAAGTGACCGAATCTGTCGGCGTTTTCATGCGCGTGTCGCTTGTGTCGGGAAGCGCGCTGGCGTTTATCCCCATCTTCTTCGAGTTCTGGCTGTTTGCCGCGCCCGGCCTGCGTCCCATGGAAAAGACATCCAGCCTCATCGCGCTGCCCTTCGCGGCGCTCCTCTTTGTGAGCGGGATGGCTTTTGCCTACTACGTCATCCTGCCAAGCGGATTGCCCATCCTGCTCAACTTCATCGGCATCGAATCGGAACTGCGTCCAGCCTCCTATTTCAACTTTGTAACCGGGCTGATGTTCTGGCTCGGCGTGGCATTCGAGTTCCCCATCCTCATTGTGGCCTTAACCATGATGAAGATCGTCAAGCCAAAAATGCTTCGCGATCAATGGCGGCTGGCGATCATCATTATTGCCATCCTGGCGGCCATGATCACCCCCACGGTGGACCCGGTCAACATGGCATTGGTCATGGTGCCGACCAGCGCTTTGTACTTCATCAGCATCGGGCTGAGTTATCTGATTGTTTTCCTGCAAAGGAAATCCGACATGGAACAGGAAATCACCGAGTAGAAGCGCCTCTCCGTTCATCCTGATCCACAGGAGGACAAATGAAGACCAATCCAAATCGAATTCGCCAGATTGCATTGGTCAGTCTCGCGGCGCTCATGCTATTCAGCGGACCGGCTTGCGCCATCTCGCTCTTCGAATGGACCGCGCCGGGTACCACGCCGCAGCCGCCCACCCCGGGCATCCCCACAGCCGCGCCACTGCCCACCACACAGGTAACCTTCCACGCCGCGCTGAATGCCGCTCTGGCGCCCAATGAGACGCTCATCCTCCGCATCCTGGACGAGGTGACCGGCCTCGGCTTCAATCATGCCGACTACACCATGCAACCACGCGACGCGCTCAATTATGTGGTCACCCTCCCGCTCGCGATCAATTCGGTTGTGAAATATCGTTACGTGCGCCTCGGCGGAAGCGAAACGCAGGAAACCAGCGGGACAAATCAACCCATCCGCTATCGAATGCGTGTGATCGTCGGCTCCAGCGAGACCGTTGATTTGATCGCCGGCTGGTCAGACCGTCCCTTTGGCGGCCCGACGGGGAGTGTGCAAGGCACCGCCATCAACGCCGATACCGGCACAGCCATTCCCAATCTGTTGGTGACCGCGGGAGGCATCCAGGCCGTCACCGATTCGGCGGGAAGATTCGTCCTGCCAGGACTCCCCATCGGCACGCACAACGTAGTCGGCTACGCCATGGACGGAGGCTGCGCCACCTTCGAGCAGGGCGCAACCGTCGCACAGGGGCTGGCCACACCCGTCGAAATGCGCGTCAAACCCACCGTCCTCGTCCCGGTCACGTTCACCGTGCATGTGCCAAAGGACACCCAACCCGGCGCACCCCTCCGCATTGCGGGCAACCTTCTCCAACTTGGCAATACCTTCGCAGACCTGCGCGGCGGCCTGAGCGTCATCCCCGATCGCATGCCTGTTTTGAATTACGTTTCCGAGGGCGTTTACAGCAACACCATCTACCTGCCCGTCGGCGCGGACGTCCACTACAAATACACTCTCGGCGATGGTTTTTGGAACGCGGAGCGAAACGCCAACGGCGGCGTTGTGGACAGGCAATTGATCGTCCCCGCCGATGGAGCAGTGATCGAAGAGCAGATCGCCAAATGGGAATCGGGACACTCGGCGCCGATCAGTTTCGAGGTCACCGTACCGCCTGAAACGCCCGCCGGCGACATCATCTACATTCAATTCAATCCCTATGGCTGGACGGAACCCATCCCCATGTGGTCGGCGGGGAACAACGTCTGGAAGTACACCCTTTACGGCCCATTGGATCTGCATTCCATTTTTTACCGTTACTGCCGCAACGGACAATGCGGCGTGGCAGACGACGAGGCCACCATGGGCGAATCCGCCGCGGGACGTCAGGTGGGGACCGCCATCACCGGCCAAATCATTCGGGACAGCGTGAACCGCTGGTCGTGGATGAGCATGAACGGCCCCGCCACGCTGGTGGGAAGCAATGTCATCGCGCGCCAGCCGGGGTTCATGACCGGCATCGAATTCCAGGCCTACTACCATCCGAACTGGTCCACGTTCATCCCGCAAGCCCTGCAAAACACGCAGGCGCTCGGCTCGAACTGGGTCATCCTGACGCCGACCTGGACGTACAGTTCGGTCAATCCGCTCGTTTTTGGGACGCGTCCCGGCGCGGACCCGTTGTGGACTGACTCGGCCTGGATGATCTCGCAGGGACGCGCCCTCAACCTGAATGTGGGCATCTTCCCGCAACCGCGCTTTGCCCTCTCTCCAAGCGCTTCGCTCAGCGCGGACTTTTGGCGGGCCGCGCCACTCGACCCGAACTGGTGGCTGACGTGGTTCGACTCGTATCGGACGTTCGCCATCCATTACGCGGACCTGGCCGCGCAGGCCGGGGCGCAGGCGCTCATCCTCGGCGGAGATTGGGTCGCGCCCGCCCTCCCGAATGGGACGCTTCCCGATGGCAGCCCGTCCGGGGTCCCGAGCGATACGGAGACGCGCTGGCTCGCCATCCTGAACGAGGCGCGCGCCCATTTCCGCGGTCAAATCCTGTGGGCCATGCCATACGCCACGCCCAATTTGTCCACGCCTTCGTTCATCAGCCAGACCGACGGGGTGTATTTGCTGATCTCGGGCAACCTGAGCACGAACCTGGTGCCGAGCAAATCGGAACTGGAGGCCGCGGCCGCGTCGCTTTTGGATAACACCGTGCAGCCGTTGCAATCCATGCTCGGCAAGCCCGTTTACCTGGCGTTTGCCTATCCATCCGCGAATGGAGCGGCCGACAACTGCCTGCCCCTCAGTTCGGGCGCCTGCATGGACTGGAAGGCGCTCAGCCAACCCAACGCGGACCGCGCCGAGATTCAACTGAACCTGCAACTGCAAGCCGACATCTATGAGATTTTGCTGGCGGCAGTGAACATCCGTCCGTGGGTGAGCGGCGTGATCGCGCGCGGCTACTACCCGCCGACGTTGTTGCAGGATAAGTCCGCGTCCATCCACGGCAAGCCCGCAGGGGACGTGTTGTGGTATTGGTATCAGCGGTTTTTGGGATTAGCGAGATAAGGGTAATTGGTAAATAGTAATTGGTGCGTAGTGCGTGTTGCGTACTTCGTATTGCGTATTGTATAACAAAGCGCGTGAGGAAAGGCACGCGCTTTATTTATTTTGTCGCTGGAAGATGACAATTCTTTCCGACGATAATGATTCGTCAAAGACAACAGAAAACTGGCTTGAAAACTGAATTGAATCCGCCAATTGATTCCCGCGGGCGTTCTGTTCGGGATTGGTCCGAATGGTGGGGATGGAAACCCAGATGTAATCATAGACCAGCCCGGTCCGCGCCGCGAATTTTTCCACGCAGGAGAAATCGTCACAGGCCTGGAGGACGGCGAGGTCATTGAGGCGGTCGGTGAATTCCGCGCCGAGAGTCCACTCGAGGCCCTGCAGGGTGGACTGACTGTGCTGGCCTGAAAAGACGGGAAACCATTCCTGCGCGGGGTCACTCATCGAATAGGTTTTTCCCGTGACGAGGATGAAATTCTGATCGGGCGGGAGGTTGTCGTTCAGCCAGCCCATGGCGGAGCGTTCATCCGCGGTGAGGGTGGTGTTGACGAGGCGGTAGTTGAGCAGTCCACATTCCACGAAGAGGATGACGGCGAGAAGAAGAACAACCATTCCGCCTATGCGGGATTCCAGAATCCCATGATTATTTTTGCCACGGATTTCACGGATTTGCGCGGACTCTTGAGGTGAATTCGCGAAAATTCGCGTCATTCGCGGCAGAGTTTCTTTGATGAGCGGAAACGCATCCAAAAACCCGAGCGCGGACATCATGCTGAAAGCCAGCAACGCAATGGACGCGGCGCTGCGCGGGTCGAGGAGGGCGGGAACAAGGAGCAAAGATGGCAGGAGATATTCCCTCTTCCAGATGGCATAGAACAAGCCAGCAAACCGCAGAACCAGCAGAAGCGGAATGAACTCGCCGCTGCCAAACAGACTAATGAAGAGATATAGCCAGTCAACGGTCGCGTGCTGACCCGTTTGGAGGGCGGAGAGGAAGGGAGCCAGTCCATGCTGGGAGATGACCGTTCCCCACCAGGGCGCGGTGAGGAGGGTTACGCCGAGGGCGATGAGGAACGCGTCGAGCGCGCCGCGCCACGTCCGCCCGAGGAAAAGCCAGAGGACGGCGCACAGCCCCGCAGTTTGCAGTCCCACCTCGGGATGACTGAGGACGGCGAGGGAACAGAAGAGAATGGCCAACGCAAAGTGACAGTCACTTCGGAAGTGACTGTCACTTTGCTGCCTTTGGAAAAAACGCAAAACGTAAAACGCGGCGAGGAGGAGAAATAAAAACCCCAGTGCGCGCGTCACGCCGCCGCCCATGAGATGCCAGTCGTAACTGCCTGGGGTCAACGCGAAAAAGAGGGTCGCGAGGGAGGCGCGTAACTTGTCCGCGAGGAGGGCGCGGGAGAAGAGGTAAAAGGCTGGGATGGCGAGCGTGGCAAGGAGCGGCGGAAGCCAGAGAAAAACTGCAAGGGGAGGAATCCGCCCCACGTCCGCGAGAAGCGAGGCGAGGTAAATGCCGAGGGGTGGGTACGCGAACGGCAAATCCAATCCGTTGTAGGAGGTTGTGGCAGGCAGGGCATATCCGTTTGCGGAGAGTTCCCCCGCCATCGTGTAAAACATCCCGCCATCGTTGAGGGGGAAGCGGGTGATGAGCGCAGGCGTGAAGCGCACCAGTCCGCCGAAGAAGATGGCGATGAGGAGCAGGAGTGCAGGCCAATCGGGTTGACGCTTCATGGATTGGGATTATACTCGCCGCAACCCTGCAGTGAGGCGCGGGTTATAGCCAACATTCAAAACACGCCACGGAGGAACAATGAAAAAGTTTTTTGGCCGATTGCTGATTGGCCTGCTGGTCGTCGCGCTCGTGCTGGGCGCAGGGGGAACGTTCTATTTGAAATCCTATCTTCCAAATACTGCCGCACCAAAATCATTTCCGCAAACCGAGGGGGAAGTGAAGATCGCGGGGCTCGACGGCCCTGTGGACATCTACCGCGATAAGATGGGCATTCCGCACATCTACGCGTCCACCCCGCACGACCTGTTCTTCGCGCAGGGATACGTCCACGCACAGGACCGCTTCTGGCAGATGGACTTTTGGCGGCACATCGGTTCGGGACGCCTCTCCGAGATGTTCGGCGAGGGGCAGGTGGAGACCGACCAATTCCTGCGCACGCTCGGCTGGAGGCAGGTGGCGGAACAGGAATACGCCGCGCTGGGTGCAGACTCGAAGGCCACCATCGACGCGTACACCGCGGGCGTGAACGCCTACATCGCGGACCGTGAGCCGGTGGAACTCAGCCTGGAATACTCCATCCTGACGGGCATCCTGAATCCCGATTATGTGATCGAACCGTGGACGCCCATCCACTCGCTGACATGGGGCAAGGCCATGGCCTGGGATTTGGGCGGCAACATGAGCACGGAAGTGGCGCGCGCCATCCTGCTCAAAACTCTCACCCCCGAACAACTGGCCGAGTTGTATCCGCCCTACCCCGAAGACTATCCCGTGATTGTGCCGGTGATCGGGGATCAGTCATCAGTGAACAGTGATCAGTTATCAGTGAACAGTGATCAGTTATCAGTGAACAGCGATCCGTCATCAATGATCAGCGCCCAATTACCAATTACCACTTACCAATCTCTTGCCGAAAATCTCGACCTCATGGACGCCATCCTCGGGCGCATCGGACCTGGAATCGGCTCGAACAGTTGGGCCGTCTCTGGCTCGCGGACAGCCACAGGCATGCCCCTGCTCGCCAACGACATGCACCTCGGCATCCAAATGCCGTCCATCTGGTACCAGAACTCCCTGCACTGCCAGCCCAAATCCGAAGCCTGCCAATTGGATGTGACTGGCTTCTCTTTCGTAGGCGTGCCGGGCGTGGTGGCTGGACACAACAACCATATTGCCTGGGCGTTCACCAATCTCGGCCCCGACGTGCAGGACCTGTTTATCGAAAAGGTCAACCCCGATAACCCCAACCAATATGAAGTGGACGGCAAGTGGGTGGATTTTGAAATCCGAAAGGAAACCATCCTCGTGGGCGGCGGCGGCCCCGTGGAAATGACCGTCCGCATCTCGCGCCACGGCCCAATCATCTCCGAGACGTACGGCCCGCTCAAAGATGAGATTGATCCCGACACTCCCGAAGACAAGGCCTTCAAAGACGAATCAGGCGTGGCATTGCCCGAGCATTACGCCA
This sequence comes from Anaerolinea thermophila, assembly GCA_020722375.1. GTDB lineage: Bacteria > Chloroflexota > Anaerolineae > Anaerolineales > Villigracilaceae > Denitrolinea. The sequence goes on from DYKX01000087.1 coordinate 11,191, forward strand.
TCGCCCTGGCGTGGACGGCCCTCACCCCGTCCACGCCGTTCGAGGCCATCTGGGGTTTCAACAACGCCCAAAACTGGGAGGAATTCCGCACCGCGGCGCGCGGCTTCCACGTCCCCGCGCAAAACCTGCTCTATGCCGACGTTGAAGGCAACATCGGCTACCAGGCGCCCGGCGACATCCCCATCCGCAAAAAAGGCGACGGCACGCTTCCCGTCCCCGGCTGGACGGGCGAATACGACTGGACGGGCTACATTCCATTCGACGAACTGCCCTACGTCTTCAACCCGCAGAGCGGCTACATCGTCACCGCCAACAACCAGGCCAACCCGCGCGACTATCCCTACTTCATCAACTCCTACTGGTCGTACGGTGAACGCGCCGCCCGCATCGCGGACATGATCGAGAACGCGCCCGGCAAGATCGACGCGGCCTACTTCCAGACCATGCACGGCGACTCGAAAAGCCTGAACGCCGAACGCCTCGTCCCGATCCTGCTCTCGGTCAACCTGGACCCCGAACTGGCCTCCGTCCGAGATCGTTATCTTGGCTCATGGGACTACCAGGAAACCGCCGATTCAACCTCGGCGGTCCTCTTCGAAGCCTTCTGGTGGGATCTGCTGATGGACACCTTCGCCGACGACCTGCCCGAAGCCTACTGGCCCGAAGGCGGCTCACGCTGGTACATCGTGATGCGCGACCTCGTCCAACAACCCGACAGCCCCTGGTGGGACGACAAATCCACCACGGACAAGGTCGAGACCCGTGACGACATCTTCGCCAAATCCTTCGCCAAAGCCGTGGAATGTGAAGCCTGCATCGAAAAATTCGGCAAGGACATCAGCCAATGGAAATGGGGTGAACTGCACTCCGCCACCTTCCGCAACACGACCCTCGGCCAATCGGGGATCGGCCCCATCGAGAGCCTGTTCAACCGTGGACCGTTCGTCACGGGCGGCGGCGAGGCCATCGTCAACGCCACAGGCTGGACCGTGGGCACCTCCTTCGAAGTGGACTGGCTCCCCTCCGAGCGCGAGATCGTGGATTTGGGCAACCTGAATAACTCGCTCGCCCTGCACACCACAGGACAGTCAGGCCACGCCTATCATCCCCACTACGCTGACATGGCTCCGCTCTGGGCCACCGTGCAGTATTACCCGATGTGGTGGGAGCAGGAATCGGTCATTGCAGATGCGGAAGGACATCTGACGCTCGTGCCGTAGAAAAAAAGAAATCAGTGTCTGCGTGAACGTAAT
>DYKX01000088.1 GCA_020722375.1 Anaerolinea thermophila
ATTGACGGCGAAGCGCTGGCCACCCTCGTGCTCAACAAACTGCGCGGCATGTTGAACGTGCTGGCGGTCAAGGCCCCGGGCTTTGGTGATCGCCGCAAGGCCATGCTGCAAGACATCGCCATCCTGACCGGCGGCACCGTCATCTCCGAAGAGACCGGCCGCAAACTCGAAACCACCACCCTGCAGGACCTCGGCAAGGCTGACAAGGTCACCGCTGACAAAGAGAACACCACCATCATCGGCGGCAAGGGCAAGAAATCCGCAGTGGAAGGGCGCATCAACGAGATCCGCGCCGAGATCGACAAATCCACCAGCGATTACGACAAGGAAAAACTCCAGGAACGCCTCGCCAAACTCTCCGGCGGTGTTGCCATCATCCGTGTCGGTGCGGCCACCGAGACCGAGATGAAAGAGAAAAAGCACCGCGTCGAAGACGCCCTCTCCGCAGCCCGCGCGGCCGTTGAAGAAGGCATCGTCCCCGGCGGTGAGATCTCCCTCATCAACGCCAGCGACGCGCTCGAAAAGATCAAGAGCGAGAGCGAAGAGGAACAGGTCGGCATCAACATGGTCAGGAAGTCGCTCGAAGCCCCGATCCGCAAACTCGCCGCGAACGCCGGGCAGGACGGCTCCGTCATCATTGACGGCGTCCGCCGCAAGGCCAAGGAACTCAAGAACAAGAACATCGGCTACAACGTTCTGACGGGCGAGTTCACCGACATGATCAAAGACGGCGTGATCGACCCCGTGAAGGTCGTGCGCGGCGCGCTCGAGAACGCGGCCTCCATTGCCTCGATGATCCTCACCACCGAAGTGCTCATCACCGACCTGCCCGAAAAGAATCCGCCCGCCCCGGCCATGCCGCCCGGTGGAATGGATTACTAGATCGGTAAACAGGTACACAAGTAAACAAGTAGACAAGGCCTCTGGAATACCCAGGGGCCTTGTTCATTGCAACAAGTTTTCATTTATAATCTGGCCGATGTTTTCCCCACGAATTAAAAAACTCTCGACATTATTTTTTCTGACCCTCTGGCTGACGGCCTGCTCGCTTCCTTTCGGGACCTCGAGCGCGCCCACCCCCGAATTGCCGACTTCCACGCCCGCGCCGCCGACGGCCACCCCCGTCCCAGGCATCGCGACCGTAAACGGGGAAGTCATCCCGCTGGTGGATTATCAGGCAGAACTGGCGCGTTACAAGTCCGCGCAGGCCGCACTCGGAAAGACCGTCAGCGAGGAGGACGCGGCGAAAACCGTCCTTGATGATTTGATCGCGCAGACGTTGCTGGCGCAAGGCGCGAGGGCTGCGGGGCTGTCCATCACGGAGGCCGACCTCCAGTCGAGGGTGGATGCGCTGGCCGCCTCCCTCGGCGGTGCGGACAAATTGTCCGCGTGGCAGTCCGCGCACGGATACGATGACGCGTCCTTCCGTTCCGCATTGAAGCGCGCAGCCGAAGCGGCCCGGATGCGTGACAAAATCATTGCGGGAGCGCCCAGTACCGTGGAACAGGTACACGCCCGCCAAATTCTGCTCTATAATGACGCCGACGCGCAAAGCGTGCTGGCACAATTAAAAGCGGGTGCAAATTTCGATGAACTGGCCGCAACGTATGACCCGGTGACGCGCGGCGACCTGGGCTGGTTCCCGCAGGGTTATCTGCTGGACGCGAATCTCGAAGCGGCGGCGTTTGCTTTGCAGGCCGGGCAGTTCAGCGAAGTGATTCAGAGCGCGGTCGGCTACCACATCCTCTATATTGTGGAGCGCGGCCCGCATCCGCTTTCGCCCGATGCCCTGCTGGTCTTGCAGGGACGCGCCGTGGCCGACTGGGTGAGCCAGCAACGCGCACAGGCCAGCATTGTGATGTCCCCATAATGGAGTGAATGGATGAGCGATTTCAGCGATATTGACTTTGACCAACCGAGCCAAAAACCCGCCCCCACCCTGCAGGTTTGGGATATCCTTTCGATCGGTGTGTTGCTGATCACGCTCTGTATCGGATTGTATTACCTGCTCGTGTTCATGAACCCGGACATCTCCATCAACCCGTTCTCGCCCCAACGTTTGGCCGCGAGCCTGATTCCAACACCGACCATCACCCCCATCTCCATGCCCCCCACGTGGACGCCCACCGAGACGCCCTACATCCCTCCCACCAATACGCCTCTTCCCACGTTCACCCCGGTATTCACACAAACGCAGGTTCTGCTCGTCCCACCCACCGCGACGCTCAAGCCCAGTTCCACGCCCAAACCGAGCGCCACGCCCAAGGCGCCGTATTACGCCAAAGTGGAATATATCGCCAGCAGTAAATACCGTCCCGAATTTGGATGCAACTGGCTCGGCGTGGCTGGCATCGTGCTCGACAAGAACGGCGCGCATCACATTTACGTGCAGGTACTTCTCATCGGCACGCTGGGAAGCGAATCCATCAACAACATCACGGTTTCAGGCACCGCGCCCCAATATTATGGCGCGTCGGGATTTGAATTCCAACTCGCGACCACCCCGAAAGATTCCACGAAGACCCTCTTCCTGCAACTGCGCGATCAGGGCGGTATGCCGCTTTCGGAAAACATCTACATCAACACCTACAGCAGTTGTGACAAGAACATGGTCTTCGTCACGTTCCGGGAAAACAAGTAAAGCGAGATAGTATCTCGCTCTACAAAATCAGAGACCACCTTCGCGGTGGTCTCTTTGTTTCTACACTGCCGCGTTCCAGTGACTGTATTTTTGATTCCTGCCGCGCACCACATCCTCGAAGAGGTCGCGCAGTTTGGACACGACAGGTCCCATCACGCCCGCGCCGATGGGACGGTGATCCACTTTGGTGACGGCTACCACTTGCGCGGCAGTGCCTGTCATGAAGAACTCATCCGCAATGGGAAGTTCCGTGCGGTCAATGGAACGTTCCACAATCTGCACGCCCATCTCTTTTTGAAGCAATTCGATCACGGAACGGCGCGTGATGCCTTCGAGAATATTGTCATTGACAGGCGGTGTGATGACGACTCCATTCCGCACCATGAACACATTCATGGCCGAGCCTTCCGAGACATGTCCGTTCTGATCCAGCACCAGCGCCTCGTCGAATCCCGAAAGCGCCGCGTCGGTCTTGGCGAGCGCCGAATTGACGTACGCGCCCGAGACCTTGCCGCGCGCGGGGATGACATTATCGTCAATCCGACGCCAGGACGAAAACGTCACGTGCGCGTTCGTATCATTCTTGATGTATTTTTGGAACGGCACGCTCCAGATGGTCAACTCATCTTTCAGATCGTGCAGGCGCACACCAATGCCCGTATCGGACTTGTAGAACATCGGGCGGATGTACACGTCGCGCTGCCAGCCCTCCTTGCGCAACAGGTCCATCGTCAACTGGATCAACGTCTCTTCATCGAACTTGCTTTCGATGGAGATCAACCTCGCCGATTGGATCAGGCGATGGAAATGATCCCAGGGACGAAAAACGAAGAGCCGCTTCTGCTCCTCGTTCCAGTAACCGCGCAGGCCGCCAAACACGGCCGTGCCATAATTGAACGCGTGGGTCGCAACGCTGACCTTCGCCTCGCCAAAGGGGACGATCTTGCCCTCGAAATATGCAAACTGTGGTTGGTCCACCAAACACCTCCGGAGATTGGATCGTCTTGCGGGCATATTATACCCGATGGATTTTGGAAGACTCCCCAACGATTCCCCGCCTCTTCCCCGACTTCGAGCGGTCGCGCCCTCCGAGAGGCGTTGCGTCTTTCTCAAAGTCGCTTGACAACTCAACAGTTTTGGAACGCGAACACTTGCACCGCACTCCCGCTTCGCTGTGCTTCGGGGACCTCGTGCGTTTCGGCGCAGTGCAGGTGTAGCGCGAATGGGCGGTTACCACGAAGATGCCGCCAGCCTGCGCCGCGAACTGGTCGGCGCGGAACTGATGCAACGCGAAAGTGACGGGAGCGCCTACTGGCGAGTGGAGTAAAATTCACTCGCCATGACCACCAACTTTCGCACCCGCATCCGCCAATCCATTGATAACCCCAGTCTGCAGGCCGCGCTGGACGCCAACACCGAGCGCCGACTCAAAGTCCGCGCCGCGGCGTTCGCCTCCCTGCCAGACGGGGAGACGCGTCGGCAACGCGCGCACGCTGTCCGTGCGGATGTGATCGAGCGCCTCGACGAGTACGCCGCCCAATTCTCCGAGCGGTTAATGGAGAATGGAGTCGTCGTCCACCGCGCTTCTGACGCGACGGAAGCGAATCGAATCGTTCTGGAGATCGTGGAAAGTACACAGGTAGACACGTACACAGGTACACATGAAAATATCCGCGTCCATCCGCGCTCGTCCGCGTCCCGTTTAATCGCCAAGTCAAAAAGTATGGTCTCCGAAGAAGTGGGACTCAACCACGCGCTCGAAGCCGCTGGCCATCGCGTCGTCGAGACGGACCTGGGCGAGTACATCATCCAACTGCGACACGAACGCCCCGCGCACATCATCACGCCCGCAGTGCATCTCAACCGACGACAGGTGGGCGAACTCTTCCACGAAAAACTCGGCATCCCCTACACCGAAGACATTCCCATTCTCACGGATACCGCCCGCAAAGTTTTGCGCGAGGTCTTCCTGACAGCCGACATCGGCGTCAGCGGCGTGAACTTTGGCGTGGTGGAAAACGGCGCGCTGACGGTCGTCACCAACGAGGGCAACGGACGCATGGTCACGACGATGCCGCGCGTCCACATCGCGCTGATGGGCATGGAACGCCTCGCGCCCACCCTCGACGATCTCGCCCTCTTCCTCTCACTCCTGCCGCGCTCGGCCACCGGGCAAAAACTCAGCGTGTACACGCAACTGCTCCGAAGCCCGCGCCCCGGCCAGCAGCGCCACGTCATCCTCGTGGACAATGGCCGCACGCGGCTCAAAAACTCCCCGCTGGAAGAATCCCTTTATTGCATCCGTTGCGGCGCGTGCCTCAACGCCTGTCCCGTTTTCCGCGAACTCGGCGGTCACGCCTACATCGGCGCGGACAATTCCATCGCGCCCTATCCTGGCCCAATCGGCTCGGTCATCAGCCCGGGCCTGCTCGGCGAAAATTACGTCCAACTCGCGCAAGCCTCGTCCCTGTGCGGCGCATGCAAGGATGCCTGTCCCGTGGACATTGACCTGCCGCGCTTGTTGACGCGCGTCCGCGCGGGAATGTCCAATTACCAATTACCAATTACCAACGATCAGTCGCACGGCGAAGCATTACCTTCCGTGCTGAAATTCGGCCTGCGGATGTACACCCGCCTCGCGCGGGACCCGCGTCTGTTCGCGGCCTCCCAGTCGCTCGCGGCCCTCGGAGCGCGACTCGTCTCCCCCCTCTCCGCGTGGATGCGCCTCCCCGCGTGGACAGGTTGGGGCTACAGCAAAGATTTTCCGCGTCCTGCGGCGAGGTCGTTTAGGTCGCTATGGAAAAAGCAGGAGGGCAGTACACGGGTAAACACGTACACAGGTAGACAGGTAGACAGGTACACAAGTAGAGATACTGCTGAGGCGCAATTACCAGTTACCAATTACCAATCACAATTTATTTCTGAACTCTCCGCCCTCGGCGGGACAGTCATCGCTTGCAGCGAGGCGGAACTCTCCGCCAAACTGACCGACTTCCTCCGCCAGCGCGGGGCGGCGAAAGTCTTCGTGGATGAGATCGGCGCGCAGAATCTTCCCAGTGGATTCGAGGCAGTTCGGGAACCTGATCCCACCATCCAATTCGGGCTGACAGGTTGCGTGGCGGGCATTGCCAACACTGGCACGGTCGTCCTGCTCGATGAAGGCGAGACGCTCAAAGCCTCGCTCCTGCCCGAAGTCCACCTTGTCGTTTTGCGCGCCCGCCAACTCGTCGCGGACCTGCCCGAGGCGCTGGCGGCGACGCGCAACGCGTCCAACGCGGCGCTGGTCACAGGTCCCTCCCGAACCGCCGATATCGAGATGACGCTCACGATTGGTGTCCACGGTCCGAAGGAAATCATCGTCTTTCTCGTTGACGATTCAAAATTGGGATGATAGAATATCGCCCGCTACGCTTCGACACGCTCAGTGCGAAACGTCCCCATCGTCTAGTGGCCCAGGACGGGGCCCTCTCAAGGCCCAAACAGGGGTTCGAGTCCCCTTGGGGACACAGAAGTTCACCAGCTATGGTGAACTTTTTTTATCCCAAACAGGCGTCCCGCGGGGGGATGGTATTCGAGTCCCCTCGGGAACACCTCAAAAAATGACAGTCACTTTAATAGTGACTGTCATTTTTGGTGGTGGTCTACTTGTAAGTGATGCCGAGATGTGACTTTCGATTTTGGAACGCGAACACTTGCACCGCACTGCGTTCGGTGCAGTGCAGGTGTGGCGCGAATTGGCGAATTTTACGAATAAATCCAGAAGGAATTCGCGGCATTCGCACATTTGCAAAATTCGCGTTGAGGATCGTCACTTACTTTGAACCACTACCTCATTTTTTAAAGCCAACTTCTCCGCCAGTTGCGCATTGCTCGGTTCCACCAAAATCGTCCCATCAGGAAAAACGATGGTCGGGACGCTCCGATTCCCATTGTTGAGTTTGCGGACGATCTGCTCGGCTTCGGGCGATTCTTCGATGTCCACGTTTTCGTAGGCGATGCCGTGCTCGTCCAAAAATCGTTTGGCGCGCCTGCAATCGGGACACCAGTCCGTGCTGTACATGATGATTTGGTTGCCCATGAAAAATCCTCCGCACGAAAGACGCGCGGAGGAAGAGGATTCTTACAGTAGCGCAAATTGCCAATTTGCGCAACATAGGCTAATCCATGAAACTGTACCCGCAGTTATATTCCTTTCCCAAGGGGGTGATAATGGTGGTACGCCAGTTATCCTCATCATTTTGAATGAAATAGCCCTTCAACTCGGGTCGAATCTCCTTCAGCAGTTTCATCTCGTTCCAGCGCGAGAAGTGGTAGGAACGCCAGTCCGTGTCGGGATGCGCGTCCGATTGGTAGCGGAGGCAGGCCAGGGCCGCGCCCAACGCGTCTCGGACGGAGGCCGGCGTGGAGTCTGCGCGGAACGCAGCAACGAGAGGCGGGAGAGCGTCGGGGGAAAGTTGCATAAAGTAGAAAATGTCCAATTGGTCGGCATCCACAGGGTCAGATGCGCCGCGGCCCGGGTTGTTGTCAAACGCGAGATTGCCATTTATCGCACGGGCCACGTTCTGCCTGACGATAAACGCGTCCACGTTCAGGATGGGGAGCGTGGCGGCGAACCCGAGGGAAGCGACCAACGCAGCCAGGGCGAACATCCGCTCGCGGCGCAGGATCTCGAGCACAACGGTGGCAACGAGGAGAGCGCCAAGCCAGATCATGAAGACGTGCGTGTACGTGCGGAGTTCGGAGAAGCCGTAAGCAGTTTCATACAGGACGAGGCGGCGGTAGGCCGAGACGAGCATCACCAGCACGAGGGCGACGATGCCGATGGACAAACCCGAAAAGGTTTTTCGCTGCGATTCGGCTTCGCGTTTGGTGATGGCGCCGAATCCGAGAATGAGCAGGAGACTGAAGAACGCCACCGCGATCAGTTCGCCAAAACCGCGGCGGGCGTACTCGCTGTAGGTGAAGCCGTCAATGTGGATGTTGGCCTGCCCGCCGAAGAAATATTGGAACTGGATGACGACGAAGAGCGCGAAGAGAAGCGCAACACTCCCCAGCACAATGGCGGACTCTGTGAAGCCGAGGAACTGTCCGAACGCGGGCTTTTGCTCGTTCAACAATTTCTCGTCCTTCGATTGGGTCGCAGCGTGGAGGAAAACACCCGCGAGCAGGTACGCGCCGATCAAAATATATGAGAGGCGGAAGATGTACTCAGCCAGATTGTCAATGTTCAGCCAGTCGAGGAAATCCTGGAGACGCGCATCGAAGACCGCGTCCGCAGAGGCGAGGAGCGACGCGAAGATGGCGACGATGGGCAGCGCGATCAGGATGCCGCGGACAACGGGCCACGCGGAACGTTTGACCGTCTCGCCGCGCTCGGCGCGTTCCTTACGGACTTCGGCAGAGAACGACAGCGGTTTGACGAGCATGTTCCCGCCCAATTTAAGGAAGCCCGTCACGTAGTCCCACAGACCGTACCAGACCCAGCGTCCGCCGAGGTAGGTGATGGCGAAAACCGCGAGCAGGAAGAGGGTCAGAAAGTGAGCAAGGACAGTCGTCATCGGTTCGGCGCGGACGAAGGTGACGGTCGCGAAGAACAGGATGGGGATCAACAGCCAGAGGGCGTCACGCGCGGGCCTGGCTTTTTCCACACCGAGCAGGAGGTACGCTCCGCCCGCGAGACAGAGAACCACGTAGATGGCAAAGTTGATGCCAGGCGTATGTTCCCAAAAGAGGAAGTCGAACAGCCAGCCGAGGATGATGGCGACAATCCAGAGACGATTGGAATTGGTTTTCATTTCATTCTCCACGAATAGTTTTCCGCAGGATAGCCCCGCGGGGCTTGCGGAGTCTCTCAAAGACTATCAGGTTTGGATTTTTGCCTGTAAAATACGGTTATGAAAAACAATTATCTTATTGGACTTACCGTTGCTATTGTACTCCTCTCTGCCTGCGGACTTTCTCCCGAGCAGGCCGCATCGGCCACCGCCGCCGCATGGACCTCGACTCCGTCCAGCACGGCGACGGCGACCGCCACTTCCACGTTTACGCCCAGTCCCACCTTCACGATCACGTTCACGCCGACCATCACGCTCACCCCCACCCAAACCGAAACGCCCACCATCACGCCCACTCCCACCTTCGCGTTCCCCACCGCCACGGTCAACGCGCAGGCACATTGCCGCTATGGGCCGTCCACGGCGTATTTGCACGCGGCGGACCTGTATCCCGGCGACACTGGCAGTGTGCGCGGACGGTTCCAGAACAGCCAATGGCTTCACGTCAAGTTCGACAAGTTGAATTATTTCTGCTGGGTGGCGCCTTCGGTGGTGGACGTGGTCGGAGACATCACCACGCTGAACTACGCGCCGGTCAATTTGCCGGGGCCGAGCACGCTGTACAAGCCTCCCCAAAACGTGCGCGCCACCCGAAACGACGTGCTGGTCACCATCACCTGGGACATGGTCAACATGACCGAGGACGACGACCGCGGCTACTTCCTCGAACTATACGTCTGCCAGGGCGGACGCTATCTCTGGTTCACCGCCGCGCTCCCGTCGAAAACGGAGACCAGTTACACGGTCAAGGATGAAGCGGGGTGCGCGCTCCCTTCCAGCGGACAACTGTACGCCGTCGAGAAACACGGCTACACCCGTCCCGTCATCATTGATTGGCCGTAGCAGATGAGATTTTTCTAATTCGGCCTATTGACATCCAAATTGAATCGTGTGATACTGCCCTCATCATTCGGGGGATGAAAATCTGAGCCATCCTATGAAAGGAGGAGGTGATGTCCATGGATAGTAGTAAGCAACCCCGCGCTGTGGCATCCCTCCTCAAGTAGGCCAGGACGCCACAGCGCAAACAGGCGCCGCTCATCTTCGGACGGGCGGCGTCCTGTCTTATAATCCAGGCGAAAAGAAAAGATCGTATGCCCGCGTTCACCTCCCCTCCCAATGTGCAGCAATTCCAGTCCCTCGTCTGGGACCTCGTGCGCCGTATCCCGCGCGGACGGGTGGCGACGTACGGCCAGATCGCGTTGATGCTCCCCCCGCCTCCCGGTGTGGACATCGAAGCGTACCGCGCCTTCGGTCCGCGCTGGGTGGGCGGGGCGATGGCAAACTGTCCCGATGATGTGCCGTGGCAGAGGGTCATCAACTCAAGAGGGGAGATCAGCCCGCGCCCGGGCGCGGACCGTCAACGCGAGTTATTGGAGGAGGAGGGGGTAATCTTCAACGAGAAGAACCGCGTGGATTTGAAGAAGTTCGCTTGGACAGGAAGTGACGAAGAACCGCAACAACCAGGTTTGTTTTAGAATGCAAGATGGAATCTGCAAGTTCTACTTGCGGAAAACTAAAAAAATCTGGAGGCAACGCTTCCAGATTTTTTACTGATAACTGCTCACTGTTCACTGATACCTGGCTAATGCTTATGCCCGTTCTTCTTTGGGCAGAAGTGGCCTTCGGGCTCCATCGGCTGGCCGCACTGCGGACAGATCGGGCGTCCGCGCGAGACGACCTCCGCACCCCAGCGGGAGAGGGCGCGCAGTTGAGAGCGCGAACACCAGAAGCGCGCCACCGCCGCGGATTCGGGATCCTCCTCCTCGGTCAGCAGTTCGCGGACGATGATGACGACACGGTCGCGTGACTGGTCGTAGCCCAGTCCGATCTCGCCCACGCGAAAGAGCGGATCCACAGGCGGATGGATGTGCATCTTGTCCTCGCCGTATTCGTGCGAGGCCTCCGCGAGGTCCGGGTTCTGACGCGCCACATCCGCGAGGAATTGCTCGACGCCGATCGAGAGTGAGTTTAGTTGCGTCTTCTCGATCAAAACGGTGACGGGCGGTTGTCCCTTTTCCCAGCCTTGCAGGTAAAAGACGCGTTGACCGGGCTGACCAATGGCGTCGGCCGTGATGTGTTCGCAGGGGTCAAGATCAATTTCAAAACGTGGCGGCATGGGGTGAGTATACCAGATGGTTCCCCGTCAGTTATTAAACTATCTGGGGCGAACACCCAGGTTCGCCCCAAAAAATCATCCCGTTTGAACGCTACTCTGCGCTGACGGTGGCGGGGATGAGACGGTGCATCCGCAGGCGGCTTTCTTCGGCGAGGTGGTCAATCTCCTCCATCAAGTGGACGGAGGCCTCCGCCACCTGCTGACGGTCATCGGGATCGCCCGAAAAATACATCGGTTCACCGACGGTGAGTTGATACGGCCCCGTCAGATACCAGTAGCCGTCCGATTCTTCCCCGCCCGTGATGCGGCTGGAGATGCGGACGTTTTTCTCGCGCGGATAGTAGATGCCTACTGGGACGATGGGCGCGCCCGTCAACATGGCGAGGCGCACCGCTCCGGGACGGGCGGGGAGGTGTCCGCCCTCCTGCGGGCTGATATGCCCCTCGGGGAAGATCGCCACCGTCTCGTCAAGTTCGAGGCGTTCGCGGGCCTCATCCAGCGCGTCGCGTCCACTGCCAGGTACCACGGGGATTTGTCCGCAACGGCGTAACAGACCGCTAAACAGCGGAATCGTGAACGCCTTGCCCGTAATGAGAATGCTGATCTCCATTTTGGTGAGCAGGGGAATCACGAACGGGTCAATGCAGGAGGGGTGGTTGGCCGCGATCAATTTCCTGCCAGCGGGCAGGGGCGCGCGCCAATGGACGCGCAGTTTAAAAAGAAGTTGGGCATACGTCCGAATGGCGGCTCTGGTCAGCCGATACAAAAACCTGTTTCTCATATCATCTCCCGGTTAAAAGTCTGCCTATTGTAACCCCATCGCGGATGAAACGTGACAAGCAGTTTGGCAAACTTGCAAATTTATTCAGACGCAGACATTGGACGGCCCAACTCAGACTGATTCGTTTTTCACTCTCATGCAAGGCAAAAAGGAATTCACAGGCAGGGTATGGGATTGTTATGGGCGGCAGAGCGATGGATGTGGCTTGAAGCGTATCTATTGCGGGGGAATCAATTCTTCGCGCCCCGCCAGCCCAAGGGCGGACAGGTGAAACAACAATCCGAAGCCTCGCGACCTCGGATTGTTGCAGTGTTACCTCGCGCTTTGCCTCGCCTGAGACTGCACCTTGTTCAGCGCCATTACCAATCGTAACGCGTCATTGACCGCCTTCTCGTTCGGAAAGGCTTTCGCAATCTCTGGTTCGAGCAAGACCAGGTTTGTCCCTTCGCGATATCTTTTCGCGTATTTACCGCGCACGCCGCCTTTGAGCAGGGACTTCAAGTCGTATTCGGGCCGCAGTTCGTCATCCATTTCAGTTGTTTTCTTCTTCATAGGCTTTTCGCTCTCCTGGGGTCAATTCACGGGCGCTAATGATTCGGATTCTGTTGCCGCGGTCGGCGTGTGAGATCATCAACAACCTGCCGCGATTTGACCATCCAACTGTGACGTAACGATCTTCCTCGTCGGAATGATCGGGGTCAGGGACTGTGATCGCGAGCTCATCGCCAAACACCGTTCCTGCTTCGGTGAATGAGATGCCATGTTTGCGTAGATTGACTTCTGCCTTGCGCGGATCCCATTCGAAATTCATACGGTCATTTCCTGACGGCAAATATACAACAGTTCAGAATATCAGGCAAGCAAGAATTTCCCCGCCCGCCAAGCGCGGACAGGTTTCCCCTCCTCGCAAAAACCTGACATGTCCACCCTGGCGGGCGCTATAGTCCGCGCAAGCCCGATGATTATGGCCTCCGTCCACGCGGTGACCTTGGTCAACTGCGGCGCGGATGAGACACTTCGATTCCAGTAAAAACCTGACATGTCTCCGCGAAAGTC
>DYKX01000254.1 GCA_020722375.1 Anaerolinea thermophila
TAAATGACCACTTCGCCGCCAATGGCAACGGCAGGCTCGAGTTTATACATGGCTTTCGCGCCTGTCCACAATTCATCGTACATCGGCGGGGCGCAGGAAAGCACACGCTGAAACGGTTTGTCGCACCAATGGATGTGACGCTGCGCGGAGAAATCGGCGGCGGCGCTCCAGGCTTCGTACATATCTCCGATGAACAATCCCGTGAGGCTATGATCTTGAACTGTGAGCGCGATCAGCGTGACGGGGGTTTTGAGTCTACGCGCGGCGGCGTGAATCATCTCGCGCACAGGCGTGTCTTTGACGCCAATCGTCCCAACCACGCCCGCCAGCGCGCCGAGCCAGTGCGTGGCGTTGATCATCTCCGCGCCTGAGATGCCAGGGAAGAGGTATTTTGCTCCGCCTGAAAAACCGACCACTTCATGCGGAAAGGTGGGTCCCAGAATGAGGATGTGGTCGTATTCGAGCGCGGCTTTGTTGATGCGGATGTCCACTTCTGTTGGCAGCGACTCATGCCAGCGCGCGCCCGCAATCTGCTTGATCTCATCCTGCTCCATTGTGCCGAGCGTGACGAGGGCGGAGGGGTCATCCCAGGCATGGTTGAGTAAGCCGATTTTTGCGTAGTGCGTGTTCCGTTCTTCGGCGCTGATGCCCACCAGCCTGTTCATGCTTTCTTCATCGAGCGGCGGATGCGTGCCGAGCGCGACCATGAAATCGAGTTGCTTCGTGTCGCGCAAAATCTCCACGAGTGCACGAAACAAAAACGGAAGCGGAAGCGAGCGCGTGTGGTCGGGAATCAAAACGAGGACGCGCTGGTGGGTGAATTGCTTTTCGAGGGCGCGGGTGAGCGTGTTGCGTATTTCGTGTTCCGTCAGGAGTTGGGGGGAGGTTTGATAAATCATGGTTGAGAGGGGAGAGTAGAGATTAGAGATTAGAGATTGGAGATTCGCAAATTACCAATTACCAATTACCAATCTCCAATTACTAATCTCCAATTACCAATCTCCAATTACCATCAAACGCCGCTATACGCCGAGAACCCGCCGTCAATGGGGATGACGATGCCGGTCACAAAAGCCGAAGCGGGAGAAACCAGCCAGAGGGTTGCACCGAGAAGGTCATCGGGAGTCCCGAAGCGGGCTTGCGGGGTGTGGCTGATGATCTGTTGTCCGCGCGGGGTCAGGGAGTCGTCTTCGTTCAAGAGCAGGGTGCGGTTCTGGTCGCCGACGAAGAATCCAGGGGCGATGGCATTGACGCGGATGTTCGGCGAATACTCCTGCGCGATATGGACAGCCAGCCATTGGGTGAAGTTGCTCACGCCCGCTTTCGCCGCCGAATAAGCGGGGATGCGGGTCAGCGGGCGGAAGGCGTTCATCGAGGAGATGTTCAAAATCACGCCGTCTTTCTGCTCTGCCATGATTTTGCCAAAGACCTGCGAGGGCAGAATCGTTCCCATTAGATTCAGGTCGAAGACCCAGCGCAGGGCGTCTTCGGGCAGATCGAAGAAGGATTGCCCGGCGTTGGTGGTGGCTTGCGGTTTGTTGCCGCCTGCCCCGTTGATGAGAATGTCCACGCGCCCGAAGGCTTGAATCACCTGCTGCGCGGCGGCTTCCACGCTGGCTTTGTCCAGCACGTTGCAGGCAATGCCAATTGAGTCATTGCCGAGTTCAGCGGCGAGGGCTTGGGCGGGGTCGGCGCGCAAATCCAGCACAGCGACTTTTGCGCCTGCTTCCGCCAGCGCGCGGCACATCGCAGCGCACAAGACGCCCGCTCCGCCCGTGACGACGGCGGTTTTTCCGCTGAAGTCATACCAGCGCTCCATATCGGGGGACGGCATTGTCAATCG
>DYKX01000089.1 GCA_020722375.1 Anaerolinea thermophila
ATAGAATATCGGCACGAAAAGGGCCGACATTTTTCTCTTGAGCTTCCAACTCTAAATCAATGCCTATAGTATCGCCCAATAACTTTAAGTTTTCTTGTTGAGCCAGCCAGGGAGTAAACGAGCCGCTTTCGGATTCCCAGGCGTTTCTCAAATCTACTTTTTCAAAACGGGCGAGGGGGATTTTGGTTGTGTCGGTCATTTAGCACCTTTGTTGACTTTTTATTATGGAAACTTAAACTGTCTTTGCTTGGAAATTATAAGCCCTAAACAAAAACACTACAAACCCCCTTATAATTGACTTTGCCAATTCCAACTACCCAACTACGAGACTATATGACCACCCAACTCATCGAATGCATCCCCAATTTTTCCGAAGCGCGGCGACCCGAAGTGATAGACCAGATCGCCGCCGCCATCCAATCGGTTGCGGACGTAAAACTCCTCGACCGTTCCTCCGATCTCGACCACAACCGCACGGTGCTGACCTTTGCTGGCACGTCCGCGGGCGTGGAGGAGGCCGCCTTCCGCGCCATCCAAAAGGCCGCCGAACTGATCGACCTCGACGCGCACACGGGCGAGCATCCGCGCATCGGTGCGACGGACGTGGTTCCATTTGTGCCGCTCAGCGGCGCGACGATGGACGATTGCATTGCCATCGCGAAACGTCTCGGCGAGCGCGTGGGGAGCGAGTTGCAGATCCCCGTCTATTTGTATGAAGCGGCGGCGACGCGTCCCGAGCGGACGAATCTCGAAAACATCCGCCGCGGTCAGTACGAAGCGCTCAAGGAGGAGATGGGCGTCAAAGCGGAGCGCGATCCCGACTTCGGTCCGCACAAGATCGGCAAGGCGGGCGCGACCGTCATCGGCGCGCGCAATCCGCTGATCGCGTTCAACGTCTATCTCACCACAGGCGATCAGGAGATTGCCAAAAAAATCGCGAAGGCCATCCGTCACTCGTCGGGCGGACTGCGCTACGTGAAGGGTAGCGGCTTCCTCGTGGATGGCCGCGCCCAGGTCTCGATGAATCTCACCAACTTTCGCGAAACGCCCATCGGCCGCGTGGTGGAGTTCATCCGCCGCGAGGCGCAACGGTACGGCGTCGGCATCCATCGCAGCGAGTTGGTGGGGCTGATTCCGCAAGAGGCGCTGGTGGATGCGGCGGTCTGGTATACGCAGTTGGATGGATTCGACAAATCGCAGATTCTCGAATCGCGACTTTTTTCCACACAGAGCAATCCGTCCGCGTCGAACGGACGCCCATCCTCGTTCACGGAGGAACTGGCGGCGCCCACTCCGACCCCAGGCGGAGGCTCGGCTGGAGCGTTCGCGGGCGCCATGGGCGCGGCGCTGACGGCGATGGTGTCGGGTCTCACCATCGGCAAAAAGAAATATGCCGAAGTGGAAGCCGAGATGCAAGCCATCCGCGTGATGTCTGAAAGTTTACGCAAGGAACTTGGTCAGGCCGTGGGCGATGATGCCGCCTCGTTTGAAGTGTTGATGGCAACGTTCAAGTTGCCGAAGGAAACCGAGGAACAAAAGCAGGCGCGCGACGCCGCGATCAAGCAGGCCACGCTCAACGCCGCGCATATTCCGCTCCACGTTTCGGAGAACGCTGTCAAGGTGATGGAATTGGCGCTCAAGTGTGCGCAACGCGGCAACCTGAACGCCATTAGTGACTCGGCTTCGGGGTTTGCCATGGCGCGCGCTTCATTGACCGCCGCAGGCTACAACGTGCGAATCAACATCAACTCGCTGAAGGACAGGTCCGCGGGCGAGAAGATGCTGGCAGAGTTGGCCGAGTTGGAGAAAAAGGCCGATAAACTCGAAAAAGAGTTCCGCAAGGTGATGAAGGAACGCGGTGGGATTTAAGAATTTACCGCGAAGCACGCAAAGGTCGCGATGAAAACCAATAAGAATTTCTTGTGTTATCCGCGTGCTTCGCGGTTAAAAAGAATTATGAAGCGGATTTCGGGCATTCTCCTTTTTATGTTCATCCTCTCTGCCTGCGCGCCTGCGCCGACGGCGATTCCCACGGCAACGCTCGTGTCAACGGAGACATTGACCGCGACCTTCGCTTCTGCCGCGACGGCCCATTCTTCCATAGTTACATCTTCCCCGACGGCAACTCCCGTCGCGTGCGATCCGCTGGTGGCGGATTTCTGCATCACGGACGGGCACTTCATTTTCGCGCGTCCCATCCTTCCGCCTGACAACGATTCAGTGGAGGAGACATATCGGTTCGCCTCCACCGCGGAGGGGACGCGTGAACCGCATCACGGGGTGGAGTTCATCAACGGGACGGGGACTCCCGTCCACGCCGCGGGGGATGGTCAGGTCATCTTTGCGGGTCCAGACGAAGAAGCGGTGTATAGTCCCTGGCCGAAATTTTATGGGAACGTCATCGTCCTTCGCCATGCCGATGGTCTTTTCACACTGTACGCGCATCTGTCGAAGATCGAGGTGGTTGCGGGGCAGACGGTGAATATGGGAGAGAAGATCGGCGAGGTGGGATTGACGGGTAGTGCGAATGGCAGTCACCTGCACTTCGAGGTGCGCCGCGGGGATGTGGAAGATTATTTCTCCTCGCTCAACCCTGAACTGTGGCTGGCGCCGCGCGTGGACGAAGGGGCGCTGGCGATCTCGGTGGTCAATGCGCAGGGAAAATTCCAGAACGCGGATTTTACGATTCAATCGGCGGATGCAACGTATTTCGTCAAGACCTATGAAGACGCGTTGCTGGTTGGGGGCGAAAACGCCGCGCTGGGTTTAAAGGCAGGACGCTATCGTATCGCACTGTTGTTCAACGGAACAATTTACGAACGCTGGATTGAAGTACAATCGGGCAAATTAACTCAGACCATCATTGTTGTGCATTAGAACGGAGGCAGCATGGGACTCAAACCCGATCACTGGATTCGCAAGATGGCGTTGGAACATAAAATGATCGAACCATTCGTGGAAAGTCAGGTGCGCGACCACGTCATCTCATATGGCGTGTCGTCGTACGGATACGATATCCGCGTGGCTGACGAGTTCATGATCTTTACGAACGTCCACTCGGCCATCGTGGACCCGAAGAATTTCGATCCGAAATCCATGTTCGAGTTCAAGGGAGAGGTCTGCATCATCCCGCCCAATTCGTTCGCGCTGGCGCGCACGGTGGAATACTTTCGCATTCCGCGTAATGTGCTGACGGTCTGTCTCGGCAAGTCCACGTATGCGCGTTGCGGACTCATCGTCAACGTTACTCCCTTCGAGCCGGAATGGCGCGGCTACGTCACGCTTGAAATTTCCAACACGACCCCGCTTCCTGCGAAGATTTACGCCAACGAGGGAATCGCCCAAGTCCTTTTCTTTGAAGCGGACGAGGAATGCGAAGTCTCGTATGCAGATAAGAAGGGAAAATACCAGAATCAAAAATCAATTGTACTGCCGAAACTTTAGTCGCTCGTGTTTTGGGCTGTACGCCTTGATAGCGCGATAAAAAGAAGACCGAGGTGATGAGCCTCGGTCTGTGTTTCTCAGCCGATGTTTTTGGCGGCGTCGTATTTCCTTGCATCCTCCATTGCTTTCTTTACATTGACCATCGGAAGAACGATCAAACCTGCAATGAAATAGAAGATGAGCGAGAGGATACCGTAACGCAGGTTCCCGAAGATCTGGTTGGCGAGACCAAACACCAGCGGGCCCGTCCATGAGGTGCCGCGCTCGGAGACTTCGTAGAAGGAATAAAACTCCGCTTCCTTGCCCGCGGGAATCATCTGAGCGAAGAGACTGCGGCTGATGGCCTGCGAGCCGCCCATCACCAGCGCGATGAACGCACCGAGGATGAAGAACTGGATTGTCACTGCCGTTGCGGAGCCTTTGAGTCCGCCATACGCGAAAATGACCACGCCCAGCCAGATGACGAGGCTGATGATGATGGATTGCTTCGCGCCGATTTTGCTGGCAAGCCGTCCCCAAAGCAACGCGCCGCCGAATGCCATGAATTGGATCATGAGGATGACGACGGTGAGGGTCGTTTGACCCTGCTCGAGTCCGCCCTGAATGAGTGGGGCGGCCGCGAACGTGGACGCGACCGCGATCACCGTCTGGATGCCGTCGTTATAGAGGAAGTACGCCAGCAGATATTTGAGCGTCTCGGGGAAGTGCTTGATCTCGCGAAGGGTCTGAAATAGTTGCTTGAATCCAGCGCTGACGTAGTTCTCACCCGGAGGCAAAACGTGGACGGCGTGACGCGGTTTCACGCGCGCCCAGGTGAAGAACGAAAATCCCAGCCACCAGACACCCGCCGAGGCGAGATTGATGCGGACAGCCAAATCGCCTGGAATGCCGAAGCTGTCGCTAAACATATAAAGCACAAGGTTGAGAACAAGCAGAAGGCCGCCGCCCAAATATCCCATTGCCCAGCCATAGGATGAAACGCGATCGCGCTGATCTTCGCTGGCAATATCGGGCAGGTAGGCGTTGTAGAAAACAAGCGCCGCGCCGAAGGCCAGGTTGGCAAGGATGAAGAGCACGCCGCCCAGCCACCACAAGTCACCCGTCACCATGAAGAGCAGGATCGTGCAGATCGCGCCGATGGTGGCGAAGAGCTGCATCATCTGTTTGCGACGATGCGAGTAGTCCGCGATCGCGCCGAGGATGGGGAGGAAGAGGACTTGCATCCCAACCGAGAAAGAGATGCAATACGGCAAAAACGAGTCGGGGGCGACGGGGATTCCAAAAAATGGAATGGTATCCGTGCCTGCTTTTTCAGCCGCGGCACGCGCCAACGCGGCGACGTAGGGAGCGAGGAACACCGTCCCGACCGTGGTGCTAAAGGCCGAGTTGGCCCAGTCGTACATGGCCCATCCGAAAATTTCCCTGCGATCATTCACTTGCGGTCTGGCAGTTGCGGTTGTCATGGAATGCCTCCGAGTCTGGTATTGGATTCGCGATTGAAAACCCTTTTTGACGATGCGAGTTCCGAACGCGTGAAATTTCCTTCCATGATACAATAAAAACGTTCCTGATGGCGCTTTTTGGTAATTTTCCAGAAAAATCTGTGTCAGCGTGACTTGAAAATTGGGCGGAAAATCGCTTGACCAATTCCCCATCCTTCCTATATAATGTTCTGTCGCTGTTCTAATGCCCAGGACAGGTTGAATCTTTTTAAGCCGTCAGTCGAAGGTCAGGAGAGACGAATGGCATCTTCTTTGGTCCAGAAAAATTACGCGCGCATCTCAGTTAATCTCGGTCTTCCCAATCTAATTGAAGTACAACTCGATTCATTCGAACGCCTCAAAAAGGAAGGGCTGGGGGACCTCTTCCACGAAATTTCCCCCATTGAATCCTACAACAAGGGAATGAAACTCTTCTTCCCCAGCCGCGGCCCTGAATCCAAGCAATGGGGACTGAAATATTGGTTCGGCGATCCGAAACATTCCATCGAGGAATGCGTCGAACGCGACTTGACCTATGCCAGCCCGCTCTATGTCTCGGTGCTGCTGGCGGGTCCCGATGTCCCTGAGCCGATCAAGCAGGATATCTTCCTCGGCGATTTTCCCGAGATGACCGACAAGGGGACGTTCATCATCAATGGGACGGAACGCGTCGTCGTGTCGCAGTTGATCCGCTCCCCGGGCGTCTACTTCGAAGCGCCCACGGACCGTGCCACGGGCCGCCCGCTGGCAATGGCGAAACTCATTCCCGACCGCGGCGCGTGGATGGAATTCGAAACGCGCAAATCCGATTATGTCATTCTTAAATTCAATCGTAAACGCACCGTGCCCATCACGGTCTTCCTGCGCGCACTTTCGGTGGTTGACGATGGCTCGTCCGATTCCCCTCTCAAGACAGGTTCGGACGAAGAGATCATCGCGCTGTTCCAGGATGTGGATAACAACCCCGAGCGTATGTTCATCGCGTCCACCTTCAATCAGGAGCCTGAGTGGGACTTGAGCGGCGGCAAGAGCATTGCCGAAGCCGCCCTGATCGAGTTCTTCAAAAAGATGCGCCCGGGCGATCCTGCCACATTGGAAAACGCCAAAGCCTTCCTCGAAGAACAACTCTTCGATCAACGCCATTACGACCTCGAACGCGTTGGCCGCTACAAACTGAACCAGAAATTGGATCTCTCGATCCCCATCCCGCATCGCACCGTCACGAAGAACGATGTGATTCGCCTGATTCGGCGCATGATTCTCATTAATAATGGCATCGAGCGCCCGGATGATATTGACCACCTCGGCAACCGCCGCGTCAAGACGGTAGGCGAGTTGATCCAGAATAAATTGCGTATCGGCCTGCGCCGCATGGAACGCGTCATTAAAGAACGCATGTCCATCCGCGACCAGGAACAGTTGTCGCCTGTTACATTAGTAAATATCCGTCCCGTTGTGGCGGCGTTGCGCGAATTCTTCGGCTCCAGCCAGTTGAGTCAGTTCATGGACCAGACCAACCCGCTGGCGGAACTCCGTCACAAGCGCACGCTTTCGGCCCTCGGCCCGGGCGGCCTGCGACGCGAACGCGCGGGCTTTGATGTCCGCGACGTCCATCACTCCCACTACGGACGCATCTGCCCGATCGAGACCCCTGAAGGTCCGAACATCGGTCTCATCGGCCGTCTCGCCTCCTTCTCGCGCGTGAACGAATATGGCTTCATCGAGACGCCCTACCGCAAGGTCGTCAAGGCGCTGCAGTGCGATGATGAAAAGTTGGAGGGACGCGCGCCCCGCGGGGACGTGGTGGATGCAAAGGGAAATGTGATCGTCAAAGATGGCGAGCGCATCACGGCGAAAATGCTGAAGTCCCTTGCGAAAGCGGGTAAGGAGATTCCTGTCATCCCCTTCGTTTCAGATCAGGTGGATTATCTGTCGGCAGACGCCGAAGATAAGTATGTCATTGCCCAGGCCAATGCGCCTTTGACCGATGAGCACGAATTTGTCCGTGAACGCATCTCCTGCCGCTATCACTCCGGGTTCGTTTTCCAGCATCCCGAATCGGTGGATTACATGGATGTCGCGCCGCATCAGGTCGTCGGTATTAGTGCGGCATTGATCCCCTTTCTCGAGCACGATGATGCCAACCGCGCCCTGATGGGTTCGAACATGATGGCGCAGGCGGTTCCTTTGGTACGTCCCGAGGTTCCGATGGTATCCACAGGAATGGAATACAACGCCGCCCTGGACTCGGGTCAGGTGATCGTGGCTGTCGAGAACGGTGAAGTGATTTCCGTTACAGGAAGCACGATCACCGTTAAAGAGAAGAAGGGCATCCGCGCCTATCAGTTGCGGAAATATCAACGCTCCAACCAGTCCACCTGTATTGACCAGCGCCCCGCGGTCGTGAAAGGACAACTGATCAAGCGGGGGGACATCATTGCCGATTCCTCCTCGACGGAAAGCGGCGAACTCGCCCTCGGCCAGAACGTGGTGGTGGCGTTCATCTCCTGGGAGGGCGGCAACTTCGAAGACGCCATTCTGCTCTCCGAGCGACTCGTCCAGGAAGACCGTTTCACTTCGATCCATATTGAGAAATACGAGGTCGAAGCGCGCGACACGAAGTTGGGTCCCGAAGAGATCACGCGCGACATCCCGAATGTCGGCGAGGACGCGATTAAGGACCTCGACGAGAACGGCATCATCCGCATCGGCGCGGAAGTCGGGCCGAACGATATCCTGGTTGGCAAGATCACTCCGAAGGGCGAAAAGGAATTGACTCCCGAAGAGCGACTTCTGCGGGCGATCTTTGGCGAAAAATCACGCGACGTGAAGGACACATCCCTGCGTATGCCTCATGGCGAGCGCGGCAAGGTTGTGGACGTGAAGGTCTTTACACGCGAGGAGAATTCCGATCTTTCCGCGGGTGTGGATATGATGGTGCGAGTCTCTGTGGCTCAGCGTCGCAAGATCACCGCGGGTGACAAGATGGCAGGCCGTCATGGCAATAAGGGCGTGGTTTCCAAAGTTGTCCCTGTAGAGGATATGCCCTTTCTTGAAGATGGTACACCCGTCGACATCATTTTGAATCCGTTGGGCGTGCCTGGACGTATGAACATCGGTCAGGTGCTGGAAGTCCACCTCGGGTGGGCCGCGAAGCGTCTGGGCTATCGTGCGGTGACGCCCGTCTTCGACGGCGCGTCCGAATCAGAGATCGAGGCCGAACTCGCTCGCGCCTGGATCGTGGATGAAGCGTGGACAGCGTCTGCGAAGGCGGCCTGGGCCTGGCTCAAAGAGCAGGAGTACGACCCAGAATCCATTCAGGATGATGATGAGGTCCGCAATCTCTACTTGGAAGATTGGCTGGGCGGCCGCGGTTACAAAGCCCGCCGTCTGAACGAGGTGGATTATGCCCGTCTGTCTGCGGCGCGTGAATGGCTGCGCGATAAGGGCTATGATCCAGATCAGATTTTTGGCGCAGACGATGAAGAGAATATTCATCGTCGCCATCCTGAGCGTGACGAATATACCATTCGAACGTGTCTGCGTTTGTGGATGGAAGGAATTGGCGTCACCAGGAAGGTCTCGGATGAAAAGGTCATTGATGCCGCGCAGGAAGCAATGCGCGAGAAAGGCGTCCCGATGCCGATCCTTGGTAAACAAATTCTGCGCGATGGGAAGACTGGTATTCCTTACGATCAGCCTGTGACGGTTGGCGTGATGACAATTCTAAAATTGCATCACCTCGTTGAAGACAAAGTTCATGCCCGTTCCACTGGCCCATACAGTCTTGTCACCCAGCAGCCGCTCGGTGGTAAAGCACAATTCGGCGGACAGCGCTTCGGTGAAATGGAAGTGTGGGCGCTGGAGGCGTACGGCGCGGCTTACACGTTGCAGGAAATGCTCACGGTCAAGTCGGACGATGTGCAGGGACGCGTCAATACGTATGAAGCCATCGTCAAAGGCGAGCCCATCGAGGAGCCAAGCATTCCCGCTTCGTTCCGCGTGCTGGTCAAAGAACTGCAAAGCCTCGGCCTCGCGGTGGAAGCAGTGGGCGAAGGCGGCGACATGGTGAGGTTTGGCAAGGATGAAGAGAAGACTCATCCGCCGCGCATGGACACCGGCCTGCTTGGACTCGGAGAAAATCTCGCTCCGAAGAAAACTCGTTCTTGACGGGCACTTAAGCGCATGATAGAATAACGCGCCGTTGCCAATCATAAGGCGGCTTTTCCCCCGTCTGCGGCATGGCATCTAAATTAGTGAGGCCATCAGGCTAGTTGTGATGGCCTCATTTTCTGGAAAAAGACAATCACGATTTTGCTCGGAGGCAAAGTGCCTACTATCAATCAAATGGTTCGCAAAGGTCGCAAGACCAAAAAAGTTAAAAGCAAGGCTCCTGCTTTGCAGTACACGCTGAACTCCAACAAACAGCGTCGTGTGCGACAAGCCGCGGGCGCGCCCCAGAAACGCGGCGTATGCACCGTCGTCCGTACGATGACGCCCAAGAAGCCGAACTCCGCGCTTCGCAAGATCGCCCGTGTGCGTCTGACCAACGGCATCGAGGTCACCGCGTACATTCCGGGGGAGGGACATCAGTTGCAGGAGCACTCTGTAGTGCTTGTCCGTGGAGGCCGCGTGAAAGACCTGCCTGGTGTGCGTTATCACATCGTGCGCGGATCGCTGGATACCACCGGTGTTGCCAATCGCAAGCAGGCCCGTTCCAAGTACGGCGCGAAGCGTCCGAAGTAAATAATTAAGGAAGAGTAAACATGCGACGTGGATCCCCAGAACAGCGCATTGTCCAGCCTGACCTGCGCTATAACAATGTCAATCTGCAGACGATGATTCTTCACATCATGCAACGCGGCAAGAAGAGTCTCGCGACGCGCCTCGTCTACCAGACCCTCGACCTGGTCCAGGAAAAGACGCAGAAGAACCCCATCGAGGTGTTTGATGCCGCCCTTAAGAATGTCGGCCCGGCCATGGAAGTCCGTCCGCGCCGCGTGGGTGGCGCCACCTATCAGGTCCCGATGGAAGTCGCGGCCGACCGCCGCGTCACGCTGGCGCTCCGCTGGATCCTCGATTCGGCGCGCGAACGTTCGGGCAAATCCTTCCCCGAAAAATTGGCGGGCGAACTGATTGACGCCTCCAACGAAACTGGCAACGCAATTCGCAAGCGCGACGAGACTCACAAGATGGCTGAGGCCAACCGCGCGTTCTCTCATTATCGTGTTTAATTTCAAAGGAAATTTGAGGTTAGGTAGTTCGTATCATGGCTCGTGAGTATCCGCTGGAACGGTACCGAAATATCGGTATCATCGCTCATATTGACGCTGGGAAAACAACCACGACGGAACGTATCCTGTTTTACACCGGCAAGACCCACCGCATCGGTTCGGTGGATGACGGCACAACCGTCACCGACTGGATGGAACAGGAACGCGAGCGTGGTATTACCATCGTTTCTGCGGCCGTTTCCGCGGAGTGGAAAGACTATCAGATCAACCTGATCGATACGCCCGGACACATTGACTTCACTGCGGAAGTGCAACGTTCGCTTCGCGTTCTGGACGGTGGCGTCGTTCTCTTTGACGCGGTGCAGGGCGTGGAACCTCAGTCTGAGACCGTCTGGCGTCAGGCTGACCGTTATGGTGTGCCGCGTATCTGTTTTGTCAACAAAATGGACCGCGTCGGTGCATCCTACGAGCGCACCATCCAGACCATCAAGGATCGTCTTGGCGCCAATCCGATTCCGATGCAGGTTCCGATCGGTTTCGAAGCGACCTTCAAAGGCGTGATTGACCTTCTTGAAATGAAGGCCATGTATTGGGAAGACGAAATGGGGCGGGAAATCAAAATCACCGACATCCCCAGCGATATGAAAGAACAGGCTGAAGAGGCGCGTCATCACATGATCGAAAAGATCGCGGAATTGGATGACGACCTGACGGTTAAATACCTTGAAGGCGGCGAATTTACTGTGGAAGAATTGAAAGCCGCTCTTCGCAAGGCTGTGCTGGCCAATCGCGCTACCCCCGTTTTCTGTGGCTCTGCCATGCGCAACAAGGGCGTGCAGGTTTTATTGGATGCAGTCATTGATTATCTGCCCTCACCTGCGGATATCCCGCCGGTACGCGGCACCGACCCCGACAAACCAGAAGAAGTGACCGAACTACCTGCAGAAGACAACGCGCCGTTGAGCGCGCTCGTCTTCAAGATCGTCACCGACCCCTACGTGGGACGGCTGGCTTATTTCCGCGTCTACTCCGGGATCTTGAGCCAGGGCTCCATGGTGACAAATTCCACCAAGGGCAGGCGCGAGCGCGTCGGACGCCTCATCCGCATGTACGCGGACCGACGCGAGGACATCACCGAGGTCCGCGCGGGTGACATTGCCGCGGCGCTTGGCTTCAAAGAGACGTTTACTGGCGATACGCTCTGTGAGAACAAGAAAGTCGTGCTTGAGAGCATTTCCTTCCCCGAACCCGTCATCTCGGTCGCGATCGAACCGAAGTCCAGTTCCGACCAGGAGAAGATGGGCGAGGCGCTCAAAAAACTGTCCGAGGAAGATCCGACCTTCCGTGTCCGATCCGACGAAACGACCGGCCAAACCATCATCTCTGGCATGGGCGAACTCCACCTCGATGTTCTGGTGGATCGCATGTTACGCGAGTTCCGCGTGCAAGCCAATATTGGCAACCCGCGCGTAGCGTATCGCGAATCCATCACTCGCAAGGTTGCCAAGGCTGAGATGAAATACGCCAAGCAGTCTGGCGGACGCGGTCAGTATGGTCACGTGGTCTTCATGATGGAACCGGGTGAGCGGGGCAGCGGCATCATATTTGAGAACAAGATTGTCGGCGGTTCGATTCCAAAAGAGTTCATCCCCGCCATTGAAAAGGGTGTGAAGGAGACTGCAGAAAGCGGTGTCATCGCGGGGTATCCCGTGGTGGACTTGAAAGTCACGCTATTCGATGGCTCCTTCCATGAAGTGGACTCGAACGAAATGGCCTTCAAGATGGCCGCCTCGATGGCTTTCAAAGAAGGCATTCAGAAGGGCGGGCCCGTCCTTCTCGAGCCGATCATGAAAGTGGAAGCGGTCATTCCCGAGGAGTATCTCGGCGATGTAATCGGCCAGTTGAACAGCCGCCGCGGCATGATTCAGGGGATGGAGATTCGCCCTGGTAACGCGCAAGCCGTCAAGGCTATGGTGCCGCTGGGAGAAATGTTCGGGTATGCGACCGTTTTGCGCTCGGGTACGCAAGGGCGCGGTGTCTTTTCAATGGAATTTGACCACTATGCCCCGGTATCCGAGGCGGTGGCGAAAGAGATCATCAAGTAATTTTGTCTTTCTTTTTGCAAAAGGAGATTCATCATGGCGAAGCAGAAATTTGAGCGGACGAAACCGCATCTGAACGTGGGGACGATG
>DYKX01000090.1 GCA_020722375.1 Anaerolinea thermophila
CCATCGTGCCTACATTCAGATGCGGCTTCGTCCGCTCGAATTTCTGCTTTGCCATGTACCATATCTCCTTATAGAGTCGACAAAAAATAGAGATGAGTTATTTGAGTATCTCTCGCGCCACGGCTTCCGAAACAGGCGCGTAGTGATCGAATTCCATCGAGAACACCCCGCGACCCTGGGTCGCAGAGCGCAACTCGGTTGCGTAACCGAACATTTCTGCCAGCGGGACCATCGCCCGCACCGCCTGGGCGTTACCCGTGCGCATGTCCATGCCCTGGATCTCGCCGCGGCGGCTGTTCAACTGGCCGATGATGTCGCCCAGGTAATCCTCCGGGACGATGACTTCGACTTTCATCACCGGTTCGAGCAGAATGGGGCCGCCTTTTTGGACGCCTTCCTTGAAGGCGAAAGTGGCGGCCATTTTGAAGGCCATTTCGTTCGAGTCGACTTCGTGGAACGAACCGTCGTAGAGCGTGACCTTCAGGTCTGTTACCGGATAACCGGCCAGCACGCCGCTTTCGGCAGCTTCCATCACACCTTTCTGGACAGCCGGGATATACTCCCTGGGGATCGAGCCGCCGACAATCTTCTCTTCGAAGATGACGCCGCTGCCGCGTTCGCCCGGTTCCATCGCAAAAGTGACGTGACCGTACTGGCCGCGTCCGCCGGTCTGCTTGACGTAGCGGTAATCCACTTTATCGAGCGAACGGGTAATCGATTCGCGATAGGCCACCCGCGGCCGGCCCACGTTGGCCTGGACGCGGAACTCCCGCAGCATACGCGTGACCAGCACGTCGAGATGCAGCTCACCCATCCCGGAGATGATCGTTTGCCCGGTGTTCTCATCTGACCGGACCCGGAAAGTCGGGTCTTCTTCGGAGAGCTTCCGCAAGGCCTCGCCCATCTTCTCCTGGTCGGCGGTGCTTTTGGGTTCGATGGCAATCGAGATGACCGGTTCAGGGAAAGTGATGCTCTCGAGGACGATGTTCTTGTTGTTGCACAGGGTATCGCCGGTAAAAGTTTCCTTGAAACCCAGCACAGCCGCAATATCCCCGGCCAGCACTTCGGTGATGTCTTCGCGGCGGTCGGCGTACATGCGGATCAAACGTCCGATCCGCTCCCGTTTACCTTTGGTCGAGTTCATCACCATCGTCCCCTGAGTGATCTTGCCCGAATAAACCCGGAAGTATGCCAACCGTCCAACATAGGGATCGGTTACGATTTTAAAGACCAGGGCGCTTAGAGGCGCATCATCCTCGGCAGGCAACTCAATAGTTTCTTCATAATTGTCTGTATCGTGCCCGCGCACCGGGGGAATTTCCGCCGGGGATGGGAGGTAATCAATCACTGCGTCCAGCAATAATTGCACGCCTTTGTTACGCAAAGAACTGCCGCAAAAAACGGGCGTAGCCTTGTTTTCAAGCACCGCCCGTCGCAGCGCCAATTTCAGTTCATCAATGCCAATGGGTTCGCCATCCAGGAATTTGAGGGTAAGCTCGTCATCCAATTCGGCGATCTTCTCGACCATGATGGCCCGCATCTCGGCCACCTGGGGCTTCAACTCATCCGGCACATTGCCCTTGCGAGGCTCCTTGCCCAAGTCGTCATCCCAGAAAGTTGCTTCCTCCGTCAACAAGTCTACAACGCCGCGGAAGCCGGCTTCGCTGCCGATGGGCAACTGCATCGCAATCGGGTTGGCGCCCAGTCGCGAAGCAATGGTTTCGATGGTGCGCTCATAAGAGGCGCCAACACGGTCCATCTTATTCGCAAAACAGATCCGCGGCACGCCATAGCGGTCTGCTTGGCGCCACACGGTTTCACTCTGCGGTTCGACACCCTGAACGGCATCGAAGACAACCACCCCCCCGTCCAGGACGCGCAACGAACGCTGCACTTCGGCGGTGAAATCAATATGGCCGGGCGTATCAATGATATTGATCTGGTAGCCCTTCCATTCTGCAGTCACAGCCGCAGAGACGATCGTAATGCCGCGCTCGCGCTCCTGGTCCATCCAATCGGTGACGGTCGTGCCGTCATCCACCGAGCCGAGACGATAAGTCTTGCCCGTGTAGAACAGGATGCGTTCTGTCGTGGTGGTTTTACCGGCATCGATATGGGCAATGATGCCGATATTCCGATACCGCTCAAGCGGGTGTACACGTGCCATGATGAACTGATACCTTATTAAAGTACAAATCTGAATCTAAGCGCGGTAATGGGAGAAAGCCCGGTTGGCTTCCGCCATTTTATGCGCTTCTTCGCGTTTACGAATAGCCGCGCCTTGGTTGTTGAAAGCTTCCATCAACTCTGCGGCCAGCTTCTCGGAGAAAGACTTGCCACTGCGAGCGCGGGCCGCGGCCAAAACCCAGCGGATCGCCAGCGTGGTGCGGCGATCAGCCGGCACTTCCATCGGCACCTGGTAGGTGGCACCGCCCACACGGCGCGGGCGGACTTCCATTACCGGAGCCACGTTTTTCATCGCGGTCTCGAAAACCTCGACCGGATTCTTTTTGGTCTGTTTTTCGATGATATCCATGGTATCGTACATCAGGCTGGTGGCGAGACTTTTCTTGCCGCTCTTCAGGATGTGATGAATCATGGTTTGGATGAGGACATTGTTGTAGCGAATATCCGGGGGGATTTCGCGGACTTCAGGCTTACCTCGGCGCATTCCAACTCTCCGTAATTAGTCTTGCAGTTTCGATTGCCAAGCGGCCCTATTTCGGGCGCTTCGCACCGTATTTCGAACGGCCCTGGCGACGCTTGTCCACGCCAGTGGTGTCGAGTGAGCCGCGAACGATGTGGTAACGCACACCGGGCAAATCTTTTACACGTCCACCGCGCACGAGCACTACAGAGTGTTCCTGCAACTGGTGTCCCTCACCCGGGATATAAGCAGTGACTTCGATGCCATTCGTCAAGCGCACGCGTGCGATCTTGCGCAATGCTGAATTGGGCTTTTTGGGCGTCATGGTGCGCACAACGGTACACACGCCACGCTTTTGCGGCGCGCCTTTTGCCTGGCGCACACGACGCTGCTTATAAGAGTTCAAAGTGTATTGAAGGGCAGGCGCCTTACTCTTTACCTTTTTACTCTTTCGACCTTTGCGAACCATTTGGTTGATAGTCGGCACTTTTTTGCCTCCGAACAAAAATAAGGTACTTGATTTTATTATGAGCGATGTCTTGCCAAGAAGTGAGGCCATCCACAACTTACCTGGTTGGCCTCATTTTTCAGATACACATGAGACTGGTAACAGCGTCTCGGTTTCAGGCAACGAAAAGCGATTTTAACACACGCCTAATCTTGCGTCAAGGCGAAATCGCGCCTGTTTGTGAATTCCGGGATTAAGCTCAGCCGCTTCGACGATGTTCAGGTTTGTCACAAGTTTTCATTCAAAGCCAACAGGCCGGTACCCATCTTGGGGGGCTGGATCCTTTCTTCGTCTTTGCCGAAGCGAACAACTTCTCCGGTATCGTGGATAGCTTCGACCGCCAGCCCTAGGCTCTGCAATTCCTTGACCAGGACCCGGAAGGATGCCGGAATGCTCGGATCCTCGATCGGTTCGCCCTTGACGATAGCCTCATACGTATTGACCCGTCCCTGAACGTCGTCGGACTTGACGGTCAGCATTTCCTGCAAGGTGTAGGCTGCGCCGTAGGCTTCCAAGGCCCATACTTCCATTTCGCCGAAGCGTTGGCCGCCAAATTGGGCCTTGCCGCCCAACGGCTGCTGAGTCACCAGGCTGTATGGGCCAGTCGAACGGGCGTGGACTTTATCCTCGACCAAGTGGTGCAATTTCAGGATGGTCATCACACCGACTGTGACCGGCTGGTCGAAGGCCTCACCAGTTTTCCCGTCGCGCAAGGCCTGTTTGCCCAGGGTCGGGATCGGCTTCCCGGTCGCGAGCATCACTTGTTCAGCCTTGTCGTAAAGTTCATCATCCGAAATTTTGCCGTCCTCGCCCTGGCTGATGAGCCACAGTCTCAAGCAAGCCCGGATGGCGTTCTCGTCATACGGCTGGCGCTGAGACGGGTGGACCTTTTCATCCGGGAAAACGCTTGCCGGGTCAATTTCGTGATCGCGCAGCCACTCGGTGGCAGTCTGGAAACGCGTTTTCCGCTCATCCCAGGAAATGTCATGAACATCGTGCCCTCGCGCACCGAGAAACTGCTCAAGGTAGAGGCGCCGGACTTCATCGTCATCTTCGATCGCTTCAGGATCGTATTCCTGCTCATTCAACCACGACCAGGCGGAATTCACAGCCTCCTGCCAGGCCTGGTCAATGATCCAGGCGCGGGCCAGTTCGGCCTCAATCTCGGCCTCGGTCGCCCCATCGAACACGGGGGTTACTGAACGGAAACCCATGCGTTTGGCAGCCCAGCCGAGGTGGACTTCGAGCACCTGGCCGATGTTCATACGCCCGGGGACGCCCAGCGGGTTCAGGATCATGTCGACCGGGGTGCCGTCTTCGAGGAACGGCATGTCCTCGACCGGGACAACTCGTGAGACCACGCCTTTGTTCCCGTGGCGGCCGGCCATCTTGTCACCGGCGGTGATCTTGCGGCGCTGCGCCACAGAGACGCGTACCATCATGTCCACGCCCGCCGAAAGGTCGGAGTTCTCTTCACGGGTGAATACTTTTACGTCTACAACTTTACCGCGCTCGCCGTGTGGCATTCGCAAGGAGGTGTCTTTCACATCGCGAGATTTCTCGCCGAAGATAGCCCGCAGCAGGCGCTCCTCCGGGGTCAGTTCTTTTTCGCCCTTGGGCGTGATCTTGCCGACCAGGATATCGTTCGGGCCAACTTCCGCGCCGATGCGGATGATCCCGTTCTCATCCAGGTCTTTGATCGCATCTTCGCCCACATTGGGGATGTCACGCGTGATCTCTTCCGGTCCCAGCTTGGTATCGCGCGCCTCGACTTCATACTTCTCGATATGCACGGACGTGAAGCGGTCTTCCTGCACCAGCCTCTCGGAGATCAGGATGGCGTCTTCGAAGTTGCCGCCCTCCCAGGAGAGGAAAGCCACGACCACATTCTGGCCAAGGGCCAGTTGGCCGCTGTCGGTCGAAGACGAGTCGGCGATGATATCGCCCTTCGAGACGATCTGTCCTTTGACCACTGCCGGGCGCTGGTCGATGCAGGTGGACTGGTTGGAGCGCTGGTATTTGCGCAACTGGTACAGGCGCTGGTTGCCGTCCTTTTCACGGAGGGTGATCGTGCTGCCGGTCACTGAAATGACCTCGCCATCGTTCTCGGCGATGATCACCTGGCCGGAGTCGAGGGCGGCAAAATATTCCATGCCGGTCGAAACCAGCGGGATCTCCGGGCGGACCAACGGGACCGCCTGGGCCTGCATGTTCGACCCCATCAGGGCGCGGTTGGCATCGTCATGCTCGAGGAAGGGGATCAGCGCGGCACTGATGCCCACAACTTGATGCGGGGCCACGTCCATGTAATTGATATTTTCCGGTGTCGAGAAATCGAAACCTGAGTGGTGGCGCATCGAAATACGGTTGCGGACGAATTCGTTGTGCAACGTCAACGGCGCGTTGGCCTGGGCAATGACGAATTTATCTTCGGCGTCAGCCGATAAATAATCTATCTGGTCCGACACGAACGGGACGACCAGGATGTCCTTGCCCAATTTGGCAAGTTTATCGAGATGCCTGGCTTCGATCCGCTCGCCATCCTTGAGGATGACTTCGCCATTTTCGTCAACCACATTTCCCCGGACGGCGCGGTTCTCCAAGTACGGGCTGTCGCACGGCAAGGCCTTGAGGACCTTGCGGTAGGGTGTTTCGATGAAACCATATTCGTTGACTCGTGAGAAGGACGCCAGGCGGCCAATCAGGCCGATGTTGGGGCCTTCAGGTGTTTCGATAGGGCAGATGCGGCCATAGTGCGAATGGTGGACATCGCGCACGTCGAAGCCGGCGCGTTCACGGCGCAGGCCGCCGGGTCCCAGGGCCGACAGCGTGCGTTTGTGGCGCAGCTCAGCCAACGGGTTGGTCTGGTCCATGAATTGAGATAACTGGCTCGATCCGAAGAATTCGCGCAGGGCGGCCACCACCGGGCGGATGTTAATCAGCGTCACCGGCGAGATCTGTTCCTGGTCGCGGATGGACATGCGTTCCTTGATCACGCGTTCCATGCGGCGCAGGCCGATCCGCAGCTTGTTCTGGATCAATTCGCCCACAGTTTTGACGCGGCGGTTACCGAGGTGGTCAATATCGTCCGGGGGTTTGACTCCGTTGTTGATCTCGATCATGTGCCGCACTAGGCGGACCACATCAGACTTGGTCACTGTGCGGTGCGGGATCGGGATTTCGAGGTCGAGTTTCTGGTTCAGTTTATAGCGGCCAACGCGTTCCAGATCGTAATGGCGCTGGTCGAACAATTGTTCTTCGATGAATTGGCGGGCATTATCCAGGGTGGCCGGGTCGCCGGGGCGCATCCGCTTGAAGAACTCGATCAGCGCGGCTTCAGCGATCGTCTGTCTGCCAGGCAGCTCCCATTCCGGTTCCTGTTTGAGCGTGGAAACAATGAACAACCGCTCCGGGTTGTTGTCCACATCCTGGAAGAGGGAGATCAATTCATCATCAGTCCCGGTTTTCAGCGGGGAGTTGGGATTCCCGTCGTCTACGGCGGCCAGCGCCCGCAGGAAGACTGTGATTGGGACGGTGCGCTTGCGGTTGAACTTCAAAATGATGTAGTCACTCTTGCGGGTCTCGAATTCCATCCAGGCGCCACGGTCAGGGATGAGTTTGGCCATCGCCAACGGGCGGCCGGTTGACCGGTCCGTGGGCGCTTCGAAGTAAACGCCAGGGGAACGAATCAACTGCGAGACGACGATGCGCTCGGTCCCGTTGATGATGAACGTCCCTTTATCGGTCATCTCCGGGAAATCGCCCAGGAAGATGTCCTGCTTGATTGGCTCCGGGATGTCGGGGCCGGCCAAGAGTACGGACACGTAGAGCGGGCTGGCATAAGTGAGATCGCGTTCGACGCACTCGTCAATGCTGTTTTTGGGTTCCCCAAACCAATACTTCAAGCCCCACTGCTGCGACTCGGCACTGCGGCTGGGGAAATACAATTTCATACCTTTGTTATAGGATTCGATGGGAGAAATTTCGTGGAAAAGGTCTGCCAGGCCTTCGGCCTTCAAGCGTTCGAATGAGTCGAGTTGTACTTCGATAAGATTGGGAAGTGCGAGTGTTACGGGGATACGCGCGTAAGTCTTGGTGGGCAAAGAGGATGCCATTCGTTTCTCCTGACCTGATTTTGCTGCCAACGGGTTAAACGACAGAAGCCGCCGCCACAATCAGTAGCGGGACAGCAAACTTGAATTATATACTAAATTGACTAGTGTAGTCAAGCAGGAATTCGATTTTTTAAGAAAGGGAATTCTGACGGCGGACGCTATTTTATCATAAAATTATCGAAACGGAGTGATACCGGCAGGGTTACTGATTACGTATTTTTTCACCCACTAAAATCGTTGGAGGAAATATGTCGAATGCACGGACGATGATCAATGACAGGCGTGAAATATTCGGGTGGGCCATGTACGACTGGGCTAATTCGGCTTTCAGCACCACCGTCGGGACAGTTTTCCTCGGCCCTTATGTCGCGGCCCTCGCCCGGACTGCGGCGGAAGCAGCGGGAAGATCCACGGTTTCGTTTCTAGGCATCCCAATCGCTCCCGACTCCTTCCTGCCCTACTGTGTCTCTTTCTCGGTCGGAATGCAGGTGTTGTTCCTCCCCGTCCTGGGCGCGATTGCGGATTACTCCCACATGCGCAAACAAATGATGCGGCTTTTTGCGACCATCGGCGCAGTGGCGACGATCCTGTTGTTCTTGGTCACGGACGGACTCTGGTGGCTGGGCGGCCTGCTTTTCATCGTAGCCAACCTGTCCTTCGGGGCTGCAATTGTGTTCTACAATGCTTACTTGCCAGATATTGCCAGCGAGGAAGAGCGCGACCGGGTTTCGTCTTATGGCTGGGCAATGGGCTACCTGGGCGGCGGCATCCTGCTGGCGCTCAACCTGGCCTTCTATTTGTTTAGTGATAGGATCGGGGTTCCCGGAGATCTCGCCGTGCGTATCAATCTCGCTTCGGCCGGTGTCTGGTGGCTGGGATTTTCCTTTATCACCTGGACGCGGCTGCGAGCGCGGCACGCCTCCCATGCGTTACCCCCCAACGAGACGTATGTCAGTATCGGCTTCAAGCAATTGCGCAAGACCCTGGGCGAGGTCAAACATTTCCCCGAGACGCTCAAATTCCTGCTGGCGTACTTCCTCTACAACGACGGCATCCAGACCGTGATCGCCGTCTCGGCTACCTTCGCGGCCGCGCCGCTGATCCAGGGCGGGCTGGAACTCGAACAGCAGAGCCTGACCGCAGTCATCCTGATGATCCAGTTCGTGGCCTTTTTCGGGGCGCTGCTCTGGGGCCGCCTCGCCAAATGGATCGGCGCCAAGCAATCAGTCGTCGTCAGCCTGGTGATCTGGGCGGGAGTGGTGATCTATGCTTATGGCGGGCTGAAGAGCGAACAACTGGTATTGGAATTTTTCATCCTGGGCATGTTCATCGCCTTGGTGATGGGCGGGTCGCAGGCCATCAGCCGCAGCCTGTTCGCCCAGATGATCCCGGACGGGAAGGAAGCCGAGTTCTACTCATTTTACGAAATCAGCGAACGCGGCACATCCTGGATCGGACCTTTGATCTTCGGGCTGGCGAACCAGATATTCGGGAGCTTGCGTTACGGTATCCTCTCGTTGATCTTCTTCTTCATTGCCGGATTGATCATCCTGCCCTTCGTGAAAGTGGACAAGGCAATTGCTGACGTGAAGCAATACGACGCAGCCCACAAGGCACAGTAGATCGAAGAAGTGAAAGTCCCTTCCAGAACCGGAAGGGACTTTTCGTTCCCGAATCTCTTTACGGCTCTTTTACCACTCCCTGATTCCTTCACCTCACGAAATGTAGCAGCGCAGACAGGCGTCAGTTCCGCAAACATTGGATCTTTTCCACGTTAAGGACCGCTCTAGGAAAGGCGGTCTTGCGCGAGGGTCTTTTTAACGAGGCGCGGGCTGCAATCGGTGGATGTGTGAAGTGGTTGAGCAGGTGTTGGTGGTCATTTCCAGCACCACTTCATCTTGCCTGACCAGAGCCTTTTTCATCCAACTTTCCAGATGACTCAGTTCCACCCGCCGGGCTGGCATTACCACGTTTAGGTCCGCATCCACTCCCAGCGCGATCAGATAGGGTTTGTGGACATCCAATCCGATATACCTTGTTCGTTTTTCTTCCATAGGGGTATACTCCGGTCATTGCTGGCGACCTGCCAGCAGAAGGTCGGGCACGTTTCTTTCCTTAGACAAGCTCAGGACAAGTTTTAGGGAGCGAAGAATCACACACAGATACGGGCTGCCCTGAGCAAAGTCGAAGGGTTCCCAGTTTAGCGGATTCGAACGGGGCAGCCACATCGTCCCGATGCTCTTTCGGGAAACACCTGAGCGGGCTTGTTCCTTCAAGATTGGAACTTCCCATGCACGTTTCGGCTGGTCCCTAACGCAGCGTTCCCGGGTACGCGTTCCCGTTCACTAAACACAGGAAGCATACCCAAAAACGTGCCCGACCGCAACCCCGTCGGTTGTGACTTCATGCAAACACCCGACCCGTTCGCTTCGCTCAGGGCAGGCAGTGTGGGACTGCCCGAAGGGCGTGCGGCACGCTTCGCGTCAAGTATTTTTCTGGCTTCGAGTTTTTCCTGCTCCCAAGCAGAGTCCACGCCTGTACTGAGCTTGTCGAAGTGCCTGTCCACACGCAGGTACCGCAAACCGTTGGCTTTTCCGGCCTCGAGCGGATTTTTAGGCAAATTGCTGCCATCGTTGATGGAAACGTACCTTCTACACCTGAATGGCACCGGGACTTGCTCGAACAAATGGGGTTGGAACTGCCACAAGTCAGACCTCCTGTTTTATCAAAAGCAACCTTGCAACAATTGGACGAGTACTTACGGTTTCGACACGTCGTCCGCAATGTTTACACATTCCAATTCGATCCAGAGAGGATCGGTAAACTTGTAAACGATCTCCAGCCTATTCTGGCCCAAACCCGAAAGGAGCCTTTGATATTTGCAAATTTTCTTGAGCAAATCGGGGCTGAATAGCAATTTCCCGGATCGCCCGGCGGATCGTGGAGGCGCTGGTCGAAACTGTAAAGTAAACCTGTTGTCCTGACGAACTCGTTTGGTTATAATGACTCTTGTGAAGGCGCTGCGTAAAGCCCTGGGATTGGTGATCGTCTTGGCCCTGCTGGCGGGACCGGTTTCGGGCGCGGCAGCGCAGGGGGGAACGGACAAGTATTTCCCGCAGACCGGGTTCTGGGTCAAGGGTGAGTTCTGGCAGTTTTACAAAACCCTCGAAAACGCCGACATCCTGCTCGGCTATCCCATCAGCCGGGAGTTCACCAGCGTGGACGGCAAGACCGTCCAGTATTTCCAGAAGGCCCGGCTGGAGTTGGATGCCTCTCAAAGCGCCCGGCTCAGCCCGATCGGGGAGGCGCTGCGGAAAGCCGAGGAGCCGGCCGGGAAACTGGACGTGAACAACCCGATGGGCTGCAAATCCTTCAGCGAAACCGGATTTTCGGTCTGCTACGATTTCCTGACCTTTTTCGAGGCGAACGGGGGCGTGCCGCACTTCGGCTATCCCATTACAGCTTTCGAATACCACAACAACCTGATCGTGCAATATTTCCAGAACGGACGCCTGGAATGGCAGCCCTGGAAACCCGAAGGCCAAAAAGTGACGGTCGGGGATTTGGGCAAGGCCTATTTCCTGCTGGTGAAGGAAAACCCTGCCATGCTGGAGGTGGAGGACGGCGGCGATCTCAAGAAGCTGTTGACGATCAAGCCGCGGGTCTTCACCCTCAAACCCGTCACCCGGGCTGACGACTGGCAGACGCTGTTCATCCTCGCCCAGGACCAGGTCTGGAAGCCGGTGGCCGGCGCGGAGGTGACGATCAAAGTCACCTGGCCAGACGGCAGCGCACGGACGGACAGGCAGATCGCCAACGCCTTCGGGGTGGTCCGTTACGAATTGCCGGTCAAGGGCCAGCCGATTGGGGGGGTGGTGCTGGTGGAGGTGGTAGTGGCTTTCGGGGGAGTCGAGGGCCAGGCCAGCGCGTCATTCAGAATTTGGTATTAGAAATCAGACAAGTCGAACACCGGGCCGTCTTTGCAGGCCAGCTTCCAGCCGCGTTTGACATTCACAGCGCAGACGCCGCATTCGGCCAGCCCACCGCAGGGCATGGGGACGTAGACCAAGGCCTGGCCGGTCGGGGGCGGCATTTCTGGCGACAATCCCAGCAACTCCCGCAACCCTGGTAAACTTTCCCGCGGCAAGTCGGCGGCGAGGAAGTCGCTCCATTTCTGGACTTCCGGCAGGTCGGCCAGGGATTGGACTTCGACCGCGGCGGGCAGGTCCGCCGGGATGAAGCCGCTGACCAGCACGACCGAGGCGTTTTGGGCCAGCGCCTGGGGCAGCAGGGCCAGCAGGCGGGCAGGAGCCGCGCTCAGCGAGACGAGCGCCAGCCGGGAGCAGGTCTTCGGCAGGCTGAAACCGCGTCCGAGAGGGCCACGTAGATGGAGTGTGGTTCCGGGAAGCCAGGTCTCCGGCAGGGGAGCGGCGGCGAGGAAGCCCCCGGCGGAATCCGCAGCCTTGAAAACGGGAACAGGCAGCGGGTCGTCCGATCCGGGGCGGCCGGCGAGCAGGAACTGGCCGGGAGCCGGGACCAGGCCGCTCGGGCAGGTGATCCTCCCGGAGAGTCCGTCATCCTGCAAGAAGATTTCGCGCAATTCGCCCAAGGCCGTTAACATGGCAAAATGCTATCACGAGTGGCGCGTTTTTGGAAGCAGGTATAATAAAGCCTCAATTCAATTTCACGCAGGAGAGAGAAAATGAACATTGCTAGTCTTGTCCAGGGCATTGCGATGATTTCCTGGCTGGCCGTCGGAGCGGTGGTTCTGGTGGCCGTGGTGCGCGCCTCGCGCAACCAGGGTATCAAAGGAATTGGCACGGTGATCATCCTGGTGCTGGTAATCGCTATTTTGATGACCACCGTCGGTGCAGGGCTGGTGTTCCTGCAGCCCGAAGAGCGCGGCGTGGTCATCTCGGCCTTTGCGCCAAAAGGCTACCGCGAGGAGGCTTTGCAGCCAGGCTTGCGCTGGGTGATCCCCTTCGCCGAGAACGTGATCAAATACCCGATTTCGAAGCAGACTTACACCATGTCTATTGCGCCGCAGGAAGGGAACATCGCCGGCGA
>DYKX01000255.1 GCA_020722375.1 Anaerolinea thermophila
GCTTTACCCCGCTGGAAGTCCGCTTTGCTTTTCCCCGCCGCTGGTGGGGGCATACAGTTGTCATGGCTTTGCGCGCGGACTGACATATACTCGGCACGGGCATAAATTGCGCTTTTGTTCAACAAGATTCGGCGGATTGAAATCCTGCCTCAGGGCATGAAAGTCGGACATCTGCACTTACGCCAGGTGCAAGTGTAAATCCGACTCGTTGCGCCAGTCCGAAGGCTTGCACTGAGCCTGCCGAAGTGACTTCCACGAACTGAGAAGGCGGCTTCAGCCCCGCGAATCAGGCGGCAAAAACCGCAATTTGTGACCGTGTGCAGTATAGAAGGGCGCTTTCATTATCGAAGTCCATACGAAACGAGCATTGCGGACTCATGGAAAACCTATCAGCCGCAAGCGAGCAAAGATGGAGCGCCACAACCACCCAGGACGCGCTATCGTCGGCACTCGCCAAATTACAAACATCTTCGGCGGCGATAGATGCGGCGGGTGAAACTTCTCGTTTGCGGGCGATCAGCCATTGCATAAATCCTTTCCCTTTGCCCGGACGATGATGAACGGTCACATCTTTCAGCCCGTCTTTTTCTGCGAGGGCGCGCAATTCGGCGGCGCGCCAGGCGCGGGTGAGCGGGCTGATGAACAAATGCTTGAAAATGCCGCAGAAGCCCACACTGCCTGCTCTGAGCCTGTCGAAGGGTCATGATCCTGCACTGTGAGCGCGATCAGCGTGACGGGGGTTTTGAGTCTACGCGCGGCGGCGTGAATCATCTCGCGCACGGGCGTGTCTTTGACGCCAATCGTCACAACCACGCCCGCCAGGTGGGAGTCGCCGCGTATGCCATCCAGGTGACGCGCGACCTGCAACGTTCACGCGAGCGACTCGTCGCCGCCCGCGAGGAGGAACGCCGCCGCCTGCGCCGCGACCTGCACGATGGACTCGGTCCCACCCAACGTTGGAAGCCGTCCTGGCCGTGGTCCAAGCAACGTTCCAATCCATGCGCCCGTTTGAGAACGCTGATGCGGCCTTCCACGCCCGCATGCCATTTGCGTCCGGCGACAAACCACTTGCAGCATTCGTGCGTTTTGCGTTGTTGCGACTTGTAACCGGGTTTGGGCAGGACGACATGCTGGACGCCCATGTCTCGCGCCGTTGTTCGTTGTCTGGCGAATACACGCCGCGGTCGGCGCTGGCCTGCCGGGCGATGCCCATATCCCGGCTGATCTGCCGGTTGCTGGCTCCGGCGCGCAACTGGATGAGAATTTCTCGGACGTCCATAAGTTTTTTGCTCCTGTTCGGCATGATCCTCTCCGGCATTTTTGCCGTGAGGATACCGGATTTTGAGGAGCCTCCCTATTCGCAGGGTGGTAAACTTTGGCCGCAAATGGATGGTAACGTTGGGGTGAAAACAGGTGGTAACGTTGGGGCGAAAAATGACAACTGTCAAAAATATTCGCAAGTTGAACATGTCCGCGAACTGAGTCTACCCTAGCATCCAAAATATCCCACTCTAATTTCCTATTTGGGACGTGCGTCGCGCCATCTGTCTGTGATAAAATACCACCCGACTTAACCAAAGGACGCTCTGGGGGAGCACCAGCCTTTGTAAACTTATTCGCAAGGAGACAATTCATGCCTCGTCGTTCCCTCCCTCGTCTCTACAAGGACGAGTTCTCTGGCTATTCGCTTGCCAGATTCCAACAGGATTTACTTGCAGGCCTCACGGTGGCCGCGGTGGCGCTTCCCCTCGCCCTCGCTTTCGGCGTCACATCGGGCGCGACGGCCGCGGCGGGACTGGTCACGGCCATCGTGGCCGGTTTTGTCATGGGCCTGCTGG
>DYKX01000091.1:0-615 GCA_020722375.1 Anaerolinea thermophila
TCCCAATCTAGAATCTCACCACCCCCGGCCTTACCCCCACCTCCTCGATCACCCCCTCCAGCTCCTCATCCGTCAGCCGCCTTCCCTTCCCCGCGTACGCGGTCAGGGCGGCTTCGAGCATATTCGTCCCAAAGGACCTCCCCTCATACCGCGGAGTGGTGGTAATCACCGTCTTCACCCCTCTTGACTTGAGCAGTTCAATATTATCTTCCGTCGTCGTATTCGTGACCACCGTTTTCCCATCCAGGCGCGCGGGCATGTATTTGCGCATGAACAGGAAATCGCCTGCGATCAGATCGGAACCTTCGAAGTATTTGACGTACTTCGGTTCCTTCTCCGCGCCGTCACTGCCATAAAAGATCATGGACATTGGGAAGTAACTGACAATGGGCAGCATGATGCGCGCGACGCGCTTGAAGGCGGGGATGCCATAAATTGGAAGCGGTACTCCCAGCGCGACCATCAAATCGCCGAAGACGGTTTTGTCGCAGACCTCCGCGACGGCGGTGGCGAGTCCCTGGCGATCCACGGCCACGGGGACAAATCCCTGCTTGAAGCGGACCTCGCCCAACTCAGGCCGCGCCAGTTCGAAGACGCGTCGCTCGAGGGTGTGCT
>DYKX01000091.1:689-12233 GCA_020722375.1 Anaerolinea thermophila
CGGGTACTCGCGGTCGTCGAGGCGCAGGTAGAGGTCCACGCCGCCGACTCCGAACGCGTCCACTTTGCCGTCCAGTTCCAGGTACATCCGCCGCGCTTTTTCGGTGTCGCCGTCCGTGCCGACGCGTTCGATAAGGATCTCCTCGTCTTTAAATTTGACTATCACTTTCTTATCGCGTTTCGAACTCCCCAAACTGATGCTGACCGCTCGTTTCATGGCGCCCTCCCAATGGAAATACTTATTCCTTGCCTTTGCTCAAACTCATTCGCACAAACGTCAGGAATTCACGCAAGGCCGCAACGGGTTCATCGGAAATATTGCTGGGATAAGGTTATCTTCGCCCCCATCGTGAAAATGTTTTGGAAAGGTGGAAATTTCTGGATGATCAGGCGCGTTGTCGTGACGATGGATCATGCCCCTGATCGCTCTTTGTTCCCAATGGTAGGAGTAGCGCTCGTTGGAATCAACCACCCACACATCAACGAAGGTGCCATCGCGAATCTGTAATCGCAATTTCAGGGGAATGGAAGCGTGGCGATGGATGAAATACCAGCCTGTGACAATATCCCCAAATTCAGTTTCTGCAATGCGGGCAAGTTCATCGTACATTTTTCACGCCTTGTTCAGCATATCTTCCAGGCGCTTCAAATGAATTTCGAGTTTCTCCCACTCGATGGAGTCCTCCCACGCGGGATGGCTGTACACTTTACCCTGCTCGATCTGGGCGCGCAATTCACTCGCCGCGGAAATCCCGTACCGATCCTGAAAGTCGGAAATGTCCATCTGAACCGCGCGGATTTCCTGTCGCAGGAAGGCTTGCAGGCTGCGTTGCATCAAGCCAGCCAGGGGAATATTCAATTCTCTTGCCGCGCGCTCGACTTCCATGGGAATAGACATTGCGCTCATATTTCACGCTCCTTCTAAAAGATACAAATGCATTTTAACACCTTTCCTCATCCGCGACTTCTCAAAAATCTCTGTGAACTCTGTGGCTGAAATTCGAATCGCCCCCCAATTTTCCAATTTACGAATTCTGCATCTCATGGTATGTTCAGGGACAATTCGCCTATGATTCCCAACCTCCCCACTCTCCGAATCCTCCCACTCAACAAATTAATTTTGCATGAAGACCACGACCTCCAGCGCACTCTC
The DNA here is from genome assembly GCA_020722375.1 of Anaerolinea thermophila. Classification (GTDB taxonomy): domain Bacteria; phylum Chloroflexota; class Anaerolineae; order Anaerolineales; family Villigracilaceae; genus Denitrolinea. The sequence continues at coordinate 1,842 of DYKX01000091.1, forward strand.
CCGCTCGTGGCGAAACTGCGCGCGCAGGGAATTTTGCGCAACCCGCCCATCGTCATGCCGCTCGAAGACGGCTCCGGGCGCTTCATGGTGCTGGATGGCGCCAACCGCGTCACGTCGTTACAGGAGATGGAATTTCCTCACATCGTGGCACAAGTGGTGCAGGCGGACGATCCGCACGTGAACCTGCAAACGTGGAACCACGTGGTTTGGGGCATGAGTTCCAGGACTTTGATGGCCGACCTTCGCAAAATCAAAGGTTTGGATGTGGTGAAGGTGGATACGCACAAATCGCTGGACGCGCCGAAGTACCTGCCTGTGCAGATCCGCCTCCCTGATGGCAAATTCTACATGTTGTTCGAGGCCCCCAGCGACCTGGCGCATCATATCCACGTCTTGCACAAGATCGTGAACACGTACAAGACCCGCGCCTCGCTCGACCGCACCAGCCAGACCCTGGTGGAATCGTTCAACGCCATATACCCTGACCTGACAGCATTGGTTCTCTTCCCCAGTTTCAAGATCAAAACCGTGCTGAAACTCGCGGGGCAAAATATCGTCCTGCCGACGGGCATCACACGCTTCACAGCCTCGCCGCGCGCCCTGCATCTCAACTATCCATTGCATGAACTTTCGAGCGGCAAGCCCATCGGTTATAAAGAAGCCTACCTCCAGCATTGGATCCAGGAACGCATCAAGAACAAAGGCGTGCGACAATACGCCGAAGCCACTTTCCTCTTTGACGAGTAACCATGAACTTGGATTTGTTTTTCCCTGAAGACCTCACGCCGCGCGCCGCGCCCGAAGAGACACGCATCACCGAATTGCACGCCGAACCTCATCCCGATCAAAAACGCGTGCGGGTGAACATGGAGATCACGCCCTTTCAGACGCGTCCATACGTGGATGTGACCCTGACCGACTCGGATGGCAACGAAATTGCCACTACCAGTTTCGTCGAGCCGATGACCTGGAAACTGGAATTCACCCTCCACATTCGCGGCAAAGCGGACCCCGCGGGGGTGTACCGTCTCGAGGCGCGTTTGTACTACCCCGACGGTCCCGCCGCCGAGCCTGTCAGTTTCGAATTTGAAATTCCCAAAGCGGAATGAGCATACAAAACCAAGCCAAGAAAATCGGGACGCGGACATACGCGGATCAACGCGGATTTTTTAATCTCTTTTCCGCATTCTCCGCGCTCGTCCGCGTCCTATGTGTATTTTTTCTTCTTGTCTCATGTGCGCCAAAATCTTCAACCCCGCAACCTGCCTCCATCAGTCCCACTGAGTCTCCAATCACAATTACCAGCGGCGAAGTCATCCTCCTCTCCATGGAAGAGAACGGCTACGCTCACTTCTTCCTCTACACCCCCGAAGGCCAGCCCATTCTCCGCCTGACCACTGGTGACTGGAACGATATCGCCCCCGCCCTCAGCCCAGACGGGACACAGGCCGCGTTCGTGTCTGACCGTTCGGGCTATTGGGACATTTACATCCTCACCCTTGCCACTGGCGAAATTCAGCAAATCACAAATTCACCCGCATACGATTCCGCCCCCACCTGGTCGCCTGACCGTCAATGGCTCGCCTACGAGACCTATGACGGAAACGATATTGAAATCGCGGCCATCCAACTGACGGCCCCCGAGAATCCGCCCATCTTCCTCACAGACAATCCCGCGGCGGACACATCCCCTGCGTGGTCGCCGCAGGGACGGCAGATCGCGTTCGTCTCCAATCGCGGCGGGGACCCCGACATCTGGCTGGCCGACCTCGACCGCTCCGATGAAGGCCGCTTCACGAACCTCAGCAACACCAACTTCGCCGCGGAACGCCATCCACAGTGGGCGGAGAACCGTCTCTTGTGGATCGCCGAAGCGCAGGGAGTCAACGTCGGCGGCGCGTACATTTGGGACGCGGATCAACCCGAACGTCCCGCGCGCTGGAGCGCCGATGCGGATTGGGCCGCGTGGAGTCCATCCCGCGAAAAACTGGTCACCATCCTGAACGGCCCCAACGTGGATTACTTCTCCGCCTCCTCCCTCGACGGAGGCCTGCCTCTGTCGCCGCGGCCGTTACCTGGCCTCGTGCGCGGACTGCTCTGGCTGACGCTCGACCTGCCGGCACCGCCCGAAACCTATCGCGCCGCGTCCGCAGTCACGCCGCCTGCGCTTTGGTCTCCAGAAATGACACCGCTCGCCGAGGGCCCCACACAAAGACAGAGACTGGTGAACCTGCCAAACGTGCAGTCGCCGTATCCGCAATTGCAAGACCAGGTGGATGAGGCTTTTGCCGCCCTGCGTCAACGCGTGATCGAAGAGACGGGTTGGGACGCGCTCGCCAGCCTGCAAAACGCGTTCGTCCCGTTGACCAGTCCGCTCGACCCGGGTCTCGGCGATGACTGGCTGTACACAGGCCGCGCCTTCGCCTTGAATTCCCTGCTCACCAACGCGGGTTGGATGGTCTCGGTGCGCGAGGAGGTTGGCCAGCAGACTTTCTGGCGGATCTACCTGCGCGCCCAAAATCAGGACGGCTCGCAGGGACAACCCCTGCGCGAAGCGCCCTGGGATCTGAGCGCGCGCTACAACCTCGATCCGCAAGCCTACGACCAGGGCGGCGCGTTCGCACCCATCCCGAACGGATACTGGGTGGACTTCACCGCCCTCGCCCGCGCTTACGGCTGGGAGCGGCAACCGTCCCTGCCCAATTGGCGCACCTATTTTGGCGGCACGCGCTTCACCGAATTCGCGTTGACGGGCGGCCTGGACTGGTACTCCGCCCTGCTCGAGATCTACCCTCCCGAAGCGCTGATCACGCCCACGCCGCGCCTGCCACCCACCCTCACGCCCACGCTCACGCCCGTGCCCACCATCACCAGCGGCCCCTCGCCCACGCCGAGCATCACACCTTCCCCAACCAACACACTGCCGCCAACCGCGACGAATACACCGATTCCCTCTCCCACGCCAATCCCGTCCAACACGCCGTTGCCGTAAAGGAAGTACACAGGTTTACATGTACACACGTACACAGACTGTCAGTATTTCAGTACTGCAACTTTCATGTTGCCCTGCTTACTGGCGACTGGCTGCTGTTTTTTTGTTATTGAATATAGCCCTGCTTCTCACCGCCTGCGGGACTCCGTCCGCGCAGGGGGGGACGATGACTCCCCTCGCCGCCGCGAACGATGTCGGAGCCGCGACCCCGCCCGAGGTCCAGACCGCGACCGCCGCCCCGCTTCGGTTTGTGCTTCCCTCTCCGGGGGCAGAACCCGTCTCAGGCTGGCGTCCGCCTCTTTATCCTGTCCCGTGGGCGGTCTCTCCCTACGATCACTTTTACTTCACCCGTCCCAACCCTGCCGATCAGGTGAACTGGCCCCAGCCCGATTATCGCTATGGCGGCATTTTCTTTGACGATGAAGTGCATACCGGCATTGACATTGACGCCAACCTCGGCACGCCCGTGCTGGCGGCTGGACCTGGCACCGTGGTTTGGGCGGGCGGCGGATTTTATACAGGCCTGCCCGACAACACCACCGACCCGTACGGGCTGGCAGTTTCGATCCGTCACGATTTTGGGTATCAGGGAAAGCCGCTCTTCACGCTTTACGCGCACATGTCCCGCGTGGATGTGACGGTGGGACAGCACGTGGAAACCGGCGAACAACTCGGATTGGTGGGCGAAACGGGCAAGACGACGGGGCCGCATCTCCATTTCGAAGTGCGGTTGGAATACAATCTGTATCATCACACCCTTAACCCAGAGTTATGGCTCTCTCCGCCGCAGGGATGGGGCGTGCTGGTGGGACGATTGGACCAGCAGAACGGCGTATTGCTGTCTTCCTTCCCTGTGGATGTGATCTCCGAAGAAACAGGACGTGTCCGCCGCGTTCGGACGTATGGCACCGAAACGATCAACTCCGACCCGCATTATCAGGAGAACTTGGTCTTGAGCGACCTGCCCGCCGGGCTGTATCGCATCAGCCTGATCTTCGACGGCCGCGACCATCAATTCTGGGTGGAGATCCTGCCCGGGCAGGTGACGTACTTCACCTACACGATGTACGGTAACTTCCAACTGGCCGCGCCGCCCACGCCCGCGCTCAACTTTGTCCCGACAACGCCCACTCCCACCAAAAAGCCATAATTCTTATTCTGTTTTGGCCTGTTGCGCGAATTCCCATAAACGCCGATACTCTCCCCGTACGCTGGCATCCAACTGATTTTCCAGTTCCAATGGCAAATTCAAAATCGAAATTAAATCCTGCACGTCCGCGAGATCTCGCAGGCGATGCGGGGCGGAAATACCGGAAGCAAGTTTGAGTTCGATCAGTTTCTCAAGCGAGATGACGCGATACCCGTCCCGCTCCACGCTGGCAGTAGCCGGGTCAGGGAACACAACCGGCTTCGGCTTTCCATCGCCCGGATATTCGCCTGTGGTAAGCGCCTCTATTTTGACCTGTGTTTCTGCATCACGAAAACTTTTCAATGCCCCGCTGAAAGTAGGAATATAACCACGGCCAACCAGATGCTCGCGAAAATTTTCCAATCCTTCTTTAGTCAGTAAAATATCCACATCCGTGGTTTCGCGCGTATATCCAAACAGGTTGAGCGCCATGCCTCCAATAATGGCATACGGAATTGCTTCCTCGTCCAGCGCCTGTGCAAGCCGTTTCAGTGTGAGATGAACCTTTCCTTCTTTCATAAAAAACGCCTCCGACTCGCGCAGAATTTCATCCACTGGGCGAAGTTTGAGATCAACCGGAAAACTCAGTTGTGTCGTTGCCATATTTCGATTATATCCCGACTATGCGACTTTCAAACCATCAGACCAGCAATTCCAAATCTAAAACCTTTTGCCACGGATTTACACCGATTAGCACGGATTAGAGCAAAACAATCCGTGAACATCCGTGAAATCAGTGGCTGGTTTATTGTTTTTCGGGATTTTGGGCTCCAGATTTGGAATTGCTGCCATCAGACTATCCGGCTAAAAAAAACCTTGAACCACCCGAACATCTGTGCTATACTCCCGTCCATTCAACACAAACGTTGCTGGAACTTTACACCTGGAGAATTCTCATGGCAAGGAAATCAACCTCGAAAGACAAAGTACCCTCTGGCCCAGTAATGGACGAAGGCAAGAAGGCCGTTCTCGATAAGGCCGTCAGTGACATCCTCAAACGCTACGGCGACGGCTCCATCATGCGTCTCGGCGAGGCACACACCATGGCAACCGAAACCATCCCCACAGGGTCGCTCTCGCTCGACATCGCTCTCGGCGTCGGCGGCGTCCCGCGCGGACGCATTACCGAAATCTACGGCCCCGAGTCATCGGGCAAGACCACTATCTGTCAGCACATTGTGGCAGAAGTGCAGAAACTCGGCGGCACTGCCGCATACATTGACATGGAGCACGCCCTCGACCCCACCTACGCGGCCAAGTGCGGCGTGGACATTGACAACCTGCTCGTCTCGCAACCCGACACGGGCGAACAGGCCCTTGAGATCGTGGAGACCCTCGTCCGCTCGGGCGGCGTGGACATTGTGGTGATCGACTCGGTCGCCGCGCTCGTCCCCCGCTCCGAGATCGAAGGCGACATGGGCGACGCGACCATGGGCGTGCAGGCCCGCCTCATGTCCCAGGCGCTCCGCAAACTCAGCGGCGCCATCAACCAGACCAAGACCACCGTCGTCTTCACCAACCAGTTGCGCTCGAAGATCGGCGTCATGTTCGGCAACCCCGAAACCACCACAGGCGGCAACGCGCTCAAATTCTATGCCTCCGTCCGCCTCGACGTGCGCCGCATCCAATCCATCAAGGTCGGCGACGAAGTCATCGGCAACCGCACGCGCGTGCGCGTCGTCAAAAACAAGGTCGCGCCTCCCTTCCGCACCGCCGAGTTCGACATCATGTTCAACGAAGGCATCTCCAAATCGGGCGATCTGCTCGACCTCGCCACCCAACTCGAGATCGTCCAGAAGCGCGGCGCCTTCTTCTCCTACGGTGACGTCCGCATCGGGCAGGGACGCGAGAACGCGAAGGATTACCTGCGCGCCAACCCCGACCTCGCGGGCGAGATCGAGACCGTCATCCGCCAGAAAGCCCTCGGCGGCGAACTCGTCCTGCCCCTTGACATGGGCGGCGAAGAATCCGATGGCGGCGGAAACGAAGAAGAAGCATAGCCTTCCCCGAAAGTAGAACTTTCGGATCCAACCCACAACAAGATCAAAATGAACGCGGACCGACTCATCCCCCGAATCGTCTCCGCGTTCATTTTGATTCTCCTGGGGACTCTCTCCGCCTGTGGACCAACCGCCACCCCAACCCTCTTCCGCCCGCCAAGCGGACTCTCCACCCCGACTCCGCTTCCTCCCACGCTCGCGCCGGCCGCGGCCACCCCGATCATACTCCCCACTGACACCGTCCCCCCCACGCTCGAACCGCCCACTCCCCTCCCTCCCTGCACAGACGATCTCTCCTGGCTTGCGGACCTCTCCTTCGAAGACGACACCACCGTCCAGCCTGGGCAATCCATGGACAAGCAATGGCTCGTCCAAAACACTGGCACCTGTGACTGGGACGCCGGTTACACACTCCGCAACATCAACGGCGAGACGCTCGGAGCGCCCGCCGAGATTCCGCTCTACCCCGCGCGGGCAGGCGCGCAGGTCACACTGCGGATCGTCTTCGTCGCCCCGTCCGCCGCGGGGACGTACCGAAGCGAGTGGCAGGCGGTTAATCCCGAGGGCGAAGCGTTCGGAGATTCTGTCTATATCCAAATCGTTGTCAGCCCGTAATTCTTCTTGACTTTCAAGCGGGAAACAGGTAATCTCCAGTCATGCCGCGTTGGCTTTCATTCCATAAAAATCTCGGCCTGCAACTGCTGGCGCTCTACCTCCTCTTGATCGTCCCCTTTCTGTTGAGTCTGTGGATATTCGATGGGTTGGTCGGCAGGCGTATCCGCGAGGATGTGCAGGCCAGCGACCTGGCCCTCGCGCAAGCCATCGCGCAAGAATCAGGCCGCTCGATCGGGAACGCCCTCGACATGATGGCGGGACTGGCCTCCTATCAGGGCGTCCTGGATGCCGACATCGAAGAAATGGAGCCGCTGTTCCAGACCATTTTAGACACGCATCCCGATGTCAATCTCGTCTACCGTCTCGACGCGAACGGCATCATGCTCTATCACTATCCCGTCGGGCCAGGCTCCACGGTGGGGACAGACTTCTCGTTCCGCGATTATTTCCTGCGAGCGCTCTCGTCCACCAACCCGCTTGTCTCGCAGGGACGCATCTCCCCCACCACTGAACAGGCCGTCGCGACTGCGGTCATGCCGCTGTGGTCGAAAAACGGGACGTTCCTCGGCCTTGCAGGGGCCAACATCAAACTGGAGAGTCTGAGCCAGACGCTGACCGCCATCATGGCGGAACACCCTACAGACTCGGGATTCCAGATTGTCATCCTCGATTCCGCAGGACAGATCATCGCCTACCCCGATTCCAGCCTCCTGCTCCATCCCGCATCGGATCTCCTGCCAGCGGACCTTCTGGAACGAACGACCAGCAGGGAACATTCCTTCATCTTGAACGCGCCCGACGGCGAGTCGCGTCTGTACACCCACGCCGAAGTCCCCAACATCGAGTGGCGCGTGATCGTCAGCCGTCCCGCGTCGGCGGCGTTCACCACGCAGATCTTCCTGCGGCAGATTGTTCTTATCGCGGCAGGGACGTTCATCCTCATCGGCATCTTCTTCTGGATGATGCTCAACCGGCGCGTCATCCGACCCATCGAACGACTGGCGCCCATCAGCGAATCGATCGGCGCCAAGCGGGGTATCAGCGCAGAAGAGCGCGACCAACTCCTCAAACAGGCGAAGCGCAACGACCAGATCGGCCACCTCATTCGAAGCATCCTCAAGATGGGAGATTCCATCCAGGCGCGCAGCAAGGAACAGGCCACCCTGCTGGAGACCAGCACGGCCGTCATCTCCAGCCTCGACCTGGAAACCGTGCTCGACCAGATCCTCCAGCAAATGGGACGCCTGCTCGCCATTCAGATGTACGCCATCATCCAACTGGATGCGCGCGACGGCACTTTCCGCATCCGCTCCAGCCGCGGACTCTCGCGCCAGTTCGTCGAGAACCTGTCCATCCTCCCGTCCGAACCAGACTCGGTCACCATGCGCGCCCTCAACAGCCACCAGCCCATCCAGGTCAGCGACACAGAGACCGATCCCTCCTACAACATCCGGCGAATCCGCGCCCGCATGGAGGGCTACCGCGCCATCCTGGCCGTGCCGCTCCACACCAAGCACGCGCCGCCCACCGCGCTGGTCGTCTTCCACCCCACGCCGCACACCTTCACCGAAGATGAGATCCAATTGCTGGTGAACTTTGCCAACCATGCCGCCATGGCCGTGGAGAACGCCATCCTCTTCGAACGCAGTGACATGCAACTCGAAGAGCAAACGCGCCGCATCGAATCGCTCGTCCAATCCCTGCACGATGGGTTGATCCTCAGCAACCTCGAAGGCAAAACCGTCTACGCCAACCGCCGCGTGGGACAAATGGCCGACCTGACCACCGAGGAACTGGCGGGGATGTACGTCAACCACATTCTGGAGCGCATCCTTTCCCGTTCGCAGGATGACCGAAAAACGCGCAATGCCGCGCAGAATATCCATCAAAAAGGCGGCGAACAGACCGCGGAAATTTCCATTATGAATCAGGGGCGGACGATCTACCTGCGGCTGGAAACCTTCGACGTCGCCGATTCACGCGGGACCCTGATCGGGCGCGGCCTGCTCCTGCACGACATCACCGCTGACAGGGAACTGGACCGCATGCGCGCCAGCCTCGTCTCCACCGTCTCGCACGAGTTGCGGACTCCGCTGGCCTCCATCAAAGGCTACGCCACTACCCTGCTTGCCGAGGATGTGCAGTGGGACCGCAAATCACAGAACGAATTTCTTAAAATTATTTCCGACGAGTCCGACCGACTGAGCGAACTGGTCAACAACATCCTCGACCTTTCACGGCTGGACGCGGGCGCGTTGCGTTTGGAACTGTTGGAGTGCAACATCGAAGAGACGATTCGCAGGGCCGCGAGACGTGTCCGAATTAACGAAGCCCGCTTCGAGGTCCGCGTGGAAGCAGGCCTGCCTCCGCTATACGCCGATGCGCTTCGGCTGGAATCCATCCTGCGCAACCTGATCGAGAACGCGGTCAAGTATGGCGGCGAGGAGACGGCCATTCGCGTGGAGGTCCAAAACGCGAACGGCGATATCCTGTTCCGCGTTTCGGACGATGGCCCTGGCATCCCGCCCGAGGAGAGCGCGCACATCTTCGAAAGTTTCTACCGCGTAGATAACAGCCTGACGCGCTCGGCGGGCGGCGCCGGACTGGGGCTGGCGATCTGTCAGGGGTTGGTGCATGCGCACGGCGGACGTATTTGGGTGGAATCGCAGGAGCACGGCGCATGTATCGCGTTTTCCATTCCAGCAAACAAAAAGGCGAACCCATGAATATTACCGTTTTAGTGGTAGACGACGAAAAACCCCTGCGCGATTTTGTGCGCCGTAATTTGGAAGCGCGCGGCTACAAAGTGGCCTGCGCCTCGAACGGACTGGAGGCGCTGGCAGTCTTTGGCACGGAGCAGGTGGGGCTGGTGATCCTCGACATCATGATGCCTCACCTCGACGGCCTGGAAACGACGCGCCGCATCCGTGCGGAATCGCATGTGCCGATCATTATCCTTTCGGCAATGGGTGAGGAAGCCGACAAGGTGCGCGCCTTCGATCTCGGCGCGGACGACTACCTGACCAAGCCTTTCGGCGTGGGCGAGTTGCTGGGACGCATTCAGGCGGTGTTGCGGCGCTCACACTGGAGCGAAGCGCCTGCTCCCGAGGAAGCTCTGGCTCGCGGCGACATCACGGTGGACATGCCGCGTCACGAGGTAAAAGTCCGCGGCGAAATGGTGGAGTTGACGCCCATCGAATTCGACCTGTTGGTGTATTTGATGCGCCACGCCGGCAAGGTGCTTTCTCACCGTGATATTTTGCAGAATGTGTGGGGGCATGAATACGGGCATGAAGTCGAATATCTGCGCGTGTACATGGGACACCTGCGCCAGAAGGTGGAGGCTGACCCGATGAAGCCAAAATATATCCAGACCGAACGAGGGATTGGGTATCGTTTCGGGGAGTAACAACCAGGAGACCCTAAAGGTTTTCTTTCCCAATCAGGAACCAGGTTGGCAAAGGTATGCCATCTACCGTGACGAAGGTTAACGGGGGAAACCTTTAGAGAGTGTTTCTTAACTCGCTGGCAGAGACCCTAAAGGTTTCCTTTGCTAACGAAAACGCCAATTAAACGGCGGATTCCTGCAATCTTTG
>DYKX01000092.1 GCA_020722375.1 Anaerolinea thermophila
TCCGATGCACCACAAGATCTTCGGCTCGAAGCAGCGCTCCTACCGCGACCTGCCCGTACGTCTCGCCGAATATGGGACATGCTACCGCTACGAGAAGTCGGGCGAACTCTTCGGCCTGATGCGCGTCCGCTCGATGCAGATGAACGACGCGCACATCTACGTCTCGGAGGAACAGTTCGAACAGGAGTTCATGGGCGTGGTGGACTTGTATCGCAAATACTTCGACTTGTTCGGCATCGAGAAATTTGTGATGCGACTGTCTCTGCACAGTAAGGCAGGACTGGGCAAGAAGTACGTGGACAACGAGCGCCTGTGGTTGAAGACGGAAGACATGGTGCGCCGCGCCATGGACAATGGCGGTGTGCCCTACGTGGAAGCCGAAGACGAAGCCGCCTTCTATGGTCCCAAGATTGACGTGCAAATCTGGTCGGCCATCGGCAAGGAATTTTCACTGGCGACGAACCAGGTGGACTTCGCCGTACCTGAGCGCTTCGATCTGCACTTCACGAACAAGGAGGGCAACGAGGAGATTCCGCTGTGCATCCACCGCGCGCCCCTGTCCACGCACGAGCGCATGGTCGGATTCCTAATCGAGCACTACGCGGGCAACTTCCCCGTCTGGCTCTCGCCTGAGCATGTGCGCGTCATCCCGATCACGGACGGCCAGAACGAGTACGCACAGGGCATCGTCCAGGGGTTGCGTGACCATGGGATTCGAGCGAGCGCAGATGTAAGCGCCCAGCGCATGAACGCCAAGATCCGCAACGCACAGTTGATGAAGGTCCCGTACATGCTCGTGGTCGGCGAGAACGAGATGAAGGCGGGACAGGTCTCGCTGCGCGTCCGCGACGGAAGCCAGCAAAATAATATTCCGCTGGCGGAGTTTATCACGCGGGCAAAGGATCGGATCACGAGGCGGGCGAAGGAGTTGTAGAAGAAGATGAAGGATGACAGGCGGAGGGCTGAATGCCTTCCGCCTGTCTTTATTATTGGTAGTGCTCCCCGCTCGCTCCCTGAAATTCCATGAAAATTTTGCCAGTCGCCACATCCCAAAAGCGGACGATGGTCAGGGCTTCGCCTGCATATCCCGTTTCCAGCGAGACCAAAGTTTTCGAGTCGAGCCATTCCAGGCGAGCGTAGATGCTCTTATCGTTTAGGCCAAAGGCTCTGACCAGTTTCCCCGTGTGAGTATCCCAAATCCGAATCACTCCCCCGCCTGTCGCGAGTTGACTTCCATCCAGCGACCAAACCAGGGCGGAGGCTTGATTTTGATGGGCGTAGATCAGTCCGTCACATTGGTTCGTCGCGGTCGTCCACAGGCAGACCGTCCCGTCGGCGTGGGCGGAGGCGATGCGCGTCCCATCCGGCGACCAGGCCAGTTGGACGGGCGCCGCGCCCGCGCGCGAATCGTACAGGCGGACGGATGCGCCCGTGTCCACGCGCCAGCGGCGGAAACCATAGGCGAGGTCGCCGGTGGCGATCAGGCGCGAGCCGTCGGGCGACCAGTCAATATCGTAGGGCGGGACGATGAAATTTTTTTGCAGGGAAACCGCCTCGCCCGTTTTGATGTCCACCGCCACCAGACCCCGATCAGGGAGGGAAAAAGCCAGCAGGTTGCCATCCGGCGACCAGGCCAGCGCGCCAAAGGGAATGGAAGCCTGCTCTTGATTCTCGCGCTCGAAGAGAGTCTTCCACGTGGCGGCGTCCCAGACGATGACATGCGGCAGACCGCTTTCGCTGGCGCGCATGAGGATGCTCCCCGCCGCCAGTTTCGTGCCGTCGGGCGAGAAGGCGACCTGAAAGATGTTCTCGCTTTCTTCCAGAGCGCGGAGAAGTTTGAACGTCTCAAGGTTGTACAAAACGACTCCCTGCGAGGTGGCGAAGGCAATGGTTTTTTGGTCGGGACTCAGATCGAAAGAATGGATTCTTCCGGGCAGGGTCGCGGCCAGGCGCGGCTCGACAGTGGAAAGCGGAATGGGCGTCGCCGCGCCGTAACTGGAGGTGGTGAAGCGCGGCTGGGAACCTTCCCCCTGTTTCAGTTGTAGCTCGAATGTCCAGGTTCCGGGATGAATGTAACCGAGCGCGCGAATGAACTGGCGATAGGCTTCCTGCTCGCTCATGCCTGCGGGGAGTTTCTTCCATTCGGGATATGCGCCGTGGTCAACGATGTGCCATTCCATTTCGATGCCCTCGGCGTTGAGCCTTTCGTAAGCCATTGCAAGATCCTCCGCAGGGATGACTTCGGGCATAGACTGTTCCAGCGCGGGGATGGTCAATGTGAGAGATTCGGGCTTCGCGTCGCCAATCGGGAAGCCGATTTTGACACAACGGCCATTTTGGATGGGCGAGGTCCAGCCGGGATCGCCGCCCTTGCTCCCATCGCCGTAGACGGAGTCGAAGAGGAGCGCGTAGGATTGAATGCCCGCGACCTGCGCGCCGACGCGCAACGTGGCATCGCCGCCAATTGTCCAGTCCGCGCGGGTGGGAGTCAGGTAGCACAGGTAGGCATAGGTCTGCGCGGGCGTGATGACGAGGCGGTCGAGCAGGATCTCCAGGCCGTCGGCCCAGACGGTTTGTTTAGGCTCGAAGGTCAGCGCGGGGTGGATGGGCAGGTCGAGATCGAAGCGAAATGTCGCCACGGGGTCGTCGTCCCCTGGCGAGGCGGTGACGATGAATTCCAATTGCCCCTGAAAGCGATCGCTCCTCAAAGGCATTTCGGAAGCGAGATCGAACAGGTAGTGAGATGGATCGCCGCCCATCTTAACTCCCGCGCTGCTATTGGCCCACGCCCCGTCCGCGCTGGAAAGGGAGACATTCCCAGGGAACGCGTCCGAACCGGTCAGGCGGACGGCGAAGACCATTCGCATTGCGTCGGCATAGTAGGATTCGACGGTGGCGGTGATGCCGTCCACGGTTTGGGGAGCGAGGTCGAGTTTGGAGAGAGGAGGAAGCCCAGGAACGGATGCCGGGAGGAGGCGGGCGAGGGCGTAGCCTCCGCCTATCAGTGCGAGCAGTCCAACAAGGATGGCCAGTTGCGGCAACCAGTTTTTTGTTTTCATGCGGGGAATGATACCCGATAGTTCGGCGACGGAAAACCTTCGTTTGGTTGACGATTCCCCGCCGCATTAAAAGACATCGGGAGTCTTGGAGACTTCCGATGTCTGCTCATTACAGGAAAATTTCCTCGGCTTTTTCTTTTTTGCGACGCAGCCACCAATAGCCCAGTCCAAGAGCAATCAGGTAGATGATCACTAAAGCGGTATAGCCGCCGTCTGCATTGAGTGGATCGTGTGCGCCAAGCGAGAGCAGGGTTATCCAGCCAGCGAGAAGGTAACCGAAAATCAACCCCAGTCGTTTGGAGAGTGTGGTTTTTCGCCAAGTCGGATGAAAAGCAAGGATAGCGGCACCGGCAAGCGTGACGATTTGGATAACCAGCCAAAACACAAGCCGCCCAGGAGAGATATAGACTAAACTGAGATCATAAGTGTATTGGTCAAACATGGGCAAACTTTCTGATGACCAAACCAATCCCGCTTTTTCCTCAATAAAAAACAAAGCTTCAGACAAAATTGTATTTTCATAGTATTTTATAAACGCATGCGCGAGCAGGGTGAACGAAGCGCCATAGCAGGCATACAACCACTTTTCCCAACGCGGGAGTTGCGCTTCGAGCCGTTCGATTTTTTCGGCGAGTTTATTTTCCATCGTTGCCTCCGTTTTGCAAAACGTGCTGGATGCGTTCCGCCACTGCGGGATGTTGAAAGATCAGGATGTTGCGCTCGATGAAGCGTTGCAATAATTCGCGCCCATCATCGGTGAGACGGTAATACTTGCGCGGCGGACCGAGTTTCGATTCCCCGCTTTCGCTGGCGACGAGTCTCATCTCCTCGAAGCGGCTGACGGCGCGGTAAATGCTGTTGCCGTCCGCGGAGATCATGCCCTCGCTGAGACGCGTCACCTCGGCGCTCATCTCGTAGGGATAGGAGGGCTTCTCGTCCAGGAGCAGAAGCAACCAAAAGGTGAGCAGTCCTTTTTTGTAGACGCTCTCCCAGTTTTCGAGCAGACGGTCGAGATCGGTCACTATGCCATCTCCTTTAGTGTACTATTCTTCAGGTATAATACTAACGACAGTATAGCGATTTTGGAGGATTTTGTCAATGTGTGAGATGAGTGATTCAACGGATGCTGGTGAGTCAGCAAAAGAATTACCGCAGAGTATCCATGAAAGAGTTTCACCCCGGAGGGGAAAATCAGTACCGCAAGATTTATCTTGCCAGCCACGGGCAACATGAATGTTGCGGTACTCCTGTTCGTTGACGATTTCCGCGCCTTCATGGTATCATTCGCCCGCTCAAAACCAGCCACAGGCTGGTTGTCCGTTATTTGAAACGAGGAGAAACTTATCAGCGCCAACAATTTTCGAGTAAACGAGGGCATTCGCGTGCCTGAGGTAAGGTTGATCGGGCCGGACGGCGGCAACGTCGGTGTGGTTTCGATCAAGCAGGCCCTGCAGATCGCCCGTGACGCGGATTTGGACCTTGTAGAGGTCTCGCCCAACGCGACGCCCCCCGTCTGCCGCGTGATGGATTTTGGCAAGTTCATCTATGAGCGCGCCAAAAAGGAACGCGAGGCCCGCAAAGCACAGACCAAGATCGAGGTCAAGGAGATCCGTCTGCGCCCCAAGACGAACGAGGCGCACCGCGGCTTCAAGGTGGACGATGCCCGCCGCTGGCTGTTGCAGGGACACAAAGTCCGCGTGACGGTCAAGTTCCGCGGCCGCGAAATGGATTATCCCGAGATCGCGCTCGAAGACCTGAAAGAGATTGCCCAAAGCCTCTCGGATGTAGCCGTGATCGAGCAAGCCCCCATGATGGAAGGCCGCACCATGCTCGTGGTTCTGGCGCCGGGAAAATCGCCCGCGAAGAAAAAAGAAAAAGCGGATAGTCCGGCCGAAGTCCAGGCTGAAGCGTAAGTTTGTACCGCAAGATTCATCTTGCCATGGGCAACATGAATGTTGCGGCACTGAGCAAGTCCCCAACGATGTTCAAGTCCGCGGGAGCAAGATTCGTCCCGCGGTTTAATTTGTCTGAAAGGAGAAACAGCCATGCCCCGCAAAGCAAAAGCTGGCAAGATCAAGCTGAAGACCCACAAGGCGACCTCGAAACGGTTCCGCCTGACCGGCGCCGGTAAACTGGTCCGCACAAAAGGCGGCAAGAGCCATTTCCGCCGCCGCAGGTCAGAGCGCACCAAGGCGTTGTTGCCCGAAATGGTGACCGTGGAAGGCAAGAGTTACGTCAAGCGTATCAACCGCCTCGCGCCGAATATGGAAAAGTAGGGGCGAGATTCATCTCGCCCAAGGCGAGGTTCCTGCCCCGGGCAGGAAACCCCGTCCCCACAAAGTCGTATCCGTTGATTTGCGGCTTTCGGGTGTAAGCAACTGGCGCAACCCGCCGACGCCCGAGGGTTTGCAGGAGGTTTAGAAAATGGCACGTGTAAAAAGCGGCCCGTATGGGTATCGCCGACACAAGAAAGTTTTGAAGTACACCAAGGGACAGCGCGGCTCGAAGCATCTGCTGTTCCGCCGCGCGAACGAAGCCATGCTGAAGAGCATGTGGTACGCGTTCCGCGACCGCCGCGTCCGCAAGCGCGACCTGCGCAAGTTGTGGATCGCCCGCATCAACGCCGCGGCCCGTCTCAACGGCACCACGTACAGCCGTCTGATGTCCGCCCTGAAGAAGGCAAACATCAGCCTCAACCGCAAGATGCTGGCCGACATTGCCGTCCGCGACCCGCAGGCATTTGCCGCAGTCGTGGCGCAAGCAAAACAGTAATTGGTAATTGGTAATTGGTAATTGACACCCGTTGGGTTAAAGCCTGACGGGTGTTTTGTTGTAGAATGGGGGTATGAGTAAAACTCTCGTTGAAAAAATTTTAGAGACAGGACAACGCATCCAAATCGCGCAGGGAGATATTACGCTGGAGGAAGTGGACGCCATCGTCAACGCGGCCAACGAACACCTCCAACACGGAGGCGGCGTGGCGTGGGCTATCGTCCGCCGCGGCGGGGATGTGATCCAGGACGAGAGCGACGCGTGGATTCGCAAGCACGGCCTCGTCCCCCACTCGCGTCCCGCGTGGACCTCGGGCGGGGCACTGCCTGCGAGATTCGTGATCCACGCTGTCGGTCCCGTCTGGGGCGACCCCCGTGAAACGGGGACAGGTGGCGACGAGGATAAAAAATTATCGGACGCGGTGACTGGCTCCCTGCGCGTGGCAGACGAGTTGAAGTGCGCATCCATCGCGTTCCCCGCGATTTCCACGGGCATCTTCGGCTTCCCGAAGGAACGCGCGGCGGGAATCATATTCAAGACCATCCGCGAGTATTTTGAAAAAGAAACATCCACGCTCAAAACGATTCGGCTGGTGTTGTTTGACGAGTTAACTATTGATGCGTTTCTGAGTGTCTGGAAAACGGAGAATGGTTAATAGTTTCCTCTCCATTCTTCCATGTTCCATTAACATTACAGCGCAAAGTTAGACAACTTTCCGTTCGCAAGAAGTGACCAGCGGATAGAAAGCGGATAAACGGATGGGCCGCCCTCTATCCGCTTAGAGGCTATCCGAAAATTGCGGAGCGCGGACTTGAGTCCGCCCGCCCAGGCAGACTGGAAGTCTGCGATCCGATATTCGGATAGAGACTTACACTCACTTGCGTTCGGTGCAAGTGTCCGTTACAAATCCGTTGGTCATCTTTTTAGCCGCACGCCGCCAACCTTGCGCTGTAATATTAACCATCTCCCATGATTACATCCAGTCAGAACCCCAAACTCAAACTCGTCCGTGCCTTGATGGGACGCGCCAGAGAACGCCGCGCCGAATCCGCGTTCGTGGCTGAGGGCGTGCGGCTCATCGAAGAAGCAGTAAACAGCAATTGGGGATTTCGATTTGTTTTGTACGATGAGACGTTGAGTGAACGTGGAACGTTGAACGTAAAACGTTTAACATCCCTCGGCGTGGAGTGCGATGAAATTTCCCCCAGCCTGATGAAATCCCTGAGCGACACTGAAACCTCACAAGGCATCCTCGCCGTCCTCAACCTCGTCCAATTACCAGTTACCAATTACCAATTACTCAACCACCCCGCCTTTTTCCTCATCCCTGATTCCATCCGCGACCCAGGCAACCTCGGAACGTTGATTCGCTCGGCAGACGCGGCAGGCGTGGACGCGGTGCTGATTCCGCCCGAAACGACAGACCCGTTCGCGCCGAAGGTCGTCCGCGCAGGGATGGGCGCGCACTTCCGCTTGCCGATCGTTTCGATGGGATGGGAGGAGATCGGGCGAGTCAGCGAGTCGGCGAGCCAGCGGGTCATGGTGGCGGATATGGAGGGAGAGTCCTGCTGGGAAACGGATTTACGTCAGCCGCTCATGCTGATCGTGGGAGGCGAGGCAGAGGGCGCGAGCGAGGCGGCCCAAAAGCTGGCGAGTCAGCGAATCAAAATTCCGATGGCGGGAAAAACGGAATCGCTCAACGCCGCGGTGGCAGGGTCCGTGCTGATGTTTGAAGTGATGAGACAGCGGACCTTTCCTTTCACCTGAAATCCACTCCCCCACCAACTTTGCTTACTTGCGCCTGCCCTTCAACTCATCGCGCAAGATCATTCCCATGATGATGCTCACCACGCTCACCACCAGGCCGCCCCAGAAGGCAGGCCAGAAACTGTCCACGGTGAAGCCCACGCCAAAGGCATTGCCGATCACGCCCGTCAACCAGAACAGGCCAGCATTGATCACGAGCGTGAACAACCCAAGCGTGAGAATGATGGGCAGACATCCCACAAATTTCGCCACAGGGCGGACGATCGCGTTCACGAGCATCTGAATTAAGCCCAGCCCAATCACCGCGACCCAGTCGTTCGTCCAGTGAATGCCAGGCACAAAATTCACCGCCGCCCACACGGCGAGACTGTTGATGATCCATCGTAAGAGAAATTTGTTCATCGTTACTCCTTTTCTAAAATCATCTACGCCAAGAACCTCATTTTGTCGCGCCGTCCGCCCGCATCCAGATTAACGTCCGCTGCGGGACGAAGCCCGCGGCACGGATGGACTCGTCCGCGCGGCCCGCGGGATGCTCGAGGATGAATCGCCGCCCGCCAAGTTCGCGTCGCGCGTGGACGAGGAGCTGGGTCGCGGCTTCGGGAGCGGAATCGTCCCCGAGGGCCAGCCAGAGCGGTTCGTAGCGCGTCCCGTTCGGGGTCCACGAAAGAACCGCCTGCAATGAGTCGCCGCGGAGCGCGGCCCACTGTCGCAGGTTCGCATCCACGAAGAGAAGATACAGCCAATTCCAAAATCCAGGCGCGAGTCCTTTGAAATTCCAGGCGCGGTACCACGTCAGTTCGTTGGGATGATTTTGCGCGAGCCATGCCTGTTGGGTCGGCCAGAACCTGGGACGGCGCGGCGCAATTTGAAAACCGTTCAAGTTTGGAGAAGCAGGAGGGTCCGCCGATTGCCATTGTGTGCGGCGGGAATGTTCGCGAAAACCGAGATCGGCATAGAGGTCGATCGCGTCGGGAGTATCGTCGCGGACGTTGAGCCAGAGTTCGTCCGCACCGTGCTCGCGGGCGCGTGCAATTGTTTTTTCGGTCACCGCGCGGCCGATTCCCAAATGACGATGATTGGGATGCACCGCCACGTTGGCGATCATGTAGATCTTTTTTCGTTCCTGACGAAAGAGGATCAGACTGGCATTACCGACAATCTTTCCATTCTGCTCCCAGACAAAGCCCGTAAGCGGCGTGGATGAGGTGTTTTCCAGCGAACGCACCCACGATTGTTCACGCCCCGCGCGGCGCATCTCGCGCAGGTAATTCTCGCCATCGCGATCCATGCTTTGGTGAAAACACAGATCGATGAGGTCTGCTACCTGGGGCAGGTCGCGCAAGGGATTGAGAGGCCGCAGGTGTGGATGTGCCTCGGCCCGCGCGGGGATGGGGATGGAAGACATGGATGGAATTATAGCGCGGAGTTGCCCATTTTCTAACACTCCTCTAACGCCCTGTGGACGACCAGCCAGCGGGCGTTTTGTTATAATGCCTGTATCGCAAAATTAATTTTGCGGTACAGGAGTCTTTTATGATGCGATTTGACCGATTTACCGAACGAGCGCAGGAAGCGGCCCAGCGTGCGGCTGAGATCATCCAGCGCTACGGCCACAACCAGATAGATACCGAGCACATCCTGCTGGCGTTGATCGAACAGCCCGGCGGCGTGATTCCCCAGATTCTCGAAAAACTGAACGTCAGCCCGGAGGCGCTGGTCGAACGGCTGGACGCCACCCTGCGCGCCAGCCCCAAGGCCAACATCTTCGGCGGCGGCGCAGGGCAGATCTTCATCACCCCGCGCGTCAAGCGGATCATTGACCTGGCCAACGAGGAGGCCAACCGCCTGAAGGACGAATACATCTCCACCGAGCACATCTTCCTTGCCATTTTGACGGAACGCAACACCCCCGCCGCCCGCATCCTCGAAGGCGCGGGGCTGACCCGCGACCGCGTCTACGATGCGATCCAGGGCATGCGCGGCGGACAGCGCGTCACTGACCCCCAGGCCGAATCCCGCTACCGCGCATTGGACAAATACTCGCGCGACCTGACCCAACTCGCCCGCGAAGGCAAACTGGACCCGGTCATTGGCCGCGATACCGAGATCCTGCGCCTCATCCAGATCCTGTCCCGCCGCACGAAGAACAATCCCGTGCTCATCGGCGAGGCGGGCGTCGGCAAGACCGCCATCGTGGAAGGGCTGGCGCAGAAGATTGCCACCAACGATGTACCCGAGATTCTCTCCGGCAAGCGCGTGGTCGCGCTCGATTTGGGCGCGATGATCGCGGGGTCCAGGTTCAGAGGCGAATTCGAGGAACGCCTCAAGGCCGTCATGGACGAGGTGCAAAAGGCGCGCGGCGAGATCATCATGATGATTGACGAGTTGCACACCGTGGTCGGCGCGGGCGCGGCGCAGGGCGCGATGGACGCGTCCAACATGCTCAAGCCCGCCCTGGCGCGCGGCGAACTGCAATGCATCGGCGCGACCACGCTGGACGAATACCACAAACACATCGAAAAGGACGCCGCGCTCGAACGCCGCTTTGCTCCCATCTACGTGGAGGAGCCGAGCGTGGACGACACCATCAAAATGCTGATGGGCCTGCGCGACCGCTACGAGGCGCATCACAAAGTCCACTTTGCGGATGACGCCCTCGAGGCCGCCGCCCACCTGGCGGACCGTTACGTCACTGACCGCCACCTGCCCGACAAAGCCATTGACCTGATGGACGAGGCCGCCGCCAAGTTGCGCGTGGCGCTGTATTCGCTTCCGCCCGACCTCAAGGCGATGAAGAACGACATTGACCGCCTGCGCGCCGAAGAGGAGCAGGCTGGCCTGGCGCGCGATTACGAACAGGCCGCCCAGAAGAAATCCGAGCGGCTGCGCATCGAGGAAGAGTTCAACCGACAGCGCGACCAATGGGAATCGGAGCACAAACTGGACGAGGTGGTGGATGTGGACGACATCGCCGCCGTCGTGCATCAGTGGACGGGCATCCCCGTCACGCAGATGATGGAGACCGAATCGCAGAAACTCCTGCAAATGGAATCCCGCCTGCACGAGCGCATCATCGGACAGGAGGAGGCCATCCACGCCATCTCGGATGCCATCCGCCGCGCCCGCTCCGGGCTGAAGGACCCGTCCCGACCGATCGGCTCATTCATTTTCATCGGCCCGTCAGGCGTCGGAAAGACCGAACTGGCCAAGGCCCTGGCCTGGTTCATGTTCGACGACGAGGACGCGCTGGTGCGGATTGACATGTCCGAGTACCGCGAACAGCACACCGTCTCGCGCTTGTTCGGGGCGCCGCCCGGATACATCGGCTATGAAGAGGGCGGCCAACTCACCGAGGCCGTCCGCCGCCGCCCGTACCGCGTCCTGCTCTTCGATGAGATCGAGAAGGCACATCCCGAAGTGTGGAACGCGCTCCTGCAAATCCTGGACGACGGGCGCATGACCGACGGACAGGGCAACGTGGTGGATTTCCGCAACACGGTCATCATCATGACCTCGAACCTCGGCACGGAATACGTCCGCAAGGGCGGCACGCTCGGCTTCACACAGAAGAACGAGAGCGACGAGGACCGCGAGGCCAAGGACAAGATCGAGAAGGCGCTCAAGGCCAACTTCCGCCCCGAGTTTCTGAACCGCATCGACGAGATCATCATGTTCTCGCCGCTCTCGCTGACAGAGATGGAACAGATCGTTGACCTGCAACTAAAAGAAATTCAGGAACGACTGATCGAACATAACATCACCGTGAAACTGTCTGCGGCGGCGCGTGCCTGGCTTGCCAAAGAAGGTTACGATCCTGCCTTTGGCGCGCGTCCACTGCGACGCGCCTTGCAGAAGCACGTCGAGAGTCCGCTTTCGATGAAACTGCTGGCGGGCGAATTCCCCAACGGCGCCACCGTGCTGGTGGATGTGGACGAGAAGAAGAACGCGCTCACCTTCACCGCGGGCGAAGCCGTCGCGCCGAGACGAAAAAAGAAGGAAGCCGTGGCTGCTTAGACGCGAGTGCGCCGCACCTTGCAGACGAGGAAATCCTCGGGGTAAGGCGCGGCGCACTTTTTCTTCTTCCCTTCGGGAAAACGGGATTCTGCGTGATCGAATTCCCAATTCGGACAAACCGAAAGAGATTCAAACACGAAGGACTCAAAGGTCACGAAGGAAAATCTTAAACCCCCTTTGTGTACTTCGTGTCCTTTGTATTTAAAAATTCTTGCACAAAAAACAAGCATTTCACTTCCAAGATCCTAATCCGTATTTCAAGCAAGTGCGGTATCATGGGGCATCTTAATAACCATGGAGGAAGAATGGAACTCCCTTCCAATGAGCCAATTTCCGCGCAAGGTAAAACGAACACCACTTTGATTGTCATCGGGGTAATCGTGGCCTTGTGTTGCGCGTGCGCGGTGATCGCAGCCGCGCTGGGCGTGATCGCGTACGAACGAGGCACGCAATACATCTCGACCAGCATCCCCGATTTCCCGACGTTCGCGCCGCCCGATTTTGGCACCCCGACCGCCGAACCCGAAGTGACGCGCCCGCCCGTGGAAGGCATCTCGGACGAGACCCTGCTGACGCTCGGCAATGCCATCGTCCC
>DYKX01000093.1 GCA_020722375.1 Anaerolinea thermophila
GCCCCCGTAGCTCAGTGGACAGAGCGTCGGCCTCCGGAGCCGAAAAGGACAGTTCGAGTCTGTCCGGGGGTACTGAAACCGCCGCGAGGCGGTTTTTGGTTATCGCGTCTTTCAATGCACAGGGCAGTGTTCGCGTTGGGCGTTCTTTTCCATTGAGGTCGCTGTGAGCAGTTCCAATCCCTTGACAAATCGAGGGGTACTGCAAAAGTGACTTTCAAATTTTCATGGCAAGTGACGGCGGAATTCCCGCCGTCACTTTTTTCTTAACTGGCTGTAATCTTTGTCATCTTGACAGCACAATCGTTCGCGGGTAAAAACATACCGACTAGTCGGTTTTTTATTTAGAGAACCATTAGAGACTTGACATGTCTCACCCGCGCCGCCGTCAACCGAGTCGCGTGACAGGAAAAAGGCCATGACCATCAGACTTTCGCGGAGACATGTCAAGTCTTACAAGGAGAACCTATGCAACAACGCAGTGAAGAGACGCGGGCGCATATTCTCGAAGCCGCCGTAAAACAGTTTTCGGTCAATGGCTACAACAAGGCCAGCGTGGATAGCATCTGCGAACAGGCGGGGGTCAGCAAGGGCGCGTTCTATCACCATTTCAAGGCCAAGCAGGATGTCTTCCTGGCATTGCTCGACGGCTGGCTCCAGACCTTCGACCAGGCCATCGAAGCATCGAAGGATCGCCCCGTCCCGGAGATATTCCAACTGATGACGGAATATTTTCCGTACATTTTCGAATCTGCCAGCGACAACCTGCCCATGTTCCTGGAATTTTTACAACAGGCCAGCCGCGACGAAACGATCTGGCAGGCCAGCATTGCCCCCTATCGCCGTTATCACAAACACTTCGCTTCGCTCATCAAAAGGGGAATCGCCGAAGGTTCATTCGTGGATGTGGATCCGAATCTCGCTGCGCGGCTGATCGTCTCTGCCGCGATGGGGCTGCTGTTGCAGTCACTGCTCGATCCGCAGGGTGCGAAATGGGACAAGGTGGCGCGCGAGACGGTGCAGTTGATGATGACGAGTTTGGTGAAAGAGTAATTTATGTGGCTGGTGACAGGCGCGACGGGACATATCGGAAACGTCCTTGTGCGGAAACTTTTGGGGCGCGGGGAAAAAGTGCGGGCGTTGATTCCCGCGGGAGAAAGCCGCGACCCGCTCAAAGGTCTGGATGTGGAAGCGGTGACGGGCAACGTTCTCGACCTCGATTCCGTCTTCGAGTCCCTGCGCGGCGCGCGCGGCGTCTTCCACCTGGCGGGCGTCATCTCGATCATGCCTGGGCCGAATCCGTTCGTGCGGAAAGTCAATGTGGATGGGACGAAAAATGTTTTGCGCGCCGCGAAGGAATCGGGCGTGGACAAAGTGGTGTACACCAGTTCGATCCACGCCATCCAGCGGGTCGAAGACGGCGTGATTGACGAAAGCCTGCCCTACGACGCGGACAACCCCTACGGCGCGTATGACCGCTCGAAGGCCGAGGCCACACTCGAAGTATTGCATGCGGCTCACGCGGGACTGGAGGCGGTGGTGGCCTGCCCGACGGGAGTCATCGGCCCGTACGATTTCCGCGGCTCGATGATGGGCGCGGTGATCCACGACGCGGCCGCGGGCAAGCCCTCGCTCTACGTGGACGGCGCGTACGATTTTGTGGATGTGCGCGATGTGGCCGATGGACTCATCACCGCCGCGGAGAAAGGCAAGCGCGGCGAGAGTTACATTTTCTCTGGAAACAAAATCTCCGTGCGCTACCTGTTCGAAACGATCCGCGAAATCACGGGGCGCGGATTCTTCCAGATGAAAATCCCATTTGACCTGGCAAAGTTCGCCGCGTTTTTCACACCGCTGTATTACAAACTGGCGCACGCCACGCCGCGCTTCACGCCGTATTCATTGGAGGTGTTGCAAAGCAATTCCAATATCAGCCACGCCAAGGCAACGCGGGAACTCGGTTACAAGCCGCGTTCGGTTTACGAAACCATTTCAGATACGGTGAAGTGGTTGTTGGAAAGCAGAAAATAGAGAATAGAGAGTAGTGAATAGTAATTGGTAATTGGTAATTGGTAATTGGTAAGTGGTAAGTGGTAAGTGGTAAGTGGTAAATCGCTGCCCTGAGCGGAGGGTACTCCCGAAGTCGAAGGGCAGGTACACGAGAAACAACTGTTGCTTTGTAAACTCGTCCTTCGACTGCGGGTCTCGATACGGCGGAACTACACCGCCTACTCGACCCTCCGCTCAGGACGGCGATTAGAAATGCCGAACAAGGAGACTCAAAATGAAAATCGTAACCGACTGCGCGGCGGACATGCCCGCCGATGAACTGGACAAACTCGGAATCGTCCAGGCACCGCTGTTCATCCAATTTCCCGAAGGCGAAGTGAACTCCGCCGACATCAGCGCCGACGCGTTCTATGACCGGCTCGAAGCCATGCGTCCGCAGATTCCCACCACGGCCATGCCTTCGACGGGATTGTTCGCGGAGTTGTATCGCAAGGTCGCGAAGGCGGGAGAGAAGATTCTGTCCATCCACATCTCGTCGGGACTGAGCGGCACGATCAACGCCGCGCGCGAGGGCGGCGAACAGGCCAAACCCGAAGCGGATGTCACTTTCTGGGATACGCTCACCCTGTCTGGCGGGGAACGCTTCCAGGTGATGGCCGCCGCGCTGGCCGCCAAGCGCAAGGCAAGCTGGACAATGGAGGCGATCAAGGAACGGATGGAAAAAATCCGCGAGAAGACTGAGGTCATCTACACGCTCGACACGCTGGAATACTTGGCGCGCGGCGGGCGCATCGGACGCGTGAAGGCTATCGCGGGCGCGCTGCTGAACCTGAAGCCCGTCATCCGCGTGGATACGGACGGCAAGTATTCCACCGTGAAGACCGAGCGGACACTTGGCAAATCCATGACCGTGATTGCGGAGCATCTCTACGAAAAGTACGCACGCACACCCGTCTGGGTCACTGTGTTGCATGGACGCTTCGCCGACAAGGCAGATGCGCTGGCAGAGGAATTGAAGAATAAACTCAACATTGCCAAACTCGAAGTGATGCGCATCTCGCCCGTGCTGGGAGTCCATACGGGGCCTGGGATTGTCGGCGCGGCGGTAGTGCCGATGGAGTTGATGGAGGGGTTGGCGTAAAGATTTAAACACGAAGGACACAAAGTCGCACGAAGGAATTCCTTCGTGAAACTTCGTGTCCTGATATGAAAATAGTACCGCAACATTCATGTTGCTTCTGGCAGGCAAGATAAATCTTGCGGTACTGGTTTTCATCCCCGAAGGGAGGGTGAAACCCTTTCATGGATACTTCATGGTGAAAAGGAAAATGTGGACTGGACAAAGGTTGTGACAGGCGCGTCATCTACGTGCCGCGCTGGCTGCAGATCGTCCCATGGGTGGAGTTGAGTTTCGGCTGGGTCATTGACCGCATTGGGCCGTTGCTGTTAAAACGAGCACACATCCAGTAAGTAACCAAAACGGGACAGCCTGGAAGCCGTCCCGTTTTTCTTAAAGCAAAGATGCATGCCACATTGTGCGCGTGGCAGGCGATCAGAAAGATGAACTTTCTCCCCCCACCTACTCCACGTAAATCTCGACGTGTTCGCCATCCTCATCATCCATCACATCAATGATCTTGCCGGTCATGCCAGAGCGGATGGCCTGCATTAGGGTATTCAAGTCCATGCCCTGGACTTCGGGCGCGAAATGCGCGCCGATCTTCATGCCCGCGTCCACCAAATCGAGCGGGATCTGCACCGAGGCCTTCGAGCGTCCCGAGTTGACATCGGTGACGCGGATGCGCAGCGTACGCGGACCTCCGGGCGGGCGCGGCGGGGTCGGTATGCCAGGCCCGCGGCGCCCCTCGCTCAACGCGGCCAGCAGTTTCGCGCCCTCTTCGGCGCTGATCTTGCCATCTTCGATCATCTTCAAAATCTTAAGTCGTTCTTCTACTGTTGTCATGTCTCGCCTCGTCATCCAATGTAGACCATCACGCGCTCGCCATCTTCGTCGTCCTGCGCGTTCACAATCAACGGCGATTTCGAAGAAGCCGTCACCTTGATCATCTCTGCGATCTGCCCGGCCTTTTTACGGTCCATGCCGTGGATGTGATGGCCGAAATTCCTCATGAACCAACCCACCAATCCCAATGGAGCGGGAAATCCCAGCGTGATGCGCTCCGGCCTCTCACCCGGCTTCTGGCGCACATCCACGAACAGCCAGCGGGTGGACATTCCTCCCGCGGAAAGCGCAATCAACAAAACGCTCAGCAAAAGCGGGAACGTCAGGCAATAGAACCAGAACCCAAATCCCGAACTCTGCATGGCCCAATACATCAACCCTGCAAAGATGACGGCGCCGCCCGCGCCGATCCACAACGGGATGGACGCAAAGCGACGAGCGCGTGCTTTGACTTCCTCGAACTCCGGCGCGTCGGTCGGCGCGGACCCTGTACCGGGCGCGGCCTCCAGAATTTCTGGCTCCACTTCGGGTGAATCCTGCTCGAGCGCGCGAATGAGGGTCATCGCCTCGTCGGCAGAGATTTTGCCATCCTCCACCATCTTGAGGATGCGTTTTTGCTCTTCGGAAGACATTACTTGCCTCCTTCCAGTGCAGAGAGCAATTTCTCCGCGTCTTCGGCGGTAATCTTTTTGTCCTGCAACATTTTCAAAATCGCCATGCGTTCCGCATCCGAAACGGGTTCCACCGGCGGTGTGGATGAGGGGCGCCCCGCAGACCAGTTGAAGGCAAAGCGGCGCCCATGCTGGCGGCCCATTTTCTCATCCACCCGCCGGGCGGCTGCCTCGGCGCGCTGGGTGGCGCGGCGCGCGGCTTCCTGCACGCGGCGGTTGATGCGCTCAGAAAAGTCGTCGGGCAGGGGCCAACTGCCGCCAAAATCGAATTCTGCCGCGGAGGCCCACTCGGATTCGCGGCTGGTTACCATCACGTCACCTTCGGCGTGCAAATTGATGACCGCGCCGCCGTTGCCCAAAACAACAGAGCGCGGATTGGCGCCATCGCGCTTGGGCACGCCAGGCATGTCCACACGGATGTCGTCCGCGTCGCCCGCGGAAAGGGTTAGCGCTGCGTTGGCGCGTGCAGACATGTGCAGGAGGATATCGCCCTCCGCGTACACACTGACAGCGCGTCCCTCGGCGGGTTGCAGATACAGCACAGCGTCCTCTTCGACGCGCACTTCCATGTTACCGCTTACGCCGCGCACGTACAGATCACCCGTGACAGAGTCGAGTTTCACGTTGCCCTGAATTTCATGCAAGGACACATCCCCGTCCACCGATTTGACAGACAGGGCCCCTTTGCCACCGCGCACGCTCAAGTCGGAGTGAAGATCGTCCACCGTCAGTGGGCCGCTCTCACGGGCTTCCATGTCGCCCATTACGGTGCCCACCGCGCTCGCCCCCACCATGCGCAGGGCCAGGTCGCCTTCCACTTCGCGGATGGCAACCCCGCTTGGGAGTTCGCGCACGTCCGCGTCACCGGAGACCGCCTCGAGGTCCAGAGAGAGGCGGCGCGGGATGTTCAGGATCAGGTCACCGTCGCAGGCAATCGTCACCTCGTTCTCGTTGAGGGCCAGGTCCAGCATGTCCCCATCGGTGCGGGCGGAGATTTCATCCTTGTCCCAGCCCGCCACGCGCAGATCGCCCGGTGCGGCGGTCACGCGGGCTTTACTGGCAGAACCAACTTGCAAGGTCTTTTTGAGCATGGCTAACCCTCCTCTCCACGCAGGATGCGCATGGCATCCTCGGCGCTGATCTTGCCCGCGTCCAGTTCTTCGAGCACCGAGCGGCGCTTTTCGTCGTTGACTTCAATGGGTTCGTCCTTGCCCGGCTCATAGCCGAGGGTGCGGATGATCTCATGCAGGCGGTTGCGGATGGTGGGGTACGAGAGGCCGAGTTCGGTCTCCATGCGGTTAAGTCGCCCCTCCACGCGCACAAAAGTAAGGATAAAATCAAGTTGTTCGGATGTGAGATTGGCAAAATGCCCGGCGGTGAAATGGCCTTCCACCACTGTGTCGCACGAAGAACAGTGCAAACGCGTGACAGTCAGTTCGTTGCGGCAGACGGGACAGCGAGTGAGCGCTGGGTACATATTACCTCCGAATTCAATATTCCTGAACTTTGATTTTTAAATCTGAAAGAATTATATTATTTTATTTAAGTTTGTCAAGGTTTTTAGATATATTTTCTATATTCTACTTCATTCTCTTGGAGGATTCGTGATCCGCTCCGTTTTTTACCAGCCCGGCAAGCCGCTTCAAACCGACCTCGAGCCGGGTTCTCTCCAAAAGGCGCTCCGCTCCCGACGCGGCGTGCTTTGGGTGGACTTTGTCGGCGAGCCGCCCGAAGTCTGCCAGCCCATCCTCGAATCCTTTGGATTCCACCCCCTCGCCATAGACGACGCCCTGCAGGAGACGCACAGCCCCAAAATTGACGATTGGGGCAGTTACGTGTACCTGGTCTTGAATTACATGCACCTGAACGGAGTCGAGAAGAAACAGTGGGAAACCGAAGTGGACGAACTGGATATCTTCCTCGGCTCCAATTACGTCGTCACCCACCACGACTATCCTGTCCCCGCCATCGACGCGGCGCTGGCGTCCATTCAGCGTGACCAGCGTCCCCTGCACGAGGGCGCCGACCATCTGCTCTACAAGATCATTGACAACGTGGTGACCAATTACATGCCCATCGTGGAGCGCATCGACGAGGAGATTGACGAGATCGAGGACCAGGTCTTCGACCGCCCCACCCCGCGGACCCTGGAGCGGCTTTTCGCCCTCAAACGCGTCCTGCTGGCGATGCGGCGCATCCTGCTCCCCCAACGCGAAGTCCTCAACAAACTGGCGCGCGACGATTACGCCGTGATCGACCAGAAGGACCGCATCTTCTTCCGCGACATTTACGATCACCTCGTCCGCCTGCACGATCTGAACGAGACCATGCGCGACCTCGTGGGCGGCGCGCTCGACACCTATCTCTCGGTCATCAATAACCGCATGAACGAAGTGATGAAGACTCTGGCGATCATCACCACCCTCTTCATGCCGCTCTCCTTCATTGCCGGCGTCTTCGGCATGAACTTCTTCCTGCCCCGTCCCGACAACGCCATCTGGGAGTTGATGCAAAGACCGATCTTCTACCTCGTAATTCTCGCAATGATCATCACCCCCATCCTGATGTTCCGCTGGATGCGCAAACGAACATGGGTTTAGCCCCAAACGGACGGCAAATGCCGTCCGTTTTTTGTTTATCCAAACGCTTGACACAGAACGCTTGTTCGGGTATAAATCAAGAACAAATGGGCTAGTTATGGCCCAGGAGGTTGCCATGATGATGGTACGCAAACGCAGTGAAGAACTAAGCCCAAAACACATCCGCATTCTGGAGTTCCTGGCAAAATACCAGGAAGAGAACGACCGTCCCCCCTCCATCCGCGAGATTTGTGCAAAAGTGGGCATTTCCTCCACCTCGGTGGTCAATTATGACCTCGACCAGTTGGAGCGCCGCGGCTTTATCATCCGCGACGACCGCGTCTCGCGCGGTTTGCGGTTGACCGAAAAAATCAAAGAGGTGGTGCAGGTGATGGGCGACCTGTTGCACATCCCCGTCGTGGGCCAGATCGCGGCTGGTCTCCCCCTCCCCGACCTTCAGCCTGGCGTTGCTTACATCACCGAGAACGAAGCCCACGCCGTGGACATTGCCCGCAGCCTCCTGCCCGCCAAGGAAAAAGGCAACGACCTGTATGCCCTCGAAGTCAAGGGAGACTCCATGATCGACGCCATGATCAACGATGGCGACATCGTGGTCATGAAGCCCGCTGTGGAGGCGCGTAACGGAGAAATGGTGGCCGTCTGGCTTCCCGATAACAACGAAGCCACCCTGAAATATTTTTTCAAGGAAAAGGATGGCTACACCCTCAAACCTGCCAACCCGTCCATGAAACCCATCCACATCGCGAAAAATCGCCCACTGGAGATCAAGGGAAAAGTGGTCATGGTCATCCGCAAGATGGATACTGTCAAGATGTGAAAGACCTGCGAATCAAAAACGACCGCTCAGATGAACGGTCGTTTTTGATTCGGGAAAAATCCTTAGGCGAGTTCGACCACGCCGCCGGCTTCCTCGAGTTTCTTCTTGGCATCCTGCGCGGCATCCTTGCCCACCGCGGAGAGGACTTTGCCACCAGCGGTTTCGGCCAGGGTCTTGGCTTCGCCGAGGCCGAGGTTGGTCAACTGGCGGATGACCTTGATGACCTCGATCTTCTTGGGGCCAGCATCCTTGATGATCACGTCGAATTCGGTCTTCTCTTCAACGGGTTCAGCGGCGGCGGCAGCAGCGCCACCAGCGGCCATCATCGCCACAGGAGCGGCGGCGGAGACGCCCCACTTCTCTTCGAGCATTTTCACCAGTTCGGCAGCCTCGAGCACGCTCAGTTCGCTCAGGGAGGCAACCAGGGATTCCAGATTAGCAGCCATTGTTTACAAACTCCTTGCTTGTAGTTGGTTGATTTTAGGGGTTACGACTTGCATCGTCTTCGCGGAACTAGGCCGCGGCGGATTTTTCAGAATAAGCACGGAATACCGAAGCCAGCGAACGCGCCGGTTCCGCAATCGTGCGGACCAGTTTGCCGGCCGGGGCCTGCAGAATGCCCAACAGACGTGCGCGCATGACGGGCAGCGGGGGCATTTCCGCCAGGGCTTTCACCTGGGATGCATTCAACACCTGTCCGCTCATGAAGCCGCCTTTTACTTTGGCAAACTCCATTCCTTTCACGACCTCGCTCAGCGCCTTGGCGGTCGCAGCGGGATCGGAAAAGGCAAACGAGACCGCGGTACTCTTTTCGAGCAGTTCAGACGGGACAGACATCCCGTTGGCTTCGAAAGCGCGTTTCGCCAGTGTGTTCTTCATAACATGGAACTCACCGCCCGATTCACGGATTTTGGCGCGGATCGCATCCAAATCCTTCATCCTGGCGCCGGTATATTCCACCAGCAAAACGGCCTGACTACGCTTCAACCAGTCATCATACTGGTGGAGCACTTCTTCCTTGCGTTGCTTTGAAATGGCCAAAGGACAATCACCTCCTTTCACAAAAAAGTCTTTGCCACTCGTCGCGAGGCAAAGACTTTTTGCGCGGTCCTACATGGACCCACAACCCGTTGGGGTTGCGATTGGCAAGTCAGTCTCCACCTGGGCAGGAGATTAAGTCCACGGGGGTCGAGTAGGGCAAAACCCATATCGAGACCAGGACGCCTGCTGTCATTGGCGAAGTGGCTTTCGAGTTAAGCGAATTTGATTATTCGCCAGCCTCCAAGGATTGGGCCGCGTTGGGATCGATCTTGATGCCAGGTCCCATTGTGGTTGCAACGGTGATGCGCTTCAGGTACATACCTTTGGCGCCCGCCGGACGCGCCTTGCGCAGGGCATCCATCAACGCGGAGAAGTTGTCGTACAGTTTGTCGGCTTCGAACGAGACCTTGCCAACCGAAACATGGATATTGGCGGTCTTGTCGAGGCGGAATTCCACGCGGCCAGCCTTCGATTCCTGGATGGCGCGGCCAAGGTCAGCGGCGGCAACCACCGTCCCCGCTTTCGGGTTCGGCATGAGACCGCGCGGACCGAGCACGCGTCCGAGGCGGCCAACCCGGCCCATCATGTCGGGCGTGGCAATGGCCACATCGAAGTCGAGCATGCCGCCTTCGATCTTCTTCAGCGTCTCGTCATCATCCGCAACCAGGTCCGCCCCGGCGGCGCGAGCCGCGGCGGCGCCTTCGCCAGCCGCAAAGACGAGCACGCGCACCGTCTTGCCCAGTCCGTGCGGAAGGACGACCACGTCACGCACCTGCTGGTCCGCCTGACGCGGATCAAGGCCCGTACGGATATGAACTTCCACCGTCGAATCGAATTTGGTCGTGGACGTTTCACGCACCAGCGCCATCGCCTCTTTGGGATCGTAAAGCTGGTCGATGTTCACTTTGGCCGCTGCGGCCTTGTATTTCTTACCGTGTTTTGCCATTGTTTCCTCCGTGGTGCAAGCGGGCTTGTTAGTCTATTAGTCGCGTAGTCGCTTAGTCACGAGCACAAGACCATTCAACTATCTGACTATCCGACCATGAGGCCAACCAACCCTCCCACAAAATTAGTCAACCACATTCAAGCCCATCGAACGGGCAGTACCTTCGACCTGCTTCATCGCGCCTTCGATATCGATGGCGTTCAGGTCTTTCATTTTCAGTTCGGCGATCTCGCGAACCTGCTTGCGTGTCACTTTGCCGACCTTGTCCTTGTTCGGGACGGCCGACCCCTTGGGCACGCCAGCCGCCTTGCGAAGCAGAACCGCCGCGGGCGGGGTCTTCAAGACGAATGTGAACGAGTTATCGGTGTAGACCGTGATCTCGGCAGGCAACACCTCGCCCTGACGGTTCGAGGTGCGGGCGTTGTATTCCTTGCAGAACGCCATGATGTTGATGCCGTGGCCCGCGAGCGCGGGACCAATCGGGGGCGCAGGATTGGCCTTACCGGCCTCGATCTGCAAACGGACAATTGCTTTCAGTTTCTTTGCCATAGTAACTCCTATGTGGTTTTAGCGGGTCTTATGGGAGACCCTCCCACGTATCAGGCTTGAAGTTCAGCCTGTTACCGTCTAATAAATATTTCCTTCCTTTAGGCTTTTTCCACCTGAAGGAAGTCCAATTCGACAGGCGTCTCACGCCCGAAGAAATTGACCATCACACGGACTTTCGTGCGTTCCATGTCGATCTCGGCCACGTTGCCGCGGAAGTCGTTGAACGGCCCGTCAATGATGCGAACGCGTTCACCCACCTTGTAGGTGACCTTGACGGTGGGCGCTTCCGCTTCCATGCGCTTGATAATCTGGTTCACTTCCTCGGGGCGAAGCGGCGTGGGCGAGTTGCCCATACCGACAAAACCCGTCACGCCCGGGGTGTTGCGCACCACATACCAGGACTCTTCCGAGAGCGCCATATTCACCAGCACATAGCCGGGGAAGATGTGACGCTCCACCGTGCGACGTTTGCCGTCACGGACCTCGATCTCCTCCTGCGTGGGAATGACCACGTCGAAGATCTTATCCTTCATGCCCATCGTCTCGATGCGTTGCTCGAGATTATGGCGGACTTTATTCTCGTAGCCCGAATAGCAGTGGATGACATACCAGGCTGGAGCGCCATCCGCAGGCAGGTCCACGGGCGCGCCAAGAGTGGACGGGAGAACGGGTTCGGCCGCAACCGGCGACTCGGTCGGGACAGACGCGTGAGCGTCCTCCGTCTCGGACGAATCGGTCAAGACCGGTTCATCCGGCGGATTCACGTACACCTCGTCCGGTTCGACCGGTTCCTGGCTGAATTGCTTCTCGGGATCCTGCACGTCCATCAAATCCTCAAATCTTTTAGGAAGAGGCGGAGACCACCAGTTTGATGAGGGAGGCACCAATACCGTCCACAATGGACAGATAAAAGGCCATGACGACCATCACCACAATAACGATGAGGCTCAATTGTAAAGCCTCTCGACGGGTGGGCCAGCTGACTTTGCGAAGTTCGCCAACGGTCTCGCGGAAATAGCGGGAGATCGCGTTTGGTTTTTTCTCGTCGGCCACGATATACTCCTCTTGCTCATTTTGACGGCTAAAACGCCGCCAATGACGACGGCGTTGCCAATCAGGCAGGCCAGGCAGGACTTGAACCCACAACCACTCGTTTTGGAGACGAGTGCTCTACCAATTGAGCTACTGGCCTAATTTAGTCTTATAGTCTTCTGGTCGCCTGGTCTCATAGTCATTAACTATGAGACCAGGGACTATTCGGCTATCAGACTACTTGGTTTCGCGGTGCAACGTATGCTTGCGGCAACGCGGGCAGAATTTTTTGAACTCCAACCGGTTGGGGTCGTTGCGGCGATTTTTCTCAGTGGTGTAATTGCGTTCCTTGCAGTCACTACACTGCAGCGTAATGACAGGGCGCACATCTTTCTTTTTCGAAGCCATCTCTTACCTTCTTACTCAATGATCTTGGTGATGACACCCGCGCCGACGGTCAGACCGCCTTCACGGATGGCGAATTTCGAACCCGTCTCCAACGCCACCGGCACGATCAACTCCACCGTCAGGTTCACGTTGTCGCCCGGCATGACCA
>DYKX01000256.1:0-459 GCA_020722375.1 Anaerolinea thermophila
AGACGGGCTGACCGCCACGCTTGGCATTCTCCCCACAGGCGACGCGAAAAAGCCCCTGGGAAAGATTGCAATCAAATACGAATAAAAAGATTCAACCACAAAGTATCCATGAACGAGGTTCATTCTCCCTTCGGGGATGAAAACCAGTACCGCAAGATTTATCTTGCCCGTCAGAAGCAACATGAATGTTGCGGTACTATTTTTATATCAGGGCCGCGAAGGAAAAACCTTTGTGGTCGAAAACGGAGAGCCATGATTTCAATTCACCTCTACGGAAAACTACGCCGCTATGCCCCCAACAGCAGTCCCTCTGCAGACAGTATCATCACATTGGATGCGCTGGAAGGCGAAACCCTGCAAATGCTCCTCGACCGGGTTGGCATCCACCCCAGCGAGCTTTATACTATTTTCATCAACGCAAAATTGCTGACCTCACGCACAAAATTCGCAACTTATTTG
>DYKX01000256.1:546-1804 GCA_020722375.1 Anaerolinea thermophila
GCGCAGACATGCCGGGACTCGTTGTCTAGCGGGCTGTCGGGAATCACAAAAAATCTTTTGATACCATGCTCCCAGTGATATAATTTCGCCGTCCTAATAACAGGAGTTCCAAGTGGCAGACCCTCGCGTTGAAAAATTCGCAAAAGTTTTAGTGGAATACTGCACCCGCATCCAACCCGGCGACCGCGTCCTGATCGAAGCGACCACCGCCGCCGAGCCGCTGGTGCGCGCACTCTACCTCAAAGTGTTGGAAGCGGGCGGGCATCCCGTCCCGCTCCTGCAACTGCCCGAGATGTTCTTCCCCGGGCAGGAAAACCTGTTGTTAATGCACGGCAACGACGCCCAACTGGACTTCGTGCCGCCCCTGCAAAAACTGGCCTACGACCAGTTCGAAAGCCGCATCCGCATCCACTCGGCCACGAACACGCGCGCCACCACCGCCATTGACGCTTCGCGCGCCCAACGACGCGGCCGCGCCACCGGCCTGATCACCGAGGCGCAAATGCGACGCGGCGCGGAGGGCGCGTTCAAGTGGGTCACCACGCTGTATCCCACCGAAGCCTACGCCCAGGACGCGGAGATGAGTTTCGAGCAATACGAAGACTTTGTCTTCCGCGCCTGCCACGTCCATGAAGACGATCCCGTCGCCTTCTGGCGTAAAGTGGAACAGGAACACAAAAAAGCCATCAAATGGATGGAAGGCAAAAACCAGGTGGTCCTGCGCGGCCCCAACGTGGACTTGAGCCTCTCGGTCAAAGGCCGCAAATTCATGAACTCGTGCGGCACACACAACATGCCCGACGGCGAGATTTACACCGGCCCCGTCGAAGAATCCGTCAACGGCTGGGTACGCTTCACCTATCCCGCCATCTACGGCGGTGTGGCCGTCGAAGGCGCGGAACTCACCTTCAGCAACGGGCGCATCACGAAAGCCTCGGCTGTCAAAAACCAGGACTACCTGTTGAAAATGGTTGAAAGCGATGCGGGTGCGCGTTACCTGGGTGAGTTTGCCATCGGCACCAACTTTGAAATCAACAAGTTCACCGGCCAGATCCTTTTCGACGAAAAGATCGGCGGCTCCTTCCATATCGCGCTCGGGGCGGGCTATCCCGAAACGGGTTCCAAAAACAAAAGCAGTATCCATTGGGACTTCATCTGCGACCTGCGCACCGACTCCGAAATCCTCGTGGACGGCGAGTTGTTTTACAGGAACGGGAAGTTTGTGTTCAAATAAGTTTAAGGTTGCAGGTTTAAAGTT
>DYKX01000257.1 GCA_020722375.1 Anaerolinea thermophila
TACGTGTCTACGTGTTTACCTTTTGACTTGCCCGAACGCGCAATTTGCTGTATATTCGCGCCATCTCTTTTCCCCATACTCATCCATGACATCCAACCGCAACCGCCGAGTCGTTATCATCTTTGTCATTTTCGATTTGCTCCTGATTGGAGCGTTTGCGCTTTACAAAATCCCCTCGCCCATTTCAGGCATGCTCCGCCAAAAGACGGGCCGCGTTCGAGCGGAGATCGCGTCCTTCGATGGCGGAGCCGACCTCCCCGTCCAGCCTGAGGCGAGCCGCGTTACATCCGCAGACGGGATGACGCAAGTCCTCGTCCCCGCGGGAGAATTCAAAATGGGGACGGAGGAAAAGACTGCGCTGAAAAATCGTCCGCCGCACCGCGTCACGCTCGATGCGTTTTGGATCGACCAGACCGAGGTCACGAACGCGATGTACGCGAAATGCGTGGAGGCGAAAGCGTGCCCGCGTCCGTTTGGCAACATCAACCCATTCTTTGGAAAATCCAAATACAAAGACCATCCCGTCGTTTACGTGCGCTGGGACGATGCCGACGCCTACTGCCGCTGGGCGGGACGCCGCCTGCCAACCGAAGCCGAGTGGGAGAAGGCCGCGCGCGGGACCGACGGCCGCGCCTACCCGTGGGGCGACGACGCGCCGACGCTGAATCTCGCCAACTTCGACAACGCCATCGGCAAGCCGCTCCCCGTGGACCGCTATCCGCTGGGAGCCAGTCCGTACGGCGCGCTGAACATGGCGGGCAACGTGCGCGAGTGGGTGGCAGATTGGTTCCACGAGTTCTATTACATGGCATCGCCACTCGATAACCCGCTGGGACCGCCGAGCGGCGCGCACAAATCCCTGCGCGGCGGATCGTACCTCGACGGCGCGACGGAGATCCGCGTCTTCAACCGTTTCGACCACGAGCCGCTTTCGCCTGGAATCAATCGCGGCTTCCGCTGCGCCAGCGGTGCAGAAAACTAATTGAGGAGGAATCCATGGCAAGACCCAGCAAACCCGTCTCCGAACCAAAAGTCGCCCCCGCGCCAGAAGTCGCGGATGCGTTGACCAATCACTACCAGAAAACCTTCGAGGTCGCGTACGAGTATTGGAAGGAGCGCAATAAACTGTTTGTGACTCTTGTGCTGACTGCGGGAATCGGGTTAATGCTTCTATTGCGTATTCCCACCCTGGATTCGTTATTAGTGGCGGCTATTGCAAATTTCCTGAACATTACTGATGAGACGCAAATCGCTCAACTCACAGTCGCATTCCCATTTGAGATTTTATTGAGCGCGACGTTGATCGTGATGTTCTATCTGATGCAGAGACTATATTCCACCAACCTGTCCGTGATGCGAACCTTCCTTTATCTCGGAGCGATGGAGAAAGAGATTCACAAATATCTCAACCTTCCCGCCGATAGTGTCTCTTTTACACGCGAAGGGAATTTCTACTGGGGTAAACGCTCCGCCATGCAGTCCATGTCGAAGTATTACTACGTGGTCGTTCTGTTCATCATCCTGGTCCCCTTCATCGCCTTCAAATTGATTGCCGATTTCCAGAAGCCGAATGTGGTCGTCGTTCTCGTGGATGTGGCCGTATCGTTGATGGCGATTCTCTATTGGTGGGAATACGCGCGTTCCTCCTTCCAATTGGATACGCCGAAAACACCAGTGGAAAAACAGAAGGCGTAAATACAAATCAGCCCTGCGGCAAATAACGCAGGGCTGACTGATGACTGATCACTGATGACTGATCACTGATGACTGATCACTGATGACTGAT
>DYKX01000002.1 GCA_020722375.1 Anaerolinea thermophila
CTTCCCCCATTTGTGTTCTTCCAAATGGGGGAAGGACGGGATGGGGGTCAAGAACTTCCTGTCTTCTTATAAAACAAATCCAACCCACTCAACAACTTCGCAAACTTCCCCTCGAACGCGGACAGCAACCCCCTCCCTGCCCTCCCCCATTTCAAAGAACGGAAATGGGGGAGGAAAGCAACAGTATCTTGTTTGCGAAGAATTGTTTTCATCCAAATCACTCATTCCCCTTCCCCCATTTGTGTTCTTCCAAATGGGGGAAGGACGGGATGGGGGTCAAGAACCCTCCACAATCCTGACCTCATCCACCGTCAACCCATACAACTCATAGACCTTCCTGTCAATCTCCTCATCCACAGACGCGATCTTCCTCTCCAGCGAGCGGACGTGATCCAAATCATCCTCCCGCCGCACGGACTGGCGCTCCTTTTGCAGGGACAGCATCTTCTCCACCGACTTGACAATCCCATCGTGCGCGGACTTCTCGGCCGCGTTTCCAAAGTCAATGCGGCGGATGGGAAGTTGCCTGCCAGTTTCGGGGTTTATTTCAATTGCCATGCCAAGCATGTTTTGCAAATACCAAGTTGCTAACTTTGAATTGAGAATGCCGAGCAAATAATGTAAATCGTATCGTTGAGAAAGTTTTGCTTCTTCTTCACTAATTTTTATATCTCTATGCTTCACATTAACAAGCATATCTTTGCGAACTGCCAAATCAATTGTATGGTCTGTGTATAAATGGTTGTAGTCCAAAGTCGCTTTGACCTCAGTTGCGATTCTGGCAATCATTATTTTTTCGTTCTCGAAAAGTTCTCTAAATTTTGGACGATGCACTTCATTTGGCTTGTAATCCAAGAATTTCGTACTTACGGGAGGCAAATATCGCCCAATCTCTTTTGCTTCGATGTATGGTTTCAACCCCTTCTTGTTTTTCGTACTTATCAATCTTTCTTTTGACTCGCCAGTTTCTGAATTATGCAATACTGCGCCAGTAATCAAATAACACACATCGCCAAATCGAACACTCTGAGCATCAATCTTTTCAACCAATTGCAAAATACTACTATCCAGATTCAGGCGGAAAGTATTGTTCGGTGTATCCACAAAAACTTTCTGCGGAAGATGCTTCCCGATTTCAACAATTCCCTCATCGTAAGTATCCTGCCTGATGATTGAAACTTCATGCTGAGCACGCTTTTCTGGACTCGTCTCTTTTCGCAAAACAAGAATACACGTTGCAACGCTTGCGTCAGCGAATACCTTGTAATTGGTTAAATCTACAATCGTTTCGATTACACAATTATCCAAAATAAACTTCCGTAGCATGAGAGCATAGTTTTGAGTAAATCCCGCGTACGGAATAATAAAGCCCAATCGTCCACCTTCTTTGAGCAATTTGATTGCACGTTCAAGGAACAAAATGAAAATGTCAAATCTTCCATAGGCTGTTTCAAACGCGCCCGACATATAGTAATCGCGTTCTTCGCGCGGCATATTTTCAGCGCGCACATACGGCGGGTTTCCAATGATGACATCGAACCCCCACCCGGCCTCCCCCAAATCCGACTGGGGTTCGTCGGATTTGGGGGAGGTGCCGAAGGCGGAGGGGGTAAAAGTTTCAGGCCGCAAACTATCGCCATGCTGAATATTTTCCAGCATCGGCAGTTTCTCGCGGCTGTGCAAGGCGCGCAACAACAAATTCAAGCGCGCCACATCCACGGCCTGCTGATCTTTGTCCACACCGAAGATGCAGTTCTGCAAAACTTCCAGTTGTCGGGCGCGGTCGAACACTGATAACTGATTACTGCTCACTGATGACTGATTTCTCGAATTCATCACATACTTGTCAATCACATCGAAGGCTTCGATCAAAAACGACCCCGACCCGCAAGCCATATCCAGCACGCGCGGCGGGTGCGGATGATAGCCATGTTCATCCAGATAGCGCCCGACGGTCTGTTGAACAATGTATTTGGTCACAAAACTCGGCGTGTAATAAATCCCCTGCGACTTGCGCTTTTTGCGGCGCGCCTCCACCGTCAGGCCTTCTTCGGGATTCAATCTGTCCCGTTTGGCGGTCTTTGTCTCTTGCGGCTGGTCGGTCACCACCGCGCCGAGATACTGCTCGTACACCGTCCCCAACACATCTGCGTCCATCGCATTGAAGTTATAGCGGATGAAGTTGCGCTCGTACAAACCAGTGATGACTTCCTCGATCACGCTCGGCGTCACGTAAAACCCTTCCGACGAATGTGGCGCGAACAATTCCGAGTTATACACGCCGTCCATTTCGCGGAACAGCGCCGCAAGCCCCTTCGACAAATCCTTGATCTGCCCTTTATCCTTCATCTCGCGGATCAACGCCAGCAGGCGCGGCGACTCAACGTCGCGGTCTTCCGCCGTGCGGATGAAGATCAAACGGTTCAGCATCCGCAGGACGGCGTTATCCGCCTCCGCCGTCGAGATCGAATTGAATCCCGTCAAATCTTTGGACAGTTTCCCGCGCCACGTCTTCAAATCGTCGAACAGAATCTGGCTGACGGGCTGGCGCTTGTCCTTCTTCCCGACCTTCTCCGCCTCCGCATCCAACCGACGTTGAGCGGTCTCTGCACGAGAGAGCCACCACAAGCGATTGAAGTCGCCCAGATACGTATCCACGTTGAACTCGATGAACTGCGCGCGGAACGGATTCTCTTCCTTCCATTCGGCGTTGAACACCCTCAGGCCCTCGAAGTCCGAGAGCAAAGCCCATGTCACCGATTTTGTCCACGAATAATCAATCGCCTGCTTCACCCAACGGGGATCGTTCAAATCTTCGGAGGCGCGCTTGGTTTCAAGGAAATAGCGCGGCACATTCCCGATGCGGAACGAAAAATCCACCCAGCCGCGCGACACCTTCTCTTCGGGGCTGACTTCGTTGTGGTTCTCGATGTCCCAACCCAGCGCGCGGAACATCGGCAGAATAAAGCCCAGCCGCGTCGCGTCCTCGTTCATGCCCTTGCGTTGAGCGCCCGACATCGCCTTGAACTTCTTCACGAGCCTGTCAATTTCGGTATAAGCAGTTTCTTGATCCGTCATGGCCGACTTTTCCCTTGCTCCGACTATCGAATAACGAATATCGTTTCGCCAAGCATACAGCCAAACCCACGATTAGACAAGAGATTTTCTGCCCTCCAAGTGACAGTCACCTGCCAGGCGACTGTCACTTGGTTGGAATCTGCTTCTCCATTTCCTCCAAATACTTCTTTACATCGTCGGGCAATTGGCGGGACTTCAAATATTCGTGAACGAACAACTGGTAGTCTTTTGGGGTGGCGAAGTAGCGTTCGATGAATTCGCGGTCCACCAGTTTGCCGTCTCGTTTGCCAATCCATTCAAGGTAATGGGAATACGGCCAATCGGCGGGGTCGGCGATCAAGCCATCTTTCACGGGATTTGCATGAATGTAACGGCAAAGATGGAGCAGATGAGAGAGGGATTTAATGGGCTTTGCGCGGAAACGCCCCTCAAAAAGTGTCCCGCTTTGGCCGTATCGTTTATTGTAGGCTTTTGTATAACTGTTGAAAACGGATTGCGGCACAATTCCCGCAGGTACGTCCCCGTCCTGGCGGCAAAGAAAATGATAATGATTGGGTTCCAGGCAATAAGCGATCATGGTGATATCGTTTGCCTGACTGTACTCCTTGATTTTTCGTATCACCATCAGATAGT
This sequence comes from Anaerolinea thermophila, assembly GCA_020722375.1. Classification (GTDB taxonomy): domain Bacteria; phylum Chloroflexota; class Anaerolineae; order Anaerolineales; family Villigracilaceae; genus Denitrolinea. The sequence continues at coordinate 3,712 of DYKX01000002.1, forward strand.
TTGTTGGTTCGCGGAAAATCGTTAATCGCCGCGCGCCACGGTTGTAAATGTGGTAATACAATCCCGCTTGCCAGACCAGTGTGTCCTTCCGCGCTTGTGGCATGTTGTCCTCCTGTGGCGCAAAGTGACAGTCACTTTCGGAAGTGACTGTCACTTTGCGCTTTCGAAATCCTTCGGCGTGAGCAGCATGTATCTTTTCCCTTTGCCTGATTTTACACGAATAAGTGACTGTCATCTGCAAGATGACAGTCACTTCGCCACCTCCTCAATCACCTTCTGCATCCTCTCATAATGCGACCCCTTCCAATACACCTGTCCACAGGCGGGACAGAGGTGGAATTCATCGAAGTATTTCTTCGTCAGCGGTTCGAGGCGGTCGAGGATCGCGGACTTGTCCACTGGCTCCAACGGATGGTTGCAGCGCAGGCAGCGATGAAAGGGGTGAAACTTATCCGCCAAATTAAAGCGCTGGATGACCTCCGTCAGTTGTTCGAGCGGTTCGAGCGAGCGCAGGCAATAGCCGTGCTGGACCACTTTTCGCATCAGCAGGCGGCGGTCGCGGGTCAGGAGGATGCGTCCCTCCCGCTGTAATATTTCCGCCATCTGCGTATCTTCGTAGTCGTTTTGGTACAGGCAATCGAATCCCAACATACGCAGGTGCGCGGTCAGGCGTCCGAGGTGACAATCGAGCAGAAAGCGCGGCTCGACCGTACAGCCGTCTTCGATGGGATGGATTTCGACACGATCCCCGTCCTGCGCGATTCTCCCCAACGTCTCATCACCGCCATTGACTTGAATCCGCCCGATCTCGGGATGCGGCACTCCGAGCGATTCCGCCAGGTGCTTGATGGATTGCCGTCCCCGAAAATGGACGACGATCTCACGGTCTCTTTGATGCCGTTGCAGAAAATCGTTCAAACGGCCGCGAAATACAAAATGCGCCGCGCTCATGGCGACATTATATTCCTTCAAACGAACCAATTTCAATCCCAGGGGGTTTCTTCTTTTAGTTCACCTCGGAGGCAAAATCATGCAACAAAACGGCTTCAAAGTCTACGGTTATCGCTGGGTCGTTCTGCTGGCCTTCATGGCCATCATTGCTCTCAACCAACTCTTGTGGATTACCTTCGCGGCCATCACCACCGATGCCATGCACTTCTACGGAGTATCCGACCTCAGCATTGGCCTGCTCTCTCTGATTTTTATGGTGGTCTACATTTTTGTATCATTCCCTGCTTCATGGATCATCGACACCTACGGGATGCGCGTCGGGGTCGGGATCGGGGCGATTCTCACTGGGACCTTTGGGCTGGTCCGCGGTTTAATGGCCGACAACTACACCTGGGTCTTGGTCGCGCAGATCGGCATTGCAGTTGGACAACCGTTCATCCTCAATGCCATCACAACGAATGCCGCGCGCTGGTTCCCTGCCAATGAACGCGCCACCGCCAGCGGACTTGGCTCGCTCGCGATTTACGTTGGCATTCTCGTTGGACTGGCGCTCACGCCCTACCTGGCGCTTCGCTCGGGCATCCCAGGGATGTTGACCATCTACGGCGCCGCCTCCGTGATAGCCATGCTGGCCTTCTTCCTGTTCAGCCGCGAGCGGCCACCCTCGCCTCCCTGTCCGCCCGAACAGGAAGCCCGTTCATTGGCGCTCGAGGGTTTAAACAAAATGATCCGCCAGCGGGATTTCATCTTCCTGATGGTCATCTTCTTTGTGGGGCTGGGCGCCTTCAACGCGGTCACCACGTGGATCGAGCAGATCCTCTCGCCGCGGCATTTCACCGCCACACAGGCAGGCGACGCTGGCGGGATGATGATCTTTGGCGGGATTCTCGGCGCGGTGATCATCCCCCCGCTTTCGGACAAGTCCCACAAACGCGTTCCATTCCTCCTCCTGGCCGTACTTGGCGCGGTGATTGGGCTGGCAGGCATCACTTATGCGACCAATTACGCACTCCTGCTCGCCTTCTCGTTCATCTTTGGATTTTTCCTGTTGAGCGCGGGCCCAGTCGGGTTCCAATTTGGCGCGGAGATGACATACCCCGCGCCAGAGGGAACCTCCAACGGTCTGCTCCTGTTGATGGGACAAATCTCGGGGATTGCTTTCATCCTCGCCCTGGACGCGTTGAAATCACCTGAGACGGGTTCGATGAGTGCGCCTCTGCTTGCCCTGATCGGTTTGCTGGCGGTTTGTCTGATTTTTGGTTTCCAACTTAAGGAAGCCAAATTGGGCGGATCAAGTAAAAATGCCTAAACCCGTCACAACCGCCGAAAAGATTCTTCGCGCCCGTGCTCTGATCCAAAAAGCGCACGAAGTACCCGTTCCCGCTGAATTGGGCAGGAACGATCTATCCTACATCGCTCAAGTCCGCGACTTATTGCGTCAGGCGCGCGACCTGGTCAAATTCATTCCACAGACGGTGGGAGTATCCGCAGAGATGAAGGAAGAGGTAAAGAAAATCTACGAGGAGATCGAAGAGGCAAATCGGACAATTCTCGGCAGGCCCGCCTAATATGGGCATCACACAAAAAAAACGGATTGAAACTGCTTTGATTTCAAGTCAAAAGGGCCTTGAGAAAAACTCAAGGCCCTGGGTGGCTGAGGAGCCTGGATTCGAACCAAGATACCTACATCCAGAGTGTAGTGTCCTGCCGTTGGACGACTCCTCAATATGCTTTCAGGATGCCAGGCATCCCGTCCAGCGGGCGGTATTTTAGCACGCGCGTCCGTTTCAGGCAAGGTGTATAATTACCAAATTAAATAACCTCAAGGAACCAGAATGACCGAAGAGACCGTAAGCCGCATCCCTGCCTTCATCCGCGAAGCGGTTGCCGAAGACTTGAAAAATGGACGCTTCAACTACGTCCGCACGCGCCTGCCGCCCGAACCGAACGGCTACCTGCACATCGGACACGTCAAGGCATTTTTGATTGATTATTTCACGGCACAAGAATTCGGCGGCGAGCTGTACCTGCGCTTCGATGACACCAACCCCTCGAAGGAAGAGACCGAATTTGTGGAAGCCATCGAGGACGACGCCGCCTGGCTGGGGATCAAATGGGCTAAAGTGACCTTTGCCTCGGACTACTTCGATCTTCTCTACGATTGGGCCGTGCGCCTCGTCAAGATGGGACTCGCCTACGTGGACGACCAGACCCAGGAGGAGATGAGCGAGCGACGCGGCACCCTGCCCAAAGGTACGAAATGGAGCGAGACCGAGTCCGCCATCAAGCCAGGGATCGATTCACCGTATCGCAATCGGTCAGTGGAAGAAAATCTCGACCTGTTGGAGCGCATGAAGAACGGCGAGTTCGCAGAAGGAAGCCGCGTCCTGCGCGCCAAAATTGACATGTCGCATCCCAACCTGCTCATGCGCGACCCCGTTATGTACCGCATCATGAACGTGCGCCATCATCGCACAGGCGACAAATGGCACATTTACCCAATGTACGATTGGTCGCATGGACAGAACGACTCGATGGAAGGTATCACCCATTCGCTTTGCTCCAACGAGTATATGATTCACCGTCCGCTTTACGAGTGGTTCCTGCAAAAACTGGAGGCCTTTCCAAGCCGACAGATCGAGTTTACGCGTCTCAACCTGACCTATGCCATGATGAGCAAGCGCAAAATGCGGAAACTCGTCGAGACGGGAGTGGTGCGCGGTTGGGATGATCCGCGCCTCACCACGCTTCGAGGCCTCCGCCGCCGCGGCGTCACGCCTGAAGCGATCATCAACTTTGTCACCAGCACGGGCGAGACAAAAAACGACAGTTACGTGGAGATGGCGCAGCTCGAGGCCATCATCCGCGATGACCTGAACAAACGCGCCCAGCGGCGGATGGCTGTCCTGCGTCCGTTGAAACTCGTCATTGATAACTACCCCGACGGCCAGGTCGAGGAGATGGATGCGGTCAACAATCCCGAAGACCCGTCTGCGGGGACGCGCAAAATCCCGTTCTCGAAAGTCCTCTATATCGAGCAGGATGATTTCCGCGAAACGCCGCCGCCCAGGTATTTCCGTCTTTTCCCAGGAAACGAAGTCCGCTTGCGTTACGCGTATCTCGTCAAATGCACGAGCGTCGTCAAGGACGATGCGGGGAATGTGACCGAAGTCCATTGCACATACGATCCTGCCACGCGCGGCGGCGACGCGCCCGATGGACGAAAGGTCAAAGGCACGATTCACTGGGTCTCGGCCGCGCATGCCCTGCCTGCGGAAGTCCGCATGTACTCGCAACTGTTTACGGTCGAGCGTCCCGATGACGGCGACCTGGACAGCATCATCAATCCCAACTCGCTCGAAGTGCTCAGCAGTTACGTCGAGCCGTCACTCAAAAAGATGCGCGTTGGCGCGTCGATCCAATTCGAGCGGACAGGCTACTTCACGCCCGATCCCGATTCCACGCCCGAGAAACCCGTCTTCAATTTGACAGTAACACTGAAAGACACATGGTCGAAGTTGGAGAAAAAAGGGAATCCGTCGTCTTGATCGCCGAACAATTTGGAGCGAAACGCCTCGCGGAAACGCGGGGCGTTTATTTTTTCAATTGCGGTATGATTACAGCATGGAAATCGTTACTGGAAAAATTCTTAAATTAAACGGCTGGCCCGACGGAAAAATCATCGCCGTCGCCAAGGATGCGGCCGCGCGCCTTCTTGAGTCGGGACTCGACCGCGACACGGTTCTCGCGCGACTTTCCGCCGTGCGCGCGGACCCAGGCAGTTTCCTCGCTGACGAGGTCCTGTCCGATTTGGCGCGTGAATGTCTCCGTGTAAATCAACCCAGGGAGAAAGAAGTCGCTGACCTGCGAGAGGAAGCGATGTCCTATCCGATTTGGGGGCGCGAAAATATCGACGACCAATCTCTCGCCCAAATGGACAACGCCATGCGTCTGCCCATCACCGTGGCGGGCGCGCTCATGCCCGATGCGCACGTGGGCTACGGCCTGCCCATCGGCGGCGTACTCGCCACGGAAAACGCCGTCATCCCGTACGCCGTCGGTGTGGACATCGCCTGCCGCATGCGCCTCTCCATCTACGAAGTCTCTCCGCACCTGCTGGGACAAAAACCCGCGCTGTTCGAAAACGCGCTGTGGAACGAGACCGCCTTCGGCATGGGATCGGAGTGGAAAGGCTCGCGCCGCGCGAGTCATCCCGTGCTGGACGACTCCGCCTGGAGCGCGACGCGCCTGCTTCAGACCCTGCACGATAACGCCGTCAAACAACTCGGCACCAGCGGCACAGGAAATCACTTCGTGGAATGGGGAACGTTCCGCCTGCATGAACCACTCTTTGGTCTGCAGCCAGGCGAGTATCTCGCGCTTCTCTCCCACAGTGGATCGCGCTCGGTGGGATTCAAAATCGCCGACCGCTACAGTAAACTGGCAATGGAGAAGCATCCCCATCTCGATAAGAGCGTGCGCCGCCTCGCCTGGCTCTCGCTGGATTCCGAAGAGGGACAGGAGTATTGGCTCTCGATGGAACTCGCGGGCCGCTTCGCTTCGGCCAATCACTACATCATCCATCACCGCGTAGCCGAGGCGGTTGGACTGAAAGAAGCCGCGGTGGTGGAGAACCATCACAACTTCGCCTGGCGGGAAAGGCTCCCCGATGGACGCGAAGTCATCGTCCATCGCAAAGGCGCCACGCCAGCAGGCAAGGGAGTGCTGGGAGTCATTCCTGGGTCAATGGCAGACGCGGGTTATCTGGTCAGGGGGCTTGGGGTGGCGGCGTCGCTCCAGTCGGCCTCACACGGCGCGGGTCGGATGATGAGCCGCAAGGCCGCGCTGAACTCCATCGCCAAGTCGGCGCGGGACGCGTATCTCAAAGAGCGCGGCGTCACGCTCCTCGGCGGCGGCCTGGACGAATCTCCGCAGGCGTACAAGCCGATTGACACGATCCTCGCCGCGCAGCACGATTTGGTGGAAGTGGTCGGAAAGTTCTCGCCGCGCATTGTCCGCATGGCGGATGAGGCGGGAGAGTTTTAACCCCGCTTAAAATACGGTACACGGATTACGCGGATGCTTCGCGGACGGATTTCACGGAATTTTTTTAAATTCCGTGAAATCTTTTTGTCCATGTAATCCGTGTACGGATTTAGAAATTACACTTCGCGGATATCCCAGATCTTGCTGACGAGCGGACTGAGCGCCTTTTTGACCTGCGCCTGCTCCATGCCGTTGATCTTGAAGGTGAGGACGCGCGAACTCACATCTTCGCCAACGAACTGGCCAAAGGCAATGAAGTTTCCGCCCGCATCTGCAATAGCCCTGGTGATCTTGGCCAGTGTGCCTGGCTTGTCTTCGATCAGGGCCGTGACGCGCACACCCTTCTCGCGGGCGCCCATCAACTCGAGGAACATCTTGAACAGGTCGGTCTCGGTGATGATGCCGACGACGCGCGAACCCTTCACGACGGGCAGGCCGCCGATCTTGTTGTCCGCCATGATGCGGGCCGCCTCCTCGATGGGCGTATCCTCGGAGACGGTGATCACGTTTTTGGTCATCACTTCCGCGGCGGTCAATTTGCTCAGCAGGTAATGCATCTCCCAAACGCTGAGGGTGGTGGCAGGAGAGGGGGACGCGTTCAGCAAGTCCTTTTCAGAGACGATACCGACGAGCTTGCCGCCCTTGATGACGGGCGCGCGGCGGATGTGTTCCTTCTTGAACAGGGCCAGCGCATCGTGGATGCTCATTTCAGGCCCAATGATGATGGGCGGACGGGACATTCTTTCGCCAACTAACATTCGTACCTCCTGTTTTTACGCGGATATTCTTAGGACAACTTATTAGATTATATACGCACGTCTGATTTCAATCCAGAGGCGGTTTGTCACATTCAGAGAAGGCGGGGGGAACCAAAGCCAATAAAAAGCCTCGCGTCCCACTCCGCGAGGCTTCTGCCCTCTGCCCTACTTTCCCTCCCCAAATTCCCTCACCACCCGCGCCATGTGACGCGCGTGCTTGAGATACAAATCGAGTCGAATATTCTCATTCGGCGCGTGCGCCTTGGTATCGGGATAACCAAGTCCCGCCGTCGCGACGGGCAGTCCCAGCACATGGACAAATGGATGATTCGGTCCCGATCCACCCACCAGCGGGACGAGGCTCATCGGCTTTTCGTATACCTCCTCTGCCGCCGCCACGACCAATTGGATGAACGGATGGTCGGGATCGGTACGCGCGGGCGCGTCGCCGCCGAGATCGGTGATCTTCACATCAGTGAAGCCGAGACGATCGAGGTGGGCGCGCAGTTTCTTCAGGATGTCGCTCGGGTCCTGGTCGGGGATGAGGCGGAAGTCCACTTTGGCGGAGGCGCGGGCAGGCAAGACGGTCTTCGAGCCTGGGCCCTGGTAGCCGCTGGTCAACCCGCAGATGGTACAGGTCGGCGAGAAGACTTCCTCGATCTTGAGTTCGTCGCCGCCTTTCAAGCCTTTGATGAAATACGGCACGCCGTAACGCGATTTGTATTCCTCGGTCACGTCCGCCAACGCGGACATGAGTTCGCGGTCGCGTGCAGAGGGCGGTTTCACGTCATCGTAAAAGCCAGGGATGAGGATGCGCTCGTCCGCGCCCTTCAGCGTGTTCAACGCCCAGACGAGTCGCCACGCCGCGTTCGGAAAGATGGAACCGCCCAGTCCCGAATGAACGTCCGTCGAGAGCAAATCCACCGAGAGTTCCACATACTGGATGCCGCGCAAGCCGAGATATTGCATGGGCGTATCGGTGTGGTCCACGCCGCCGAATTCCCAGATGCACGCGTCCGCTTTGAGCAAGTCGGTATTCTCATGGATGAATTTCGCCAAATTCACGCTGGCGGTTTCCTCCTCCCCCTCCACGATGAACTTCACATTGCACGGAAGTTCGCCCTCGGCCAGCAGCGCGTCCAGTGCGAAGAGACGCGCCACGAGATGGCCTTTGTCATCGCTCACGCCGCGTCCGTACATCTTGCCGTCACGGATCTGCGGCTCGAACGGCGGAGAATCCCACAGTTCCAGCGGCTCGGGCGGCTGCACATCGTAGTGGTTGTAAAAGAGCAAGGTCTTGTCGCTTTTGCCTTTTCGCTCCGCCACCACAACGGGCGAACCCGCCGTCGGATAAATATTCGCCGTGAAGCCGCGCGCGCGCAGCATCTCTGCCACCAGCGCGGCACACTCGTTCAGCCCGATCTTCTGCGCGGAGATGCTGGGCTGGGCAACCAGCCGTCCAAGTTCGCGCAGGCTGGCGTCCAGGTTTGAAACGAGGAACGCGTCCACGTTTGAGTAGTCGGTCATATCGTCTCCTATCGAAATAAGAGCGGAATCGACGCTGATCCCGCGAAAGCAAACGTCGCCATTTTGATGGTCTGTCCGATCCAGCAAAAGATCAAAAATTTCCAGACGGGCATTTTGGACGCGCCCGCCGCGACGCCTGCCAGATCGAAGAACGGATTCGGGATCGCGGCCAGCGCGAGCACCGCCCATCCGCCCCATTTCTGGACCCAGGGCTGGACGCGCGCGTACGCGGCCGTATTCTCCACCACGGCCTGTCCGCCGAAGCCCGCGAGGTAGCCGCTCAACTCGCCGAGCGCGCCGCCCGCGCCCGCCGCCAGCGCCACGCCCAGCGGATGGAACACGCTCCCCATCGCGAACACGATTGCGATCCCTGGCGCGGGAAGAAGAACTGTGGCATTCGACAGCAACGCGATGAGGAAGATGCCAGGGTAGCCGTAGGCCGCGAACTCGTCCACGCGCTCACGGATGGAGAATACGTACGCGCTGATGCCAATGACCGCCAGCACCGCGAGGATTCGCAGGATGGTCGTCCGCGTTTTTGGGTTCATTCGATGCAGTACACGGATCTCACGGATGGGATGGATTTACAAGGAAGTTTAAAAAAGGAAATCCGTGTGACGCTGTAAAATCCGCGTAATCCGTGTACAAAAGATTCAACTCTCAACAATTTCAACGCTGAGAATTTTCACACCAGGATATTCAGGTGACTGCGGGTTGCGCGGCTTGATCGCCATCAACACGTCCAGGCCTTCGACAACCTGCCCGAAGACGCTGTGACGACCATCCAGGTGCGGCGTCGGGACGTGCGTGATGAAGAACTGTGAACCGTTGGTGTTCGGTCCCGCGTTCGCCATCGAGAGCACACCCGGCTTGTCGTGCTTCAGCGAGGGATGGAATTCATCCTCGAAACGGTAGCCGGGTCCACCTGAGCCAATTCCCGTCGGGTCGCCGCCCTGCGCCATGAAATTGGCGATGACACGGTGGAAGATGACGCCCTCGTAAAATCCCTGACGTGCGAGGAACACAAAGTTATTGACCGTTTTCGGGGTCTTGTCCGCGAACAACTCAATGACCATCGTGCCGACATCCGTTTTCATGTGGGCGGTGTATTTCTTCTTCGGGTCAATTTCCATTTCGGGCGGTTTATTCCATTGCTTTTTCATTTGGGGGCTCCTTGGGAGTGATGATAACGTACACAGGTAAATGGGTAGACAGGTACACAGGTAAACAGGTAAACACATACACACGGAATACGCAATACGCAGTACAAACTACGAGGCCATGCGACTATCCGACCAACAGCGCCTCGATGCGCGCCGCCACCATATCCAACGCGGCCACGTTCATCCCTCCTTCAGGGATAATCACGTCCGCATAGCGCTTGGACGGTTCCACAAACTCCAGGTGCATCGGGCGGACAGTGTTGAGATACTGCTTCACCACCATCTCCACGGTTCGTCCGCGCTCGGCGATGTCCCGCTGAATGCGGCGGATGAGGCGGATGTCCGAGTCGGTGTCCACGAAAATTTTCACGTCGCAGATATCGCGCAACGCGGGTTCCACAAAGATGAGAATCCCCTCTACGAGAATCACGCCGCGCGGCTGGACAGTGAACGTCCGATCCGTGCGGCTGTGATGCGCAAAGTCATAGATGGGGACTTCGACGGATTGTCCGCTCTTGAGTTGTTCGATGTGCTTGATGAGCAATTCTGTTTCGAGCGAGTTGGGGTGGTCAAAGTTGACCTCCGCGCGCTGGGCGGGCGGCAGTCCGCTCAAATCTTTGTAGTACGCATCGTGTTGAAGAAAGGCAATTCGAGAAGGGCCGACGCGCTGCAAAATCTCCTGCGCGACGGTCGTTTTGCCCGAACCCGATCCGCCCGCGATGCCGATGACGAGTGGCGTGGAATGAGTCATGCCCCGATTATACCCGCCTGAAATAAGGAAACCAGAACCCCCGTTTTTTTTTGGAAGAAAACGGGGGTTCTGAATTAGGAATGGCTCATGCGCTCGCGCCACCAGCCTGTGATCGCCCGCCAGATCGGACAGCGGTCATACACACCCAGGAACGCCAGCAACGCACCCAGCACGATCAACAACCAGTTTCCGCCGCTGATGCCCACCACCGCGAGGGCCGTCCCCGCGCCGAGGCGGAAGATGCGATCCAGTGGTCGAAGCGAAATTTGCACAGACGACTGTCCAGTTGCCAGCGCTTCGAACATGGCACGGAAATTCTCGCGGCTTTGCGTGCCTGTAAACCTGCCAACTCCAAAAACTTGTGACAAAAAACCGCCTCATCCCGACGGAGGAGGCGGTCTCGTCTCGACAGGCGTTTACATCCCGTACATGTACGCCAGCCCGACCGTCCCCGGCCCGGCGTGGTTCCCAATCACCGGACTGACTTCCGTGAAAATGCTTTCCGTGGCGTTCAACTCTTTCGCGGCGCGGTCCAGAAGCGAGCGCGCTTCGTCTGGCGCGTTGGCATGTAAGGAGGCGATTCGGATGGGAGATTGTCCCTTTGTCTTCTCGGCGACCAGTTCGAGCACGCGATCGAGCGCCTTGCCCTTCGTGCGGATGCGTTCGATGGCTTCCACGCGTCCGTCAATGACGGCCAGGACCGGCTTCATATTCAATGCCGTACCGATGAAACGCGTTGCGCCGCCGATGCGTCCGCCGCGATGCAGGAATTCCAGCGTCTCCACCGCGAAGTAGACGCCGGTGTGGTCGCGCGCTTTTTCAGCAACGGCTTTGGCGTCTGCTGCGCTGGCGCCATCGGCAACTGCGCGGGCCGCGGCCAATACCTGAAACCCCATCGCCATGGCGGTGGACTGACTGTCCACGATGTGGACTTTATCCTGTCCCTTGCTGAGCGCCTCCCGTCCCTGAATGGCCGATTGAATGGTCCCGGAAAGTTTCGAAGAGATGAAAACGCCAAGGACGTCGAATCCCTTGTCGAGCAGTCCCTCGAAGATGTTTTGCATGGTCACGATCGGCACCTGCGAGGTGGTCGGCATCACTTTGGCGGTCTTGATGCGGGCGTAGAATTCCTGCGGCTGGATATCCACGCCGTCGTTCAGGTTTTCCTCCTCCCAAATGAGCACCAGCGGGGCAACAGTGATATTGTACTGGTCAATGAATTCCCTGGGAATCCAGGCGGTGCTGTCGGTTACAATCGCGGTCTTGGACATGGGTTCCTCCCGAATGAAAAGGTTGAAGAAGTTCTTGAAATAGTAACCCCAATCTGACCGAAATCGTTACGCAAATTCCATTAAAAAACCTCATGGTATAATACTAAGAACCTATCCGAAAAAACCTCGGAGCGCGGACTTGAGTCCGCCCGGCCAGGCAGACTGGAAGTCTGCAATCCGATATTCGGATAGGCTCTAAACCAGCAAGTTCACGCAGACTTTCACTGAGGAGCCCACTTTGGCCTTCAACCCATTAAACTGGCTTTTAGGCCTTTTCTCTCTCGACATTGCCATTGACTTGGGCACCGCGAACACCCTGGTGCATGTCCGAGGCAAGGGGATCGTAATCAATGAGCCGTCCTGGGTGACGATTGATAAACGCCTTCGACAGCCACTTGCGATCGGCTTGGAAGCAAAAGAGATGGCAGGACGCACCCCCACAAACGTGGTGGCGGTCCGCCCGTTGCGAGACGGCGTCATCTCGGAATTCGATGTGACCCAAAGCATGTTGGAATACTTCATCGGCAAGGTCCACGAGCAAAGCGTGGTCCCATTGCCGCGCCCGCGCGTGGTGGTGGGCATCCCCACTGGCGTGACCGAAGTGGAAAAACGCGCCGTCTACGACGCGGTCATGGCGGCGGGAGCGAGACAGGCCTTCCTGATCGAAGAGCCGATCGCGGCCGCCCTCGGGGCGGGTCTGCCCATCGGCGAGATTCGCGGCTCGATGGTGGTGGACATCGGCGGCGGGACGACCGAAGTGGCGGTCATGTCCATGAGCGGCGTGGTCGTCTCCAGGTCCCTGCGCGTGGCGGGCGACGAGATGGATCAGGATATCGTCCAGTACCTGCGCAACAAGTACAACCTGTTGATCGGTGAAGGGGTCGCCGAGCAGCTCAAATGGAACATCGGCTCGGCCTATCCCCTGCCCGCCGAAAAGACCGCCGAGGTGCGCGGGCGCAATCTCGTCACTGGCCTGCCAGAGACCATCCAGGTCTCCTCCGTGGAAATGCGCGAGGCGCTGGCCGTCTCGGTGCAGGTGATCGTGGATACGGTGCGCGACGCGCTGGACGAGATCCCCCCTGAGATTGTCGCTGATCTGATGGATGTAGGCATCTGCCTCGCAGGCGGCGGTGCGCTCCTGCAGGGATTGGCCGAACGCCTTTCAGACGAATTAAAACTGCGCGTTTGGGTGGCGGAAGATCCGCTCACCTGCGTGGCGCGCGGCGCTGGTATGATCTTCGAAGATTTTGAAAACCTGAGTCGGTATCTGGTCGGGCTGGAACGCGGCAGCACACGCCACAGCGCGTAACTGCCCGCCAATCAAAAATGAGAGACCTGCTTTCCCGTTCATTACAGACAACGATCATATTTCTGGTGGTAGGGGGAATCCTGGCGCTGGCTTTTGGCGGCTACTTCAGTTCCGCCTCCAACTGGTTCACTGGCTCGCTCGTTGACATTCAAAGTTGGTTTTCCACGCGCTATGTTGCCATTCAGGATTTTTTCGCCGCGCCGCGTGACGTGGCCTCCCTGCGTCAGCGGAACGCCGAACTGGAATCGGAGAACGCGGCCTTGCGCGCACAAGTCATCGAACTATCGGAGCGCGCCAGCCAGGTGGACACCCTCGCCGCGCTCGTGGACTACTCGCGGGCCAACCCCGAATCGAGTTACGTCGCGGCGGACGTGATCGGGCGGGACCCGAGTCCGTTTTTGCATTACATCATCATCAACCGCGGCTCGAACGACGGCCTCCTGCGCGGCATGCCCGTCATCACCGAGCAGGGTCTCGTTGGCCGCGTGGACGCGGTCATCGCGGACGCGGCCCGCATCCAGTTGATCACCGACCCCGTGTCAGCGATCAACGTCCACCTGCAAAACTCGGACATCGAGGCAATCCTGAGCGGGTCTGTCACCGGCGATCTTTCTCTGAACCTGATTCCGCAGGATGTGACCATCGAGGATGGCGATCTCGTCCTGACGTCGGGGCTGGGAGGCGGCTACCCGACCGACCTGATCATCGGGCAGGTGACCAACATCCGTAAGCGCGAAGCAGACCTCTTCCAGCAGGCGTCCGTCCAGCCGGCCGTCGATTTTTCGCGACTCGCCATCGTCCTCATCATTACCAACTTCCGTCCCGTCAACATCGAGTCGCTGATCCCCACCGTTACGCCCTAATCCTATGCGCCATCTTGTTGCTTTTCCCATTTTGGCGCTGGCTGTCATTTTGCAATCTGCCGTCGTCAGCCGCATTTCTCTCCTGGCCGGTTACGCCGACCTGACGTTGGTCATTGTCATCGCCTGGGCGCTCCAGGAGGGCGTGGAGACTGCCTGGCACTGGGCTGTACTCGCCGGGGCAATGGTGGCAATTGTCACGGGTCTGCCATGGATAGTTCCTTTTGCCGTGTTTTTGGCGGCCGTTTTCATTGCCAAGGCGCTGCAAAAAAGGATCTGGCAGGCCCCCCTGATTGCCATGTTTACGGTCACATTTCTCGCGTCCGTGTTCTCGCATTTGCTCACGTTCATCACAATCAACTTAACCGGAGGGTCCCTTCCCGTCGGCGATACGTTCAGCCTGGTAACCCTGCCGAGCATGTTGCTGAATTTATTATTGGCAATTCCTGTATTCTGGTTAATACGTGACCTGGCACAATGGGTCAACCCTGTCGAGGAGGAAGATTGAGTTCTGGTCCCGTTTCCCAACCCATGCTGGAACCACGGCGCATGTTGATCGTCTACGCGGTGGTGGCGGGGGTGCTTTTTCTGTTGATCTCGCGCCTGATCACCTTACAGGTGGTGCAAAATGCAGACTGGCTGGCGCAGGCGGTGGAAAATTACACCACCAGCATCAGCGAGCCCGCGCCGCGCGGCATCATCTATGACCGAAACGGTTATGTTTTGGCGCGCAACGTTGCTTCTTACAATATCGTAATCACTCCCGCAGAACTTCCAGACGACGATGCGGATATCCAAAGCATTTATCGTGAGTTGTCGACGCTGATCGATGTCCCTGTCAATCAGGGCACGGTGGAAGAGGCGAAACTCTTCGCGGCCTGCGTGGAAGGCCCGGGCATCGCGCAGTTGGTGGAATTGGGAGACTCGAACTCCCCATATACTCCCGTCAAAGTGAAATGCTATGTAGACGAAACGACGGCACGCATCGTGAACGAGCGCGCCATGGACTGGCCCGGCGTTTCAGTGGAAGTGGAACCGATTCGCGACTACCCGACCGGGTCTCTGACCTCCAACGTGATCGGGTTCCTTGGGCCGATTCCCGCCGCGCTGGAGGCAGACTACCGCGCACGCGGATTCGTCCCCGGGCGGGATAAAGTGGGCTATGCCGGCGTGGAACTCTCGCTGGACGAAATTCTCTCTGGCACGAACGGCACGCGCATCATTCAGGAGGATGTGGCCGGGAAGGAATTACGCAACCTCGAACCACCCGTCGCGGCCGTCCCGGGGCACAACGTCATCCTGACGATTGATACGCGTCTCCAGTCCGCGGCGGAGGCGGCGCTGGTCAACGAGATCAAGGAGTGGAACACGTGGTTCGGAGAGGAGCGCATCTCGAGCGGCGTCGTCATTGCCATGAACCCCAAGACTGGCGAAATCATGGCGATGGTCACCTATCCAACTTACGAAAACAACCGCATGTCGCGCTTCATCCCAGGCTACTATTACGAGCAACTCAGCCAGGATCCGCGCAAACCGCTTTTGAACAACGCCATCTCCAGCGAATTCCCGCCAGGCTCGACGTTTAAATTGTCCACAGCCACCGGCGCGCTCAACGAGGGCGTGGTCACGCTCGACAAGATTATCGAGGCGCCCGGCAGGTTGGTGATCACTGAAAAATTCGCAGCCAACGAAGCGGGGATCGAACGTCCCTTCGTGGACTGGACCTACAACCTGAACGGCGTGATCAACGAGGAAGGCTTCAAGACCATTGACTTCCTGCACTGCATCGCCTATTCGTCCAACGTCTGTTTCTATAAATTGGGAGGCGGCTACAAAGATGAAATTCCACAGGGATTGGGCATCGAGCGCCTGCGGGAATATGCCCGCGCCATCGGCTACGACCAGCCTTCGGGCATTGCCCTGCCAGCCGAACAAGGCGGATTGATCCCCACCCCGCAATGGAAACGTATCAACAAGGGCGAGAACTGGTCCACAGGCGACACATATATCGCCAGCGTGGGGCAAGGCTACGTCCTCGCCACACCGTTGCAGGTACTTATGTCGGGCGCGACCATCGCGAATGATGGAAAATTGATGCAACCCACCATTGTCCGCGAGGTGCAGGACGCCGAGGGGAATGTGGTGGAAAAATGGTATGACCCGACCACGTTCCTGGTCACGGATTCAAAGACAAGCCCGGCCAGTTACCAGATCTCGCCGTTCAACCCCACGATGAAATGGGACATTACACAGACACCACTGATCCGCGATTACATCTGTGAAGGTCCCTATTGCACAGAAACAGACAACTTCAAGACCGTGAGTCCGTTCGTTGTGGAGAAAGTGCAGGAGGGAATGCGCCTGGCCGTCATTGACAACCAGGGCGGCATCCATCGCGGCACGTTGAACAAGGTCTTCGGCGACCCTGTCAAATTCCCGATTGCCATTGCGGGAAAAACAGGCACTGCCGAGTATTGCGACAACGTGGCGCTGGCCGCCAATCGCTGTCGGTTTGGCGCCTGGCCCACCCACGCGTGGACATTGGCCTATGCCCCCTTCGAAGACCCCGAGATCATCATCCTGGCGTTTGCCTATAACGGCGGCGAAGGCGCGTCCGTGGCGGCGCCCATCGTGGCGCGTGTCATGCAGGCCTATTTCGAGATCAAAGCCATTGACCTGGCCGCAGGCGGCGGATGATGGGACATGCTATAATTCGCCCGTTGACCCGGGAAAATCCCTGCACAGGGAAATTTGAATGAGCGATTCCGATTCCCTGATTCAGATCAAAGGTTTGCGCGACGGCCTGCTCGTCTCCCTCGGAAATGCTCCGTGGGAGGAGTTGCGAACCGCGCTGATGGAGCAGATCGAAGCGCGCGGCTCTTTTTTTCGAGGAGCGCGCGTTGCCATTGATGTTGGCAGTCGGATCTTCCACGTCAACGAACTGTCCGACCTGCGCGACAGCCTGTCGGAACAGGGCGTGAACCTTTGGGCGGTGGTGAGCGAATCTCCCACGACGGAGAAAACCGCTCAACTGCTCGGACTGGCGACGCGTATTTCGAAACCGCGCCCACAGGAGATGACGCGTCCGCCTGCAGAGGAAGTGGGCGAGGGCGCGGCAATGTGGGTCGGGCGGACGCTCCGCTCGGGGACGCGCATCGAGTCCCCTGGCAACATCGTTGTGATGGGAGACGTGAACCCTGGAGCGGAAGTGATCGCCAACGGGAACGTTCTTGTTTGGGGGCGGGTGCGCGGACTCGTCCACGCGGGGGCGGCAGGCGACGCGTCCGCGTGCGTGTGCGGGCTGGACCTGTCAGCGGCGCAAATCCGCATCGGAGGCGCGGCCGCCACCCCGTCGAAAAGAAGCGGCGAAGCACGTCCCGAAAAATATTTTTTGGCAGATGGAATCATCCAATCGGAAACATGGCAGGCGAATCAATCTTAAGGTGAATCATGGGCGCACAAGTCATTACGATCACATCTGGAAAAGGCGGCGTGGGCAAGACTACTGCGGTCGCGAACCTGGCCGTGGCGCTTGCCGCGGACGGGGCCCGCGTCGCATGCATTGACGGGGATATTGGCCTGCGAAATCTCGATGTGGTGATGGGACTCGAAAACCGAATCGTGTACGATGTGGTGGACGTGATCGAGGGGCGCTGCCGATTGCGGCAGGCCATGATCCGCGACAAGCGACTGCCCGATCTGTATCTCATCCCTGCCGCGCAGACGCGTGACAAGTCCGCCGTGACGCCATCCGACATGGTGCGGTTGTGCAACGAGTTGCGCAGTGAAGTGGACTGGGTGTTGATCGATTCGCCCGCGGGCATCGAACGCGGCTTCAAAAATTCCATCGCCGCGGCGGACCGCGTGCTGGTGCTGACCAACCCCGAAGTCTCGGCGGTACGAGACGCGGACCGCGTCATCGGCATTCTGGAGGCCGAGGAAAAGGGGACGCCCTCGTTGATCATCAATCGTCTCAATCCCGTAATGGTGAGGCAACACGATATGCTTTCGGCGGATGATGTGCTCGACTTGCTGGCGATCAAGTTGATCGGTGTCGTGCCCGAGGACGAGGGCGTGATCGTCGGGACGAATCGCGGCAACCCGGTAGCGCTCGACCCAAAGAGCCGCGCGGGACAGGCCTTCCGCAATATTGCCAAACGGCTGAAGGGCGAGGATGCGCCCTTGATGGATTTGGAAGCGGGCAACGGTCTGTGGGCGCGCCTGACGAAGTTAGGGAGGAAGTGATGTTCAATTTCTTGAAACCAAAACGAAGCGCCGCCAGCGCCAAAGAGCGATTGCAGTTGGTCCTGATCCATGACCGCACCGACCTGACAGCGGGCGAATTGGACGCGCTGAAAGACGACCTGCTGGACGTTATCTCGAAGCACGTGGACATCGAGCCAGATAAAGTACGCATCGGACTGGAACGCGACGGGCGTTCGCAGCGACTGGTGGCCGACATTCCCCTCAGGAGCACGGTGCGTAGCCGCGGTGGATAGTGAATGGCTCGCGGAATTTCATGGCGTCATTTTGATTTCTGGTTGTTGGGCGTGATCATCCTCGCCATTGCGTTTGGCGTGGCGATGATCCGCTCTGCCATCGCAGGCAACGCCGAGATCGAACAATCGGTGACGCGCCAGATCCAATTCGCGTTCATCGGGCTGGTGGTCATTTTTCTGGTGGCGGGCATTGATTACCGCTACTGGACCGCGCTTTACATCCCGATGTACATTGTGATGATGATCCTGCTCATCATGATCTACATTAGCGCCCAGCCGCAATTCGGCGCGGCGCGTTGGTTCCAAATCGCAGGTCTGTTCATCCAGCCCACGGAACTGGCCAAGGTGGTGGAGGTGGTGATTCTGGCGCGCTATTTCGAGTTGACGAAGGATAATCCGCGCGACCTGAACTGGATTCTCGGAAGCCTGGCCTGGGTTTGGGGGCTCGCCATCTGGATTTTGCTCCAACCCAACCTGAGCAACGTCATCGTGATGATGGTCATCTGGGCCGCAATGATCTGGGTCAACGGAATTCAGATCAAGCATTTGCTCTGGGGCGCGCTGATTGGAATCATTGGGGTTGGCGTTGCCTTTCCTTTCCTTGAGCCATATCAGCGTGACCGCGTCTTGACCTTTTTATTTCCCGATGCAAACGCTACATACGGCGCAACGTACAACGTGCAACAGGCATTGGTCGCCATCGGCTCGGGCGGATTGCTCGGGCAGGGATACGGTCACGGGACACAGGTACAATTGCGCTTCCTCAAGGTCCGCCATACCGACTTCATCTTTTCCGCCATCTCGGAGGAGTTCGGCATGATCGGCGCGGGACTGGTGCTTTTCATTTTGATTTTCATCGTCTGGCGCTGCCTGCGAGCCGCGCACCTCGCCAAGGACCTTACGGGTGCGATGATCGGTTATGGAATCGCCGTCTTGATCTTCTTTCAGGGCGCGGTCAACATCAGCGTGAACATGAATATCATCCCCGTTTCTGGACTGCCGCTTCCATTCATCAGTTATGGCGGATCGGGTCTCGTCTCGCTCATGCTTGGCATCGGGCTGGTGGAAAGTGTGATACTACGACATCGGCAAATGGAGTTCTGAGGCAATAAGACGCCTCAACGTGAATTTCGCAAACAGGAGTAAATCCTTTGATCACCAAACCCATTCGCACCCGCTTCGCCCCCTCCCCTACAGGACGTATGCACATCGGCAACGCGCGTTCGGCGCTCTACCCGTTCCTGCTTGCGCGCCGCATGGGCGGCAAGTTCATCCTCCGCATCGAAGACACCGACCAGAAGCGTTACGAGCCTGGCGCCGAACAGGAATTGATTGACGGCCTGCATTGGCTCGGCCTGCATTACGATGAAGGCCCCGATATCGGCGGACCGCATGGACCGTACCGCCAATCCGAACGGCGGGCGATCTACCACGAGCACGCCTGGAAATTGGTGGAACTCGGCAAAGCCTTCCCCTGCTTCTGCACCCCTGACCGCCTGGAAAAAGTGCGGCAGGAACAGATGAAAAACAAACAAAACCCGCGATACGACGGAACCTGCCGCCTCCTCGCGCCCGAGGAAGCGCGCCGCCGCGTGAACGCGGGGGAGAAATACGTCATCCGCTTCAAAATGCCAAAGGACGGTTCGATCACCACCACCGACCTCCTGCGCGGCTCCATCACCACCGAAAATTCCGCCCTCGATGATTCCGTCCTCCTGAAATCCGACGGCCTGCCCACCTATCACCTTGCCGCGATGGTGGACGATCACCTGATGGGCATCACACACGTCATCCGCGGCTCCGAGTGGCTGCCCTCCATGCCGTTGCACATTCACGTCATCCGCGCTTTCGGCTGGGAGGAGCCCATCTTCGCGCATCTCTCCGTCTTCCTCAAACCCAGCGGCAAGGGCAAGATGAGCAAGCGCGACCGCGCCGAAGCCATGAAGGACGGCCACTCCATTTTCCTCGGCGATATGAAAGAACTCGGCTACACCCCCGAAGGCGTCCTCAATTGGATCGCGCTCATGGGCTGGGGCGTGGCGGAGGATGATGTGATGACCCTCGACCAGATGGTGAAGCGATTCAACATCGACAACCTGACGCCCTCGCCCGCCGCGATCAACTTCCAAAAACTGGATCACTTCAACGGGACGCACATCCGCCTCCTCCCGACCGAGGAACTGGCCGCGCGTATCAAGCCATACTTCCTCGCTGACGGCCTCAAAGTGGAGGATGACACTCTGCTGAAAATCACCCCGCTCCTCCGCGAGCGCCTCGTCACCCTGGACGATTGTCTCGCGTTTGGCGCGTTCTTCTTCCGCGAGAGCGTCCAGCCGAACGCGGAGGAGTTGGTCGCCAAGGGATTGGACGCGAAACAATCGGCGGAGGTCGCTCGAAGGGCGTACCAGATCCTTTCCGCGCTGCCCGACCTCAGTCACGCGCGAGCCGAGCCGCCGATGCGCGCCTACGTCGAAGAATCGGGCCTCAGTCCCAATCAGGTCTTTGGTATCGTCCGCGTCGCAGTGACGGGACAAAAGGTCAGCCCGCCGCTGTTCGAGAGTATGGAGATCATCGGGAAAGAAAAAGTACTGGAACGGCTGGAGAAGGCCGCGCAGATGCTGGAAACGATGTAAAGAAACTGGCTCCCTTTCGGGAGCCAGAATTTTTATTGCTTCGGCCAGATGGCCAGTTCGAGCGTGATGCGTTCGAAGTAACTTTTATCGGGCAGGTTGCCGCGGCCATACTCGAGGTCCACCACGGTGGCGAGGAGTTGGAGGGTGGCGGTTTCGAGCACCACTTGTCCCTGCGGCTGAATCAGGACCAGTTCGCCTTTGGCCTCCAGCCGTGCGCGGATGTTCGGGTCGGCGTATGCGTGCGCGCTCATCAGGACTTTGGTGGCGGTCTTGATGTCGTTCTTGTCGAACAGCCAGATCTCGACGGCGGTCACTTTCTTGGGCTCACCCACCCCCATGGTCTCAGAGACACCCACGCCGTATTCGCCGAGGAATTCACCCGCTGGCGAATCGATGCTGAACGACTCGTCGTACAGGTCATCGCCCAGAACGTAGGTGGTCATGTTTTGCGTAATGGGCTTGGCCAGGCCAAGACCTGTAAAATCGGTTTTCTCCACCGAACGATTGATCTGCTGCGCTTGCTGTGCCGCGGAGACTTCTCCTGTTGCGGGTCGTTTCGCAAAGAGAGGTTTGAGCAGGTATAAATAGACCGCGCCGCCAATGACGCCCAATGCAAGAATGGAACCGACAAGCCAGACCCAGGGGCTGACTGGGCTCGATGGTGTTGCCGCGGGTTCTTCAGCGGCTGAAGTCGGCGGGGGTGTATCGGGAGAGGCAGGGATGGGGCCGAGCTGACTTTCGATCGCCGCCCGAAAATCCTCTACGGCATTTCGTCGCGAGCCTGGGTTATCTTCAACTGCCTGGAGAAGGGCTGGGGCGTTTGGCCCGAGATCGGCCCAACGCTGGAGCGCCAGTCCCACATCCTTGTTAAGACGATACGAATCCACTGCCATGCGCAGGTATTCCTCCTGATAGCGTTGACTCAGGATTTTGGGCACAGCGTCTGTGTATTGCACTGGCCATAGTACCCAACCTACCAACAGGCCAAGGGCCAATCCAAGGACAACGCCTGTGATCGCGGCAACTCGAGGGGTCTTGAAAAATTCAGGAAGGCGCATACCTCGCTCCTTATTCGTTGATACTTCCATTATACAGTTTCCTGCCCAAACCGCCAACGTACAAAGGGACTATTTCTTCCTCTCAAGCAAGTACATTCTTCGCTCAGACTGGTTTACATCCACAGATGCGCGGATGTGGAAGCGCGTCCCGAAGGCGGATTCAAAGCCCTCGCGCGTGTACCCGTCGAAGATGTCCCTGCGCGTTCGCAGCAATTTCTGGACCTGGGAGTCGGTCTTTGGGACCCATTCGATGACCAGCCACCGACAGAGCCCCGTGAAGAAATCCGCCAGACGCGGGAGCGGGACGTTGTTCGAGATGGCCAGATGGTGGATGAGCGCCAGCGTGAAGACCATGTCCACGGGGCCGCGTTGACCGAGAGAATCGCGCTCCTCGTTGGCCCACCCCAGCGCGGGGCTGGGATTGGTCAGGTCGAGCACCAGCGGAAGCAGGCTCTGCTCCTTCTCGGATCTGATTCGCAGGTAATCCTGCTCCACGGCGGAGGGATCGATATCCCATGCGACGGTGGGGATTCCCAGCGTGCTCGCGAGGCGGCTGAATTCGCCGTTGTTCGCGCCCAGATCCCAAACGGACGCGGGAGCCACATCCTTCAGCCAGCCAGAGATGATTTCCTTCTTGTGCGTGAAGGCGGTATCCGTGTAATTAGTGATCTCGTAGTAATTGCCCCACTCCGTGCCAGCAGGTTTCCACGCCAACTTTTTGACCGCGCCTTCGAGGCTCTCGATCAAACCGATGAACGCGTTCCTGCTCACGCCGCCTTTCGGAGCAGATAATTTGACGTCTGCGTCGGCGTAACGCGTCTGGGCGGAGGCGTGGAGGTGGATGTGCGCCAACAGCCCAAAGTTCAGGCGCGTGGAGGCGGGAAGCAGGCGGCTGGCCAGGTCGAGCGGGATACCGTCAATGTAGACGCGCAGGAGTTGTCCGAGGCGGATATCCACGTGCGACATCAACGCCAGCGGCGCGAGGAAGTGCTGGCAGAACTGGCGATACGCGTCCCACGGTCTGCCTTCCTGGTAGGTCTCGAACGAAAGCGTGTCGATCAGAATCGGCTTGCCATTGACGAATTGGATGTTGTACGCGCTGGCGTCCTTGAGCGACATGCCCGCCTTGAGGGCGCGCTTTTGGATGGAAAGCGTCGCGAGCGCGGCATCCTTCAACTGAGAGAACGACCACTCGTACGGATACGAGATGAACGGCACGCGCTCGGGACGGATGACCTTGAATGCCAGCGCAGGCTCGGCGGGTTTCTCATCCACTTCGGCGTGCGGGATGAGCAACCCCGCCTTGACGAGTTTTTCGTAGAGACCCGATTCGGTCAGGCGCGAAAAATCGTCGGCGCAGGCGCGGTTGACCTGTCGGTAGAGAATCCCGCCGCGAGAAAACAGGAATCCGCTCGGGTCCCGAAAGGAGGCGCCGAGGGAGTCGTTATTTTTCGTCGGCATCGTCGTCAGTCAATTCGTCCGCCTGGCCTTTTCCAAAAAGTTTTTTGATCTTGCCCCACGAAGCCCGCACGGCAACGCCGATGGCAAGCAGGGCCGCGAGCAGAATCTGGAGCAGGAACGAACCAGAACCAGGATCGAGATATGCAAGAGGAGTGAAATGCATGGTTTCCTTTCTGCAGCGCAAAATGCCATTTTGCGCACGGAACAAGTTGGCAACTTGTTCTACACTACAACTTCAGGCTGGACATCTTCCAACAAAAATGTTTCAGAGCAATTTGTGCATTGCGCCTCGCGCTTATTGGCGATGACGAGCAATCCGTGACATTTGGGACACGGAACCGAGAGCGGTTTTTTCCACGTGGTGAAATCGCAGTTCGGATAATTTGCGCATCCGTAGAACGTGCGGCCGCGGCGGGTTTTGCGTTCCACCATTTCGCCGCCGTCCTTCGGACATTTTACGCCGATCTTTTCGAGCCACGGCTCGGTGTAACGGCAGGTGGGGAAATTGGCGCACGAGATGAATTTGCCGAAACGCCCGTAGCGGATGACCAACTCGCCGCCGTCTTCGGGACATTGCCGCCCGATCGGTTCAGGACCAGACTTGGTGACGGGCATCTCGGCCTGCGCCCGCGCCAGGTCGGCGGAGAACGGGACCCAGAATTCGCGCATCACATGCACCCAGGTGTCCTGTCCCTCGGCGATCTTGTCGAGGTCTTCCTCCATGCGCGCCGTGAACTGATAGTCCACGATGTCGGTGAAGTATTGCATCATCAGGTCGTTGACGAGGACACCCGTCTCGGTTGGGACGAGGCGCTTGTCCACGCGTTCGACGTAGCCGCGTTGCTGGATGGTGGAGATCGTCGGCGCGTACGTGGACGGGCGGCCGATCCCGTTTTCTTCGAGCGTGGCCACCAGCGACGCTTCGCTGTAACGCGGCGGGGGCTGGGTGAAATGTTGTTCGGGGATGAGGCGGACCAGTGCCTGGCGCTGTCCCTCCTCCAGTCCCGCGGGGATGCGGACGCTTTCTTCCTCATCCTCCTCGGATTTGACATCCTCGTTCCTGGCTTCCTGGTAGACAATGTGAAAGCCGAGGAACTTGACCACCGAGCCCGAAGCGCGCAGGAGGTATTCGTGCGCGTCGGTCCTGCCCGTCACTTCCACCTGCAATGTGTCGTACACGGCGGATTCCATTTGCGAGGCGACGAATCTCTGCCAGATGAGTTGATACAGTTTGAACATGGCAGGCTCGAGGAACGCCTTTACTTTTTCGGGTTCGCGCATCACCGAGGTGGGACGGATGGCCTCGTGCGCTTCCTGCGCGTTCGCGCTGCGGGTGCGATAGACAGGCGGTTCATCGGGCAGGTATTCCGCGCCGTATTTACCCATCACGTATTCGCGCGCTTCCTTCTGCGCCAGTTCGGAGACGTTGGTCGAATCGGTGCGCATGTAGGTGATAAGACCCGTCGTGCCGCCGTTGCCCACATCCTGGCCTTCGTAGAGTCCCTGCGCGAGCGCCATCGTCCGCTTGGCGGTGAAGCCCAGTTTGCGCGAGGCCTCCTGTTGCAGGGTGGACGTGGTGAACGGCGCGTACGGTTTGCGCCGACGCTCGCCGCGCTTGATCTTTGTGATGCTGTACGCGGCCTTTTCCATATCCACGAGGATGGGCTTGACCGCCTCCTCGTTGGGCAGTTCGGGTTCCACATCATCAATGCGCGCCAGTTTGGTGAGGAAAGATTGCTTCAGGCCTTCGGGCTGGAATTCGGCCCCGATGGACCAGTATTCCACGGGGATGAAATTCTCGATCTCGCGTTCACGGTCCACGATCAGGCGCAAAGCCACCGATTGCACGCGTCCCGCCGAGAGGCGCGAGCGCACCTTTTCCCACAGGATCGGGCTGATGCTGTAACCGACGAGTCGGTCCAGCACGCGGCGCGCCTGCTGGGCGTTGACCAGGTTCATGTCGATCTCGCGCGGATGCGAGAACGCATCGTGGATGGCAGGCTCGGTGATCTCATGGAAGACCACGCGGCGCGTCACGCTCGGTTCGATCTCGGCCGCTTCCATCAGGTGCCACGAGATCGCCTCGCCTTCGCGGTCGGGGTCGGTGGCGAGATAGACTTCGGCGTGCTCCTTCGCCAGTTTTTTCAATTCCTTGACGACGCTCTTCTTCTCGTTCGGCACGCGATACTTCGGCGCGAAATCGTTTTCCACGTCCACCGAGAGCGACGAACGCAGGAGGTCGCGGATGTGACCGACCGAGGCGCGCACGGTATAACCCTTGCCGAGGAAACGTCCCACCGTTTTGGCTTTGGCGGGCGATTCCACGATCACCAGTTTACCGTGACGCGGCTTCTCGATTTTGGCTGGCTTCTCAGGCGGGGTCAGTGACGCGTGCGCGTCGGTCCTGCCCATCCGATACAACTTCGTTCCACAAACGGGACACACGCCGATCGTCACAGGCGACCCCTTGGCGTTAAATCCCGCCTGCGGGTCTTTCATTTCCTGCTTGGTCTTACACTTCATGCAATACGCTTCCACAAAACCTCCAGGATCGGAGAGCGGTTGATCTGCTCGCTGTCCTAAATATATTTTTCTCGCTTCGAATTTTTCAAATTTTCCACGACGTTACGGACCTTCTGGGCGTGGTCCTTGTGACAGACCAACAGAACGTCGCCCGTGTCCACCACGATCAGGTCATCCACGCCAATCGTGACGACCAGTCGCTCGCTATTATTACCATACACCAGCGAATGATGCGTATCTTCGCCAATGTGATTCCCGGCGAAGACGATGTTGCCATTCTTGTCGGGCAGGAGCACATCGAAGAGCGAATCCCACGAACCGACATCGCTCCACTCGAGTCCACCCGCGGGCAGGACGGCCACCCTGTCGGCGTTTTCCATGACTCCATAGTCAACAGTGACCGTCTCGAGGTCCAGCCAGACGCGCTGGAGGATCTCCTCGCGTCGCGCGGACGTGGAGGCGGCCGCGATCTCCTCGAGCGTTGACTTCAACTTCGGCAGTTGTCTGCCAATCTCTTCCAGGATGGAGTCCGCGCGCCAGACGAACATGCCCGAGTTCCACGAGTGGTCGCCCGTCGAAAGCATCTCGCGTGCCTGCGCCTCGCTGGGCTTCTCCTTGAACTTCGAGACGCGGTACACGGGGTAGATGACACGCTCGGGAATCGCCTCGCCGCGTTGGATATACCCGTATCCCGTGGCCGCGTAGGTGGGCGTGATGCCCAGCGTGACGAGGTAGCCCTTCTCAGCCACGTCCACCGCCACGCGGATTAACAAATGAAACAGGTCGCGGTTACGGATGAAATGGTCGGCGGCCAAAACGGCCATCACCGCTTCGGGGTCGCGCTCGCGCAAGACCTGCGCCGCCAACCCAACCACTGAGGCGGTGCCGCGCGGCACAGGCTCGAGCAGAAAATTTTCCGCGGGGATTTCAGGCGATTGCTCGCGCAGACTGTCGGCCTGCTCGGCGACGGTCACCACGTAGATGCGGTCGGGTGTCAACAACCCGTCCAGCCGCTTCACGGTGGTCTGGAACAACGTATGATGCTGCTCCAACAGCGGGAGCATCTGTTTGGGTTTGTTGCGGCGCGACAACGGCCAGAGGCGTGTACCGCCACCGCCCGCCATGATCACGGCGTAAGTATGGTCAAGAATATCGGTCATTTTAGTTCGTTGGTTACGTAGTTTGATGGTTACATGGTTCGTACTGCGTATTCCGTGTGCACGTGTGTACGTGTACCTATGTACCTGCGCATATCTACTCGTCTACTTCATACACGCCCTGCCCCTCGCGAACGGAGATGTAGTTCATCCCGCCCACCTGTCGCACCATTCCTTTTAATTCCATCAACGTAAGTGTAGCGGAGACTTTCTCAATCGGCAAGCCCGTCGCGTTGCGAATCTCGTCCACATGGACAGGTTCATCGCCAAGCGCCGAGAGCAATTGCGCCTCGAGCGCGTCGGCAGGGATGGCTTTGCGCGCGGCTTTGAATTCTCCCGCACGCGTCAGGTTGAGCGCCTGCACCAGGTCCTGCGGAGATAATAACGGGTGCGCGCCATTCTGGATGAGTTTGTTCGTGCCTTTGCTCTGCGGGGCAAGAATGCTCCCAGGCACTGCAAAGACTTCGCGTCCCTGCTCGGCGGCGAACTCAGCGGTGATAAGCGCGCCGCTGGTCACGCCCGCTTCGATGACGACAGTCGCCATCGAAAGCCCCGAGATGATGCGGTTGCGCGGCGGGAAGTTGGTTGATTCGGGCGCGGTCCCAACAGCATAATCGCTGACCACTGCGCCCTGCTTCATCATTTTCTCAGCCATCGGCAAATGTTCGGGCGGATAGATTTTATCCACACCCGAGCCGAGCACGCCGATCGTGCGTCCGCCCGCCTTGAGCGCGGCGGAGTGCGCCGCCGCGTCCACGCCGCGCGCCAGGCCAGAGACGACCGTCACGCCCTGGCCCGCGAGGAAGGATGCCAACTCTTCGGTGATCTGCCTTCCATACGGGGTGATGCGGCGCGTCCCAACTATGGCAACCGCGAAATGATCGTCCAGAGTGATGCCGCCGCGAACGTAAATGACAGGCGGGGGTTGCTCGATCTCTTTCAGCCGCGGCGGATACAGTTCATCGTCCCATGTCAGGACGCTGATGCCCTGCGCTTCGATCTGGGCCCAGATCTTTTCCAGGTCCACGCCCGCGCGGACTTTCGTCACCATCTCGATCAATTTGGAACTGAGGCCTGCTTCCTGCAATTGATCGGGGGAGGCGCGCCAGGCGTCTTCGAGCGAATCGAAATATGCAAGCAGGGCGCGCATCCGCACCGCGCCGATGCCTTTCACAAGATTGAAGCCGACCCAGAAGCGTTTATCCATAACAGGCGTTATGCAACACGCAGTACGCAATTAAGGGTACTTCGTATTTCGTACTACGTATCCGAAACCAACCCATCCAGCAAATGCACTTGAATCTCGCCCTGTTCCACATCGGTTTTCAAAATCACGTCGGGAATGGCGGGGAGCAGGATTTCTTTATTGTCCGCTGTTTGTACCACGTAAACGCGATTTGCGCCTGTATCGAAAATGTCCGTCAATGTTCCCAGTTCGCGGCCCTCGTCGGTGACGACGCGCAGGCCGAGGATTTGATGCTGGTACAACTGTCCATCGGGCAGGGGCGGACGGTCCGCGGCCGCGACATAGACCCAGGTGTTGCGGAGCGCGCCCGCCTCCTCGGGAGAGCGGACTCCCTGAAACGCAACCAGCATCGAGGTCCCATGCGGACGCGCCGAGGCGAGTTTGGCGGGTTTGTGTCCATCGCCGAGGAAGACTTTCGTCCCCGCGCGCAGTCGCTCGGGGAAGTCCGTATGAATGTCCATGATAAGTTCGCCGCGCACGCCATGCGGACGTCGGATAAATCCCACCGTCAAATAGACAGGCTCGCCGCGTGGCGAGCCTGAACCAGCGGGCGCTGGGGAAGTTCTGCGGGGCATCAGGGTTCCAAAACGTCGAGCGTGACCTGTTTGCCGTCGCGCTCGGCAGCCACACGCAACAGGGTGCGGATGGCATTCGCCACCCGTCCGCTTCTGCCGATGACGCGGCCCATATCGTCCGCGTGGACTTTCAGTTCGAGGCGGACGCGGCTGCCACTTCCCGATTGGGTCACTTTCACTTCCTCGGGATGATCCACCAGCGATTTGGCGATGTATTCGATCAGGTCTTTCATGCGGGCTTCCTTACACAATACGCAGTACGCAATAACGGGTATTGCGCACTGCGTAACGAATACTACTTGGCCTTCTTCGGCGCGCGCTTGGCGATTGCCTCCGCGCCTTCCGCGACAAGCGTTTCCACAGCCTCGCCCTTCTTGAAGCGCTCGAAGCGGTCGAGGATTCCCGCGCTCTTGAAGATCTGCTCCACCGACTCGGTCGGCTGGGCGCCGTTCTTCATCCAGTGGTAGATGCGGTCTTCCTTGACGGTGAGCGTGGAGGGATCATTGCGCGGGTTGTAGTGACCCAGGATTTCGAGGAAGCGGCCATCGCGGGCGTTTTCCTTCTCTGCCGCCACAATGCGATAGGACGGCTGGCCTTTGAGGCCGATGCGGCGTAAACGAATGCGAACCATCGAACACGTACTCCTTGTAGGTGAAAGTTTCGGTTTGAATTGCAGGTTCAGCAGGTGAGAGAGGGGTGCGTCAAAGGAAACGCGCTCACGGGCTGGAACTGACAGGGCAGTATTTTACCAGAGAATTACCCAAACAACTTCCCCAACCCCTTCATTCCCGATTTCTGCAGAGTCTTCATCATCTTCTGCATCTCGCGGAACTGCTTCATCAGGCGGTTCACATCCTGCACTTCGACTCCCGAACCAGCCGCGATGCGGCGGCGGCGCGAAGCGTTGAGCAGGTCGGGGTCACGCCGTTCCTTGACCGTCATCGAGTTGATGATGGCTTCGGTCATCTTGAAATTCTTTTCCACATCTTTGGGGTCGATCTGTTTCGCGGCCGCGCCCAACTTCCCAGGCATCATGTCCATGATCTGGCTGAGCGGCCCCATCTTTTTCATCTGCTTCAGTTGGTCGAGAAAATCTTCGAGCGTGAACTGTCCCTTCATCATTCGCTCGGCGGATTTTTGCGCCTGCGCCGCGTCGAACGCGGACTCGGCCTTTTCGATCAGCCCGATCACGTCTCCCATGCCGAGAATGCGCGACGATAACCGCGACGGGTCGTACGCTTCGAGCGCGTCCAACTTCTCGCCCACGCCCAAAAATTTGATCGGTACGCCCGTCACCGAGCGGACGGAGATGGCCGCGCCGCCGCGCGCGTCGCCGTCCATTTTGGTCATGATCAGGCCTGTGATGTTCACGTTATCGCGGAATCCCTGTGCGATGTTGAGCGCTTCCTGGCCGATCATCGCGTCCACCACGAGCAGCGTGTCCACAGGATTGACCTTCGCCGCGACCGCCTTCAACTCGGACATCAACTCCGCGTCCAACTGCGACCGACCAGCCGTGTCCACGATCACGACGGTGTATCCGCCCTTTTGGGCTTTGTCCAACGCGCGCGCCGCCAGTTCGGGCGGCTTGACGTTCAGATCGGCCTCCACGGGGACATCCACGCGTTCGCCGAGTTGTTGCAGTTGCGTCACCGCGGCGGGACGGTACGGATCGCCCGCCACCAGCATCACGCGTTCCCCGCGCGAGCGCAGGAGACGCGCCAGTTTGCCGGCGGCAGTCGTCTTGCCCGAGCCCTGCAAGCCAGCGAGGAGAATCACGCGCGGCCTGGGGCCCGTCAGATTCAACGGCGCGGGGTCGCCCAGCAAGGCGATCAATTCCTCGTTGACAATCTTGACCACTTGTTGACCGGGGTTCAACGCCTTCGATACCTCCGCACCGACAGCGCGTTCGCGCACTTTGGCGAGAAAGGTTTTCACGACGCTGAAATGCACGTCCGCTTCGAGCAGTGCGAGACGTACTTCGCGCAACGCGGCATCCACGTCCGCTTCGGAGAGTTTTCCGCGGCGGCGCAGTTGGTCAAAGACCTGGTTGAGGCGGGAGGTAAGGTTTTCAAACATAGGGGTAGGCGAAGGGCATTTTAGTCGGGAAACCGCGCAAGGTCAAGAAAGAGGCGTTTCGAGGGCGCGTCGCGCCTCACAGGTGGAATCGTCTCATCGAGCAGAAAAATCCAGAAGGAAGAGAGGGTCTGTCGAAAAAGGTGCGACGCGCCCCCTGATGGCCGCGTTTTGTGTTGACATCCCCATTCTATTCTGATAACATGTGTCAACTTTTAACGTACGCTCAAAGGAGAGAAACATGCTCAACGAAATCGAAACCCAGGTTATGGATATTTCCCCCGCCGCGGCAGAGGCTGTGCAAAACATTCTCGCCGAGCGCAAACTGGAGGGCTACGCCCTGCGCGTCTACGTCTCCAGCGGCGGATGCTGCGGCGTGAACTTCGGCATGGCGCTCGACAACAATTTCCGCGATGTGGACACCACCTTCGACGCCAATGGCGTCAAACTGGTGGTGGACAACGCCTCGATTGACTACCTGCGCGGCGCATCCATTGATTTTGTGAACGACCCCGTCAAAGGGAACGGATTCGTGATCAACAATCCGAATCAGGCCCACGACCACGAAGGCGGATGCGGCGACGGGTGCGGCGGCGGTTCGTGCTCGTGCAATAACTGACAGTTGGTTGATACAAAAAAGGCGGCCAAATGGCCGCCTTTTTTCATCGTCCTCGCAGGAAGGAAATGGCCGCGATCAATCCGCCCACAAATCCAAGAAACAGGACGATCAGCCCCAACGGGACGCGCGAGGCGGTCTCGGCGTTGTCTGCAAAAATGGGATTCTCCAACGGCGGGGGAGGAGTAAACGTCGGTAGACGCGTCGGAGTTTGAGGCGGGATGAAGGCCGCTTCGAACGTGGGGTTGATGGTCGGCGAGGCAGGCGGGGTGGGCGTTGGCGGCGGTTCCACAATTGGCAGAAAACCAGCAGAATTGAGACTGACATTGGGAGCGTATACCCAGCCTGTATTACCGGGCACCCCCACATAGTAAACCTGAATCCATGAGCCATCGGGCGAACGCCCCAGCGCGGGCGCGGTCTGTCCGCGCAACAGGATACCGATGATCTTGGGATAAAAATACTCGCTCGGACCAGAGCGCACGTTCACAAAATCCACATCGAGGTTGACGGTGATATAGGGGCCGCGCGGGGTGCCTGTCACCGTGGGTACCGATCCTGTCGGCTGTTGCGCCTGCGCCGTCCGCGTAAAAGGCAGGGCGAGCGCCAACATCCCCACTCCCAAAAAGAGAAGGAAGAAAATCAAAAATTTTACCGAACGCGAAACCATGAAAAACTCAATGTTTGAAAAGGAAAGACAGGAGCAGGATCGCCAATCCAGGCACGCCGATCACAAGGATCAAAGCGCCCTGCAAATTTCCGTTCAAAGAGATCGTGGGCGTTTCTGTGAACGTGGGAAGCAAGTGCGGCGCGGCGGGAGTGAAGGTTGGCAAACGTGTCGCTGTGGGCTGAACGGGTGGAAATTCCGCGGCCAGCGCCGGGTCCACGGTGTCGGTGATCAGCGGCGTGGCGGTGGGAGGGATGGTGACCACAGGCAGTTCGCCAGCCGCGGTCAACGTTACGTTGGCGGCATACACCCAACCCGTGCCGCCGAACGCGCTCGGACACGAGATCTGAATCCATTCGCCGCCCGGGGATCTTCCAACCGCGGGGGCGGATTCGAACGTGAGAAGGATTCCGATCTTGCCATACTGGTAGGAATTCGGTCCGCTTCGCACGTTGACCTGGGCCTGATCGCTGTTTACAGTGACGTACGTCTCGCCCAACGCCCCCCCCGACGCGGCGCATGAAACGATCTGCTGCGCGCGGACAACCGTCGGCGCGGAAAAAATCAGGAAGGCGGCCAGCAGACCTACGGTCAGGAAGGCGGCGAGGGTTCGTTGTTTAAAACTAAGGTGATTCATTTTCGTAATCATTATCAAAGAGGATGCAAAGAAGATTATAATGCAAAACATGAATCGACGATTTTTCCACGGCAAAATCACCCCGGTGGATGTGGCGCAGGCCCTGCTGGCGGAATTCAACCGCACCAACATCCACGCCCAGACATTTGGCGCCAGCGACAAAATGTTCGTCCAGATTGGCACGCGGCCTGGCACACAATCGGGCGGGCAGACCGCGCTCACCGTCACCATCGAGGACGCGCCCGACGGCGTGATGATCGAAATGGGGCAGCAGGCCTGGATGGGCACCGCCGCCAGCCTCGGCTGGAGCGCGTTGACCGCCCTGCGGAATCCGCTTTCGTTATTGGGGCGCATTGACGATATCGCGCAAGACCTGGAAAATCTGCAACTCCCCGAAACTGTTTGGAAGACCGTGGAGCGCGCCGCCGAGGCCGCGGGCGCATCTCACGAACTATCGGAGCGATTCAAGCGTGTCACGTGCGAGTATTGCGGCGCGGCCACTCCTGTCGGCGATGCCACCTGTCCCGCCTGCGGCGCCCCGCTCGGAAAATCCCAACCCACGTCCTGTCGCCATTGCGGTTTCGTAATCCTGCGGGGGGAAACCATCTGCCCCAATTGCGGAAAGATGATTTAAGAATTGATGTGATACAAAGTGCGTCGCACCTTTGATGCGGCGCGCTACACAATGGTTAAGAATACACCTCGGGGTTGACACAATTCGGGAGCCGCCTCCCATCCAACCCAGACAGCAAATTTTCACAAGCCATCTCAGCCATGCGTTTGCGCGTCCCATGCGTGGCCGAGCCAATGTGGGGCAGGATGAAACAATTCGGCAGGGAATACAAAACATGGTCGGGCGGAAGCGGCTCAGGGTCGGTCACATCCAGCGCGGCAAAACGGATCCAATTTTCCGTGAGAGCGCGCACCAGCGCGGGCGTATCCACAACGGGACCCCGCGCGGCGTTGACCAAGATCGCCGAGGGTTTCATCTTCCGCAACGCGGCCTCGTCAATGAGTCCGCGCGTGGATTCGTTGAGGGGACAATGCAGCGTGACGAAATCACTGGTGGACATCAACTCATCGAACGTGACGTACCGCGCCCCCGCGGCCGCTTCATTCTCTGGACTTGGAGCGGGCTTCCAGTAGACGAGGCGGAGTCCAAACCCGCGCGCCCGTTCGGCCACCGCCCTGCCGATCTTTCCCAACCCGATGATGCCCAGCGTCGCGCCGCGCAGGTCTGCGCCCAGCCACCCTGTAGGAGACCAGGTCCGCCAGCGCCCCTCGCGCGCGTCCCGCGAAGATTCGGGCAATCGCCGCGCGGCCGCCAGCAAAAGCGACAGGGTCAAGTCGGCGGTTGCGTCGGTCATTGCGCCGGGGGTGTTTCCAACTGGAATTCCTCTTCGAGTACAGGCTTTTACATCAATATTGTCCACTCCGACAGCCATATTACTGACTATACGCAAACGCGGCATTTTCTCGAGGAGGACTTCGTCAATGCGATCGGTTAATAAAGAAAGAAGCCCGTCCGCACGAGATATGGACTCGGTCACGTTCGCGGACCAGCCAGTTTCCTGCTCGGCGCCGACGATGAGTTCCACCCGCCCATCGAGCGAGGAGATCCAATCAGGCGGAAGTGGATGAGGAAGCAAAACAACGGGTTTCATGGAATGCGTCCCTTTCGAAGAGGCTTCAGGTGCAGTAGCGCGCCAAAAGTCCAGAATGAAGCGAATCGGATTTGGTCGGACAAAGTATATCAGAATTGGTCAAGTGTAATTTTTATGATATTTATCTATATTATTGACAAGTTACAAGGGGACGGGTATACTCGCCCCCATGAAAAGCACGCGTGATCGAATTCTGCAAACGCTTTTGCGCTCGCCCCGTTCCACCATTAACGAGTTGGCAGAGGCCGTGGGGATCAACCCCATCTCGGTGCGTCATCACCTGACCAATCTTCAAATGGAAGGACTGGTGGACGCACAGGAGGAACGCCACGGAGTTGGACGGCCGCGCCTGGTGTACGTTCTTACCGACGAAGGCATGGAACGCTTCCCCACCCGTTATCTGCGGTTGACGACGCGGCTGCTGGCGCAGATGAAAGAGTCCATGTCGGGACCGTTTGTCAGCAAGCTTTTCTCGCAAGTGGCGGAAGACCTCGCCTCGGAATATACCCAACAGGTCAAGGGGCTGAGCATGGAAGAGCGCCTTGAAACCGTCAAGGATTTGCTGGCCGAGGAAGGGTTCACTGTGGAATGGGAAAAAGCCGAGGATGGTTATCGCATCCACGAGATCACCTGTCCGTATTATCAGATCGGACAAAGTCATCCCGAGGTCTGCGTCGTGGACCAAACGTTGATCTCGAAAATGCTGGCTGTTCCGGCGAGTAAAGTTGAGTGCATTCTCGAAGGTAGTGCCCATTGCACTTACCTGGTCAAACCTAAATGATGGTGAGTTATGAGCGAAAATTCGGAAACCAAACAAATCCAGTGGAAGATACACAGCACACATCCCGATAAAGTGGAACCTGTACGCGCCTCCCTTTCGGAGGTGGTGGACCCCGAGATTGGGATGAACATCATCCAATTGGGCCTCGTGCGCGACATCCAGATCGAAAATGATATGGCGCGGTTGAAGATGATCCTGACCACGCCGTTTTGTCCGTACGGCCCGGCCATGATCGAGATGACCAAGGCAAAAGCCACGGAAGGCCTGAAGATGCCGGTGACCATTGAAATGGGCATGGAAATGTGGGATTTCTCGATGATGGAAGACCCCTCCGCACTGGATTGGGGCATGTACGCCTAGCCCATCTTGCCTTGTTTGTTGCCCGTTGAGAATACTTCTCAATGGGCATTTTGTTTACATTGGGGCGTACAACACAATATGACAACCCGCATTGTGAATAATGACACATGGCACACTCCTGTCGGAGGCGCCCATTTCAGATTGGCTTTTCGTCCTCAAACCCAAACCCTGATTTGGAGAATGTGCATATGAACTCAAAGAAGTTTTTGGCACGCCAAAGCGCTGGGATAACCGCCGGGTTCAGGCGGCAGTTGAACTTCCGCCCTATCGGTTTGGTGCGCTAACAATTTAATCTTTAGCCACGGATTTACCCTTCGGACACAATGTCACAGATTTCTGTGGCGAATTTCTTAAGTTTGGGGTTAATTATGTTTCTCTAATCCGTTACCACGTGCTGATGCAACGCAAGGCCGCTATCGTTCTCAGAGAAATCCGCCAGCATGATCAGGGCGTTGACGACGGTGTTGCCGGGGTTTCTCCACCGATGGCGGAGTTTTGCCGCAAACAACAGGCTGTCACCCGGCTCCAAGAGGTAGACCTTCTTCTCGATCTGATACTCCAGTGTCCCTCTCAGACAGAAAACAAATTCGTGCCCACTATGCAGCATGGAATTGGGTCCGCTCCCGCCGCCGTTCTCCAGGGTCAGGATGAATGGCTGCATACGGCCAACAAATTCGGTGCCGCCCAAATCCTCCCATACCCCGCGTACAAAGGAGACTCGGGGCCGCTCCGCCGCCTTCAGAAAAACAACAGGCTGGCGCTCGACCGGTTCGCCAAAGAATGCCGTAATGTCCACGCCCAGCGCTTCGGATAACTTATACAAAGTGCTTACCGAGGGGCTGGTCTTCCCCCGCTCGATCATACTCAATGCATTAGCCGAAAGACCGCTTTTCGAGGCCAGGCCGCGCATTGAAATGTTGCGTGCCTCGCGCAATTCGCGCAAGCGATTGCCGACATTGATAGAGGGTGCATCTTTGGCTGGCATTACCATGGTTTATCTCTCCTTGTCCCCATTATAAGGGCTAATGGTGATTCTGATATAAAAATAAACTCCAAGTGCAAACCACTGAGACACGAAGACACTGAGAAAAAACTCCGTGACTCCGTGCCTTCGTGGTTCGATTTTCATGCTTCGGGGTGAGCCTCGTTCATGGTGGAAGAATACCTGCGCGTGTCATTCGCAAATTCACGGCATTCGCGTTGAGGAAGTTTCGACTTTGAGAAAGCCATGTGACTTTAATAAACGACCAGATGAAATTGGATAAAACAAGGCTATAATAAATCAACCAACCGCAAAAAGGAGACCGCGATGAACCCTGATGGAAAAAAGAAACTCAAGGGCAAGAAAATTCCCAACTATGATTCGGACATCGAAGTTGACATCGGAAGTGAAAACGCGAAAAAGTACGAGGTGATCAGCAAGACGATCCCCGAACCCACCTCCTACGATGGCGGGACGATCACCTGGTTCAACGCGTATGGCGTGGTCGATTCGGCGACAAAAGCCCCCGCCAAGATCAAATATACTGTTACCCTGAGTGAACTGCCTGCTGGGAAGAAAAAACTTTTCGCTCTTGTCAACAATACCCCTCAGGAATTGGAATTCAAGACGACCGGAAGCGGCAAGATCGAATTCACCTGGGACGAGGGCGATCCGCCCATCGGAATCTGGCCCTAGGACGCAACTAGTTCGTCTGGTGAATGGCGCGCCGCCACGGGACATTCTCCACGTACATACGCCGCGCGCTTTCATCCCTGAACTTCGAGACCTGCGCCTCAAGCAGACGTTTTGCGCCTTTCAGAACGTCCCGCGAGCGCGGGTCTTTCATTTTGTGCAAAGCCTGATAGCAAACGTAATAGACGCGTAATGGGTCCTCTGCTCCCGAAAGGTCCCTGTCCTTTTCCATGATCGAAAGGACGGCTTCCGTCCGCTCTGCCAACGCGGCCAACTCATCTTTGAAGAGCGCGATTTGAATCAACCCCGCCAGCGCCTCCGCCGACAAATTTGGCTGGCGCATTTCTGTGCGGATGAAAAACGACTGTTCGTACGCCGCTTGGGCGGGTTCCAAATCCTCGGTCAGGATGTAGGAGTGACCCAAATTCAGCAGAGCCCAGGCCTCTCCCGATCGCTCGCCGATCTTGCGGCACAATTCAAAGCCAAGGATGGCGCATTCCCGCGCACTGACTGGGTCACCTTGAATCCCCAGCAGCGCGCTCAAATTGATCAGGGTATAGGCTTCCTGGTGCTGATTCCCAACTTCACGCGCGATCTTCAATGCCTGCTGTTGATAGGTACGTGCCGCCTCGAAGTCACCCCGCATCCCCGCCGCCCATCCCAGGTTATTCAGCATCATCCCTTCACCGCTTCTATCGCCGCGCGTCTGGAATCCCCGATAGGAGCGTTCGTAACATTCGTACGCCATGGAGTAATCGCCAAGCGAGGCCGCGGCGTTCCCAAAGTTGTTCAAGGCGCTGATCTCGATCACCTCATCCGCGATCTGACGCGCGATATTGATGGACTGTTCCAGGTAATCCATCGCATCCAGGATCTTGTTTTGCTCGATGGAGATCAATCCCATCCCGCTTAGCATCTGCGCTTCGCTCCTCTTCGCCCCAGCCTGGCGCGCCAGGGCCAAGCCCGCGCGTGCCTTCGCGAGGCTCTCGTCCAATCTGCCAAGGCGGAACAGGGAGGATGCCAGATACGAATACGCTTCCAGAGTGATTTCGGGGCTTTGTGATTTCGTCAGATTGATTACGTTTTCGGCAATGGTGATCGCGGTCGAGTAATCGCCTATGGCCGAGCAATAATTCGCGCGCGCCAGGAGGGCCTGGGCGGTAAAAGTCGCGTCATCCAAAAGACCAGCCAGAACATCCAGTACGCCGATGTCGGCGAGCTCCGCCTTTCGGTCGCCCATGCGATGGAGTACCTGCACGCGCTTGTGCAAAAGTTCGAAACGCACACGCGATTCCTGTTCGGGGATCAGCGCCAGCACGCGGGTGAGGTAATCCACCGCCTGGGCGTTTTGATACGCGTCCATTGCCTGTGCGCCCGCCAGAGGCAGGTAATGGATCGCCTTGTCAGTCAGGGCGGCGCTTTCGGCATGGTGCGCCAGTTCGCCATAGTGCGATTCGATCTCGTTGGAATACAACCGCTCCAGGGCATCCATCACTGCGGCGTGGAGTTCCCGCCTGCGCGCGCGCGTCTGCATGGAATAGGCCGCGTCCCGCAATAAACCGTGCCTGAACATGTAGCGGTGTTGATTTACAGGCAATAGGATTTCTGCTTGTACCGCCTCTCGAAGCAGGTCGGGCAGGGAGATGCCGTCCCCCAGCACAGCGCCCAGGGTTTGCGAATCAAACTCACGTCCAAGAACGGAGGCGGTCTGGATGATGTCCCGCACCGCGTCGCTCAACTGATCGAGGTGGGCCATCAACAGTGCGCGGATATCGGCTGGCAGGGACGCGTCTCGAAGGGCGCGCGAGGCGCGCCAGCCTCCCTCCCCCGTTTCCAGCAGCCCCTCCTCCTGTAGATAGACCAGGATCTGCTCCGCAAAATAGGGGTTACCCTCCGAACGCTCCTGGAGAAAATCCACCAGTTCGGGAGAGGCGGTCCCGCCCAGATAGATCTCCGCGAGGCTGGATATTGCCTGCGTGGACAGCGCCCCCAACTCGATCATCGCATCAGACAACGACTCGAGGGCAGAATCGGAGCCAGACCGCCGCGCCGAGACGATCATCGCAACGGAATAATCTGCCAGGGCGCGCTTGAGGCGCGGCAGGAATGCGGCGGAATCTTCATCGAGGAATTGCGCGTCTTCGATGAAGATGACCACAGGCTGGCGCAAACTTTCAGCCTTGAGCAGGGACGTGAGCGCCAGTAACGTATTGTTGTAACGACCCTCAGCGTCGAGTTTTTCGTAGAATGAGTCGGGCCAATACAGGTCCAGCAGGGCAGCGAGGGCGGAGCGGACGCGTTCGAGATCGGCCGCCAGTTCGGGGTCGGGAAGAGAGGCGAGCAGGTCATCCAGTTTTTGATTGAAGGCCTGCTTGCGCGCATCGTCGCTCATCTCGGAGGTCAGGCCGAAGTAACGCAACAGCCAATATCGGAATGGGTTGAACGAGTGACGCAGGACCTGGTCCGAATGGCAGAATGCCCAGAGCACATTGCGACCTTCCAACGCGGGCGAGGCGCGTAACTCGTACACGAGTCGACTCTTCCCGATGCCTGCATCGCCCCAGACGGAGATCAGCCCCGCGGATTTTCCCTGCCAAAGCGGTTGCAAAAATTCCGTCAAACGGGAGAGTTCGGCCGAGCGGCCGACAAGTTCCCCTTCATGCGGCGCCTCGTCGTGCGGTTTACGTCGCTCCAGTTGGTACACTTTTTGTTCGGTGTCAAATCCCTTGAAGCGCTGTGCCCCCAGGTAGGTAAAGTCGAAGCGGTTCCTGATGCGCCGCGCCACGCGTTCGTCAATCCATGTGTGCCCGTCGGGGGCGGACATCATGAAGCGGGAGGCGAGGTTCGCCCCCCAGCCATAGCAGGTGTAGCATTCAAAGATCTCGCCGCCCAGAAAGCCCGCGTGGGCAATGTAATATGTGACTCCCGTGGTGATGGGAAAATCCACGCTGGCTTTGAGATCGAGCAGGAAGTTGAGGGCGCGGCCGATATCGTTTTCATAAGCAACGGGAGCACCCCACAACATAAGCATGTTACAGCCCTTATCACCAAAATCGAGGCGATTGATCAGCCCGCCATACTGTTCCTTCAATCGGAACAGGGTTTGGACGAATTCCTGCAACTTCTCGTTCGGCAGGTCGGGGAAGCGCATGAACAGGTTGACCGCCTGGCGGAACTCGCCGCGCTCGTCGCGATGGAGAATGGTCTCTGGAATGAACACCCGCGAGATGGTCTCGTCGAAGGGCGGGAATTTCAGAGCGCTGGGAGCGGGCAATCGCGAGCGGACCCCAGCCAGACGAACGAAGGCCTCGCCGTCTTCGACCAGGATATCCTCCCGCAAAACGTCCGCGAGCGAACGGGAGAGATAGGTCTCCCCCGCGCGTGCCAGATGTTCGGCATTGGCACAGTCGTCCACGGCTTTTCCACGGAAGTAGTAGGTGGACTGATCGAGAGCGGCGGAGGACAAAATTCCCCAGGAGACGTCGCCGAGGGACAAACCGATCTTGGCGGAAAACGAGAACGAGCCAAAGGGAGTCGTTTGGACGGCGCGCGAAGCCAGGTTCCGCTGGATCCACCAGGCGGAGGCCAGCGCATTCAAGACGATGGCGCGTTCGTCCGTTTCGATGGGGAAGAGCGCCAGAATGCCGTCGCCTGCGAAGCCGACGATCTTGCCGCCGTGTTTGAACACACTGGCGACCAGCGGATCGAACACATTGTGCATCAAGCCCACGAGAATTTCCGCACCGTATTGTCCCTGCCTGGCGAGCGCGTCGGTGAGGGCGGAAAAGCCCGACAGGTCAAGGAACATTCCCGCGGCGCGGAAAGAGCCGCTGAATTGCCCGGCGTGATATTTTTCCATGATGAATTCGGGGACAACGCGATGCATGGTTCGATTTTAACATGGTTACGAGACCCTAAAGGTTTTTGGAAACCTTTAGGGTCTCCGATTTTTCTCTTGCCTTGTGATATCAGTTGTTGTATAACGGTGCAACACACAAGGAGCCGCGCATGGACCTGACCATCTACAACTGTCACATCCACACATTCACTGCCGAGCACATCCCCGACCGCTTCCTGCCGCTGGGATTGGTACGCGCCCTGCGACGCCCGTTCCTGCGGGGACTGATCCTATGGTTGTTCGAGAAACTCATCCCGCGCTCGAACAAGGATGCGGCGGCACGGACGGGACGATTTTTGGCGCGCGGTGCGTTCGAGAGCCAGGCAAGGGTGTTCGAGTACGTGCAGTTGCAATATCCCGCGGGGACACGTTTCATCGTCCTGCCGATGGATATGGAATTTATGGCGGCAGGCAAGCCCGAGGTCCCGTATGAGGCGCAGTTGAGGGAACTGGCGGAGTTACGCGACGCGTCGAAAGGCACGGTCATCCCGTTCTGCGCGGTGGATCCGCGACGTCCGAATGTGGTCGAGGAGTTCAAGCGCT
Source organism: Anaerolinea thermophila (assembly GCA_020722375.1). Taxonomy (GTDB): domain Bacteria; phylum Chloroflexota; class Anaerolineae; order Anaerolineales; family Villigracilaceae; genus Denitrolinea. Next base: position 45,417 of record DYKX01000002.1, read on the forward strand.
GGCACAAGGAATACAAAATCAGGGGCGTGAAGTTGTATCCGAACCTGGGGTATTTTCCCGATGACCCCGTGCTGCTGGAAATTTATGCCTATTGCGAAAAGAATAAATTACCCATCATAGCCCACTGCTCCACAGGTGGAATCCGCATGACGGGGTTGAGCCGCGCGGAAGCGCAGAAGTTCGCTCATCCCGCCAACTATAAAGGCGTGCTGAAACAGTTTCCCAAATTGAATTTCTGCCTGGCGCATTTCGGCGGCGCGGACGAGTGGGAGCGTCACCTGACGGGCGAGACGCCGCGCAAAGGCGAGGATGCCACCTGGTTGACGGTCCTCATGGAGATGCTCAGGTCGAAGAAATACCCCAATCTGTACACGGATGTTTCGTACACGCTGTTCGTGGAGAAGCCCGATTACCGTCCGTTCAATTACTTCGAGTTCCTGAAGGTGTTGCTGGTCGAGAAGTGTGTACGCGAGCATGTGCTGTTCGGGACGGATTATTACATGGTGGAGCGTGAGAAAGTGAGCGAAAAGGAGGTCTCGATCGCGTTGCGAAGCCATTTAGGGGAGCAGGTGTATTTCCAGTTGGCGCATCATAATCCGAAGAAGTTTTTGTATAACCACAGGTGATGGACGCCTGCAACCACCTCATTGCCAAAAGGGACAGAGAGACTTGAACGGCACGCAATCGAGCAATCAATGATATAATGACTTCATTCCCCCAGATCGACAGGTCCCAGACGCCAGTCCTTTTGCAAGGCTGGCGTCTTGTCTTTTTAGACTGACTGCCAGGAGGTCCGAATGAATTACCGAAGAGGCGATGTTGTCATGCACTGCATCCACGGGCTTGGGAAAATTGTCCAGGCAGAGGAGCGATCAGTATATGGCCCCGCCATGCTGTATTACGCCGTCCAGATCGGCGATATGACCGTCTGGGTGCCAGCGGACGACAACCTGGGGACGCGCCTGCGCCCGCCCACGCGAGGAGACGATTTTCAGCGCCTGCTGAACATCCTGAATAGCCCTGGCGACCTGCTTCCAGACGACCGCCACGAGCGGAAAGAATTGCTGACAGAATGGCTGAGCGACGGCCGCGCCGAATCGCTTTGCCGCGTGATCCGCGGTCTCTTCCGCTACCGACAGTCTCACTCCCTGAACGACAATGACCAGATCATCCTGAGACGAACACAACGTGCATTCGTGGACGAGTGGAGCCATTCCCTGTCCATTACACCTGCGCAGGCGGAAAACGAATTACAACATTTGCTGGCGTCCACCGTCGCCATAAATCGAGGTCTGCCATGATGTCAGAGGAAAAACAAATCATTCTCAAGGCCGTGGAACATTTCCTTCAGACAGGAAATACCAACGATCTCTCGATAAAGGTCACACGCATTCCCGACAACAAAACCAGTTACGTCGAACAGAGTTCCGGGGACGGCCGCTCCATCATGCTGGACGAATACCGCCTCAATGGCAAAACCATTTGGGCGGGCTATAGCAGCCGCTCTGGCATGGTCTATCTGAGTCTCGTGGGATAATTTTCCACACAACCGATCGAAGAGCCGCCTCAAAGTGGGCGGCTTTTTTTCGATTCTGGGACAGCCACAAAAAAGAATATGACAAATCTCCCACTTTTTCCATGACCAGCGCGAGGTTTTATTCGGAATATAATCACAGCATGACCAAACTCCTTAACCGACAGATTGCCCTGCCGCAGGACCACGGCTCATGGGTGTTCATCCTCAGCCCGCTTCTTATCGGACTGTTCGCGGGCGGCACGTTCGATTACGCGTCTCTCGCGCTGACGGCCGCGGCGATGGCCGCCTTCCTCATCCGCCAGCCGTCGGCGGTAATGACAAAGGCCTACGCGGGCAGGCGTCCGCGCAGTGACCTGCCCGCGGCGCGCTTCTGGTTTGTCCTCTACGGCATCCTCGCCATTCTGTCACTGGCAGAACTTTTTTATCTTGGACAGGGTTACATCGCCCTGCTCGCCATCCCTGGGATTCCCGTCTTCGCCTGGCATCTCTATCTCGTCAGCAAACGCGCCGAGCGGAGGCAGGCTGGCGTGGAAGTCGTCGCGACAGGAGTCCTGTCCCTCGTCGCCCCCGCCGCCTTCTGGGTGGGACTCGGTCGCTACGACGCGATGGGCTGGTGGCTGTGGACGTTGACGTGGCTGCAGTCCGCCGCCAGCATCGTCTACGCGTATCTGCGTCTCGAACAGCGGGAACAGGCCGAAGGTCAGGAAAGAAGCGAGAAATGGAAACGCGGGCGGCGCGCCTTTCTGTACACATCCTTCAACCTGGCCGCGGCGCTCGTCCTCGGCTGGAGCGGAATCCTGCCGCAGTGGATCTTCGTCCCGTATCTGATTCAGTGGCTGGAAACGGTCTGGGGGATCGAGAACCCCGCCACGGGTTGGAAGCCGACGCGCATTGGCATCCGCCAGTTGATCGTCAGCACGCTGTGGACGATCCTGTTTATTGTCACATGGAGGTTGTAATGGAACAACTCAAGTGGACAAAACTCACCGACATTTACGGACGCTTTCAAGCCGAGTTGATCGAAAACTATCTCGAATCGAACGGCATTGACGTGGAACTTTTTCAAGAGGCGGTGGGAAACAGCATTTATCCCACCACCATTGACGGGCTTGCGAAAGTGCAGATCTTCGTAGAAAAAGAGAACCTGCCTGAAGCGCGCAAACTGCTCGAACGATTTAACGAAGAAACCAACGACGAGGAAACAGAATGAAAAACACCGTCATTCTCATCAACGACAACGGCATGGGCAAGGGAGAACTGCCGCTTCAACAAACGCTCATCGGCAAGTATCTCGAACTGCTTTTGCAACATGATCAACTTCCCGCCGCCATCTGCTTCTACACCGAAGGCGTGCGGCTGGTCTGCAAAGATTCGCCCGTGCTCGAAAGCCTGCGCGCCCTCGAAGCGCGCCGCGTACGCCTCATCGTGTGCAGTACCTGCCTGAACTATCTTAACCTGACCGATAAAGTGCAGGTCGGCATCGTGGGCGGGATGGGCGACATCCTCGAAGCACAGATCAAAGCAGACAAGGTGATTACGCTCTAGAATGACTGAACGTTCCAGACATCCCCGTCTCATCCGTACCCTTCGGCTTCGCTCAGGGCAAGCATTCGGCCTGTTCCTGATTCTATTGAGCGGATTCATGCTGTTGACGATTCCCGCCGCGGCCTCCCCCGCGTTGGATTCCGCCACCGCCACTGTCACGCCTGCCATCTTCGTGACGCCCTCCCCCACCATGTATCTGGTGACACTGACTCCGACGCCCACCATCGCGCCGACTCCCACCTTTGACGTCAGCCGCCTCAACAAGCCGATCGTGGACGAACCCCCCTCCCAACTGGACGAGGGGCTGCTCGTCTACTGGGGCGTGTGCATGGCCTGTCACGGCGACACGGGACAGGGTCTCATCGACGCGTGGCGCGATTCCTTCGGCGAAGACCGCGATTGCTGGACGTCGAAATGTCATGCCTCCAATCATCCGCCGCAGGGATTTGAATTTCCGCGCATCGTCCCCGCGCTGACGGGCACAGGCACGCTCCTGCGCTTCGTCAACGCGGAGCAGTTATATCGGTACAACCTTGCCAACATGCCCTGGTGGGACCCTGGCTCATTGACCAAAGAAAAAGCGCTGGCGGTCACTGCCTACCTTCTGAAGATGAACGGCAAACTTCCCGAAGGTGTCACTCTCACCGCCGCCAACGGACACTTCATCCCCATCCAATACGCCGTCAAGGAACCGCCCACACAAAACAACCTGTGGAAATTTCTCCTCGCAGGCGCGTTGATCCTGGCGGGAGTGGGAATCGGGATTCAATCCGTCCAGCCGCGCACAGGGAAACGTCCCAGTTTCATCCTGCACCTGCATCCGCCGACCATCCCCGCTTTGCAGGCGCGCTTCCGTTACACGCTCGGCGCGGGCGGACTGGCCGTCTTCCTTTGCCTCGTCCTGCTGGTGACGGGCCTGCTGGAGATGTACTACTACATCCCCTCGGTAGAACGCGCCGCCGCAACCATTCAAGAGATCACCTTCCTCGTCCCCTACGGCGGACTCGTCCGCAGCCTGCATTTCTGGTCGGCGCAGGCGCTGGTAATGGCAGCCGCCATCCATTTACTGCGCGTGGTCTTCACGGGCGCATTCACCAAACCGCGCCGCTTCAACTACCTGCTCGGCCTGGGATTGTTCGTCATCGTGCTGCTACTCGACTTCACGGGCTACGTCCTGCGCTGGGACGAGGGCATCCGCTGGGCGCTGATCGCGGGGACCAACCTGCTGGGTTCCGTCCCGAAGATCGGCGAGGGACTCGTCCGCTTCGTTTCTGGGAACCTCGAGCCGGGTCCCGCCATGCTGATTCGATTCTACGCCTGGCATCTCTTCGGTCTCGCCATCCTCGGCGGCATCCTGATGATCTGGCACCTCTTCCGCGTCCGCCGTGACGGAGGCATCGCCGCCGCTGTTGCGCAAATTGGCAATTTGCGCAACAACGAGCGCATCTCCCGCGCCGAACTCCTGCGCCGCGAAGTCGTCGCCATGCTGGTGGCAGGAGGAATTCTCCTGCTGTTTTCCACTTTCATTCCCGCGCCCATCGAACAGCCGATGAGCTCCACCCTCGTCAGCCTGGCAGAATCGCGGGCGCCGTGGTTCTTCCTGTGGGTGCAGGAACTGCTCAAGATCGGCGACCCATTCCTGTGGGGCGTGGCCGCGCCGCTAATCGTCCTGCTGATGTTGGGACTCATCCCCTGCATCTTCCCGCGCGTGCACGAATCCGAGATCGGACGCTGGTTCCCCCGTTCGGGCCGCGCCGCGCAACTCTTCCTCGCCATCCTGCTGTTGACCATTATCACGTTGACCATCCTCGCCACGCGGTAACACCACCGACCACCTGACCACTTAGACTATTCAGACCATGAGACACCTCCCGCGAAGAAACTTCATCAAACTCCTCAGCAACTCCCTGCTCGCCTTCAGCGGCGCACTCGGATTGGGCGGACTGGCGCGCTACTTCAGTTTCCAGGCCGACCCACCGCCGCCCAAAGAGTTCGACATCGGTCCCGCCGCGAACTATCCGCAGGGATCGGTCACCGTACTGTTGCAAATCCCCGCCACCCTGCGGCACACGTCCAGGGGCTTCATCGTCATCAGCATGAAATGCACGCACCTGGGATGCACCGTGGAAAAACCTGGCGACACGTTCGAGTGTCCCTGCCACGGTTCGCGCTTCGACGAATTCGGCAAGGTGACGCGCGGCCCCGCCACACGCGACCTGCCGCATTTCGAGGTGATTCAAAACGAAGACGGGAATCTGATCGTCCGTGTAAGTTAGGCGGCGATATAATGGAATATATCGGAAAAGAATTTCCCGCCACGAATTTCACGAATTTACACGAATTGGAGAAATAAAAATCCGTGATAATCCGTGAAATCTGTGGCAAAGAATAGATCGTCAACCCAAACTGGAGGAGCGACATCATGGATTTCGACCTGAACGAAGAACAACGCATGTGGAAGAAAACCGTCCACGAGTTTGTGGCGGCCGAGGTGCAGCCCAAAGCCCGCGAGGTGGACGAAACCGACCAGTTCAATTGGGAGGCGGTGCGCAAGGGGGGGGCGATCGGCCTGCTCGGGCTGAGCATCCCCGAAGAGTACGGCGGCGCGGGCGTGGATAGCATCAGCACGATGATCGCCATCGAGGAACTCGGCTGGGGGTGCGGGTCCACCGCGTTGGCGCTGGCGGCGCACAACGGTCTCGGCACCGCGCCTCTCGTCAAGTATGGAAGCGAAGAACTCAAGAAGAAGTGGCTTCCCCTCGTCTCCAGCGGCAAGGGCAAACTCGCCGCGCTGGTGATGACCGAACCCGGCGCAGGCTCCGACATTCAGGGCGGCATCACCTGCCGCGCTGAAAAGGTGGGGAATGACTGGGTGCTGAACGGCGCGAAGATGTGGTGTACGAACGCGTCGATTGCGGAATACATCATCGTCGTCTCGCGCACGGACCGAGGAGGCGGGTCCCGTTCCCTGAGCATGATCCTCGTCCCGACCGATACGCCCGGTCTGCACATCGCTCCGCCCGAAAAGAAGATGGGACTGCACGGCTCCCCCACCCACGCGGTGACGCTGGAAAACGTCCACGTGCCGCTCGGCAACCTGGTCGGTGAGGAAGGACGCGGCCTGCATCAGACGCTCGCCACGCTCGACGGCGGACGCATCTCCATCGGCGCCATCTCGCTCGGACTGGCCGAGGCCGCGCTCGAAGCCGCGCTGGCCTATGCCAAGGAACGCAAAGCCTTCGGGCAGGCCATTGCCAACTTCCAAGCCCTGCAGTGGAAACTGGCTGACGCCGCCACCGAGATCGAACTGGCGCGCAGCATGCTCTACAAAGCCGCCTGGCTCAAGGATCAGAACCGTCCCTACACCACCGAGGCCGCCATGGCCAAACTCTTTGCCAGCGAAATGGCCGAACGCGTCTGCTACAACGCCATCCAGATCCACGGCGGATACGGATACAGCCGCGAATACCCCGTGGAGCGCATGTACCGCGACGCCCGCCTGATGACCATCGGCGAGGGGACGAGCGAGGTGCAACGCCTGGTGATTGCGCGCGCCACGCTGAGGTAGGCTGTTTATCACT
>DYKX01000258.1 GCA_020722375.1 Anaerolinea thermophila
GGTTGCGGAATGCTTGCCCTGAGCAAAGCCGAAGGGAATTCCGCGCTACGTTTCGTGGAGCCTACATGAAAACTGAACTCGAGCACGCCATCATCCGCACCAACGGCATTAACCTGCACGTAGTCCTTGCGGGACCTGTAGCCGGGTCGCCGTTGATTTTGCTGCACGGCTTCCCGGAGTTTTGGTACGGCTGGCGTCACCAGATCGAGCCGCTCGTCAGGGCTGGATTCCGCCTCATCATCCCGGACCAGCGCGGCTATAACTTGAGCGACAAGCCCAAGGGGGTGAAATCCTACCGGATCGGCATCCTGACCAGGGACATTCTCGGCCTGATTGACGCCCTCGGTTACGAAAGTGTCAACCTGGCTGGGCACGATTGGGGTGCGGCTGTCGCCTGGAATTTTGCTCTGTGGCATCCGGAGCGGCTGCACAAACTGGTTATCTTGAATGTGCCGCATCTTGCCGTAATGACCGATTTCCTTTTCCAAGACCGCGAACAACTCCGCCGCTCGTGGTACATCTTTGCTTTCCAACTCCCCTGGCTGCCAGAATACTTCTTGCGCAAAGACAACTGGCGCGGTGTTGCACGCGTCCTGCGCGGCAGCGGCAAACTCCATACCTTTACCAACACAGACATTGCGGAATACCAAAAAGCCTGGTCTCAGCCCGGCGCAATGACGGCCATGCTCAACTGGTACCGGGCCGCTGCCCGTTTCGGCTTGAATCTGCCAAAGGACATCCGCGTCCACGTGCCAACGTTGATGCTGTGGGGCAGGCAGGATGTGGCGCTCAGTCACCGAATGGCCCAGCCGAGCATCGATCTGTGCGATAACGGACGACTGGTCTTCTTCGAAAACGCCACGCATTGGGTCCAGCATGATGAAGCTGAGGCTGTTACGCAAAACCTGCTCGAATTCGTGAAATAACCCGCGCAATCCACACATTTCTCTTGACATTTTTAGCCGACTTGGGTATATTCCGGTCGGTTATTGTTGTTTTCGGAAGCGGAGATGGAATAATATGTATGAAATCGACAAGACTGATGTAAAAATCGTCAATTTGCTCCTCGAAGATGGGCGCATATCCGCATCCGAAATTGCCCGCCAGATCGGGGATATTTCCGAGCGGGCCGTGCGCTACCGGATCGACCGGATGGTCGAGGAGGGTGTGATCCGCATCAGCGCCATCGTCAGCCCGAAAGCGTTTGGGCTGGATACCTACGCGGATGTCTGGATGGAAGTCGAATCAGACAAAATCACGGATGTCGCCAACCAGATGGCGCAACATGAAAACGTCACTTACGTGGCCTGCTCCATCGGCGAATCGGACGTCAGCATCCAGGTAGTGGCGCGGGATACCGGGGAAATCTATCGTTTCGTGACCGAGGTGGTACGAAAAGTCCCCGGCGTGCGGAAGACGACCACCTCCATCGTCCCGGTTGTGCTCAAAGATGTCTACCAATGGCGCGTCCCGGAACACGTTGCCCTTGACGCGCCGAATAAATAATTTCTTGATTTGCCTGACAAGGAGACTGTGTATGAGTTACGTTGGACCGACGAGCAAAGCCCTGCAAGAACGAGCGATGGCTGTTGTCCCGTTGGGGGTAAATTCAAATTTCCGCTTCTGGGGTGAGGGCGAAACCCTCTACATGGACAAAGCCAAAGGGGCCTACCTGTGGGATGTGGACGGCAGGAAATACATTGACTACCGCCTGGCCTTCGGGCCGATCATTTTGGGGCATTCCTATGACGCGGTGGACGCCAAAG
>DYKX01000259.1 GCA_020722375.1 Anaerolinea thermophila
AAGGTGAGGGAATGAAACACCCGACGACGGAGGTACGCTATGAAAAGAGCATCACTCGCTTGGCTGATTGTGTTGATGACCTTCACAGTGGCTTGCGCCAGGCGTCCGAGGCCAACCCTCGTCGCGCCCACGTCAACGTCCGCGCAGCCAACCGCGACCTTCGTGCAGCCCGCCATCGCGTCGACGCGTTCGCCACAACCCAGTCCGACGATGACTCGCGCTGGAGTCGCTTCACCGACCGCGACGAGAGTCACCCCGCTCGACTATCCATTCGACAAGAAGAACATGTTCTTCGGCACAGGGAGCATCCGCCGCCCCGAAGATGCTGCGCTTGCTCAAGACTTGGGTATCACCTGGGTTTCGGGTCAACCCCTCGTCGTTTGGTTCGCGGTGGAGCCGACGCCCGGCATCTATGAATGGTCGCAGATAGACGCTGAGATCAAACAGGTTCAGGCATTGGGCATAGATATCACAATGGCACTGCATCCCATCAACGTTTTCGGCGCAAACAGGACGCAACTGCTTGAGCGTGTCAAAGCGCAGGGCGGCAACGTGAGCAATATGAGTTTCGCGATTCAGACCTTTTTGCGAGACTCGCCAGAATCCAAACAATGGAAACTCTACCCTCACGCTGAGACGCTACCATTGTGGCTCGATTTCATTCGCGCGGCCGTGGACCGCTATGACGGCGACGGCAAGAACGATTTGCCAGGCTTGCGCTACCCCGTGCGGAACTGGCATTTCGTCCAGGAATTTCCGATGCCGGACTGGGATAATGCGCAGACGTACGTCCAAGTGTTGAAACAGACCTACACCGCCATCAAAAACGAAAATCCCGAGGCGCGCGTGATCCTGGTGGGACTTGCAGGAAATTACGCGCGCTACTTTGCCTTCGCCGACGGCTTGATCCAGGATGAAGACGCGGGTGTGGTCAAGGGAGTGAAACGACCACGCCAAGCCATTGCCGCGAACCCTGCGCTCAAAAGAGAAAAGTCAGAGTTCGAGTACATTTTGCGCGAGGGCAAGGGCTATTTCGATATCGCCGACATCCATCTGTACGAAGAAAAAGATACCTTCATCGAGGGAAAAATCGAATGGCTCAAGCGCAAAATGCAAGAGTTCGGCTACTCAACGCCGATCTGGTCGCTCGAAGGGGGAGGCCCGCACCGCGATCCACCGGGCAAGCCCACGCGTTTCGGCGATCCCTACTTCGGCGACTGGTCGGCGAAGGAGAATGCGGAGTTCGTCGTCAAACTGCACGTGATGGGCGCGGCGAAAGGAATGGCGCGATACCATTGGGATTTGAGCAGCACGGACGACACCGATTATTGGAACGGACCCTGGACAGTAATGGGTTTGACGACGAGCAGACGAGTGAAAAAGCCCTCCTACTATGCTTTCAAGACGATGACAGACAAGTTGAAAGATTTTGAAAGCATCAAGGATGTCAGCGCGGAAAACACGCGCCTGTTCGAGTTCGCAGTGGGGAACAGAAAGGTCTACGTGGCTTGGAGCAGCGATGCTACTCCGCGCGTGTACGATGTGAGCCGCTGGCTGGGCAACACACAGGTCATTGTCACGCCGATCGTCACGCAAACCCAAGCGGATGGCAAGCCGATCACGCCACCGACGCAGCAAGTGTCTTCTACTGCTGTGCTGCTCAGCACCACGCCGGTGTTCATCAACACAGATTGACACAGATTTTTTGTCAGTGGGTAACGCTACATTCAATCGTGGAGACGTCAAAACTGGTGCACTTGATGCCC
>DYKX01000260.1 GCA_020722375.1 Anaerolinea thermophila
GCTTGGTGCTACGAGCCTGTCAAAGAGGTATTTTCAAGACAGCCTATTAACTACCGCATGACTTACGTCCGCATCCCTGACGATACGCTCGAAATGAGCAACGTAGACAAGCACGATGACGCCCTAAGGAATCCGTAGATTGCGCATTTGGGCACCAAAAAGCCCCCGGCGTTTGCACACCGGGGGCTTCTTCAGTCAGCCTGGTTTAGAGCCTGATCACGTTGGCAGCCTGGGGACCCTTAGGGCCTTGCTCCACCGTGAACTCGACCTTCTGGCCTTCATCGAGATTACGGAAACCGTTGCCTTCGATGGCCGAGAAGTGGACGAAGACGTCCGGGCCGCCCTCGCGAGCGATGAACCCGTAGCCTTTGGTCCCGTTGAACCATTTCACTGTGCCGATGATACGATCTGACATTGTTTTGCTCCTTATAGCAAATGAGAAGGGTAGTTCAGGCACTTGTTTCGTTCCATCGGACCAGTCAAACAAAAAGCTCACGGTCTTACCGTGAGCCACTTACGTTTTACTTACTTCCAACGTGAACTTACAGTATTCCTTCGGGCTGAAGGATAGCACAGAGATGAAGGCGTGTCAATCATTTTGAGAGGCCCAATTTTCCCCATTTCAGGATCATTGCGTGCCGTCCTGAGCGGAGTCGAAGGACGGCACGCAGTGACGAATGATAGTCTGAGAAGCCATTCTCACGGAACCGGGTTTAAGTGTATACTGCGCTTGTCTATCAAATCTTGAGGAGGCAGGTATGAAAAGAGCGGTCAGCATCAGCATTGGATCGTCCAAGCGTAACAAAGCTGTCGAAGTGACCCTTTTGGGAGAACAGATTTCCATCGAGCGGATCGGCACGGACGGGGACATGGAAGCCGCGGCCCTCAAATACAAGGAACTCGACGGGACGGTAGACGCTTTCGGCGTCGGCGGGGCCGACCTGGGCGCACTGGTGGACGGCAAGTTCTTCCCCTTCCATTCCGTCCAGCCGATGGTGCGCTACGTCAAGAAGACGCCCCTGGTAGACGGCGGTGGCTTGAAGAACACCCTGGAGAACAAAGCCCCGGCCTTTCTCGACGCCAAACTCGGCGATTACATCAAGGCGCACGGACGCAAGGTCTTCGTCACCCTCGGCGTGGACCGCTGGGGACTGTCCAAGTCGTTCACCGAGGCCGGGTATGAGGTCGTCTTCGGGGACCTGATGTTTGCCCTCGGCATCCCGATCGCCATCAAGTCCCTTAACAGACTCCGCACCCTGGCCAAACTGATGATCCCCATCGTCACCCGTTTCCCGTTCGAGTGGCTTTATCCCACCGGTGAAAAACAGGACGTCCGCACCCCGAAATATGAAAAATACTACCGGTGGGCCACCGTCATCGCCGGGGACTGCCACTACGTCAAGAAGCACATGCCCGACGACATGCAGGGCAAGATCATCGTCACCAACACCACCACGCCCGAAGACGTCGAACTGTTCAGGCAATGCGGCGTGAAATACCTGGTCACCACTACGCCGGTGCTCGACGGACGCTCCTTCGGCACGAACATGATGGAAGCCGCCCTGGTCGCCATCTCCGGCAAGAACCGTCCCCTCACCTGGGACGAGTACAGCGAACTGCTCGAAAAACTCGGCTTCGAACCGCAATTACAGGAATTAAATTAATCTGTCATTGCGAGACTGCGAAGCAGGCGAAGCAATCTTTTCGAATAGGGGATTGCTTCGCGGAGTTTACACTGAGCGAAGCGAATGTGCTCGCAATGA
>DYKX01000094.1:0-6761 GCA_020722375.1 Anaerolinea thermophila
TCTACTTACTATTCTCTGTTCTCTATTTTCAAACCAAGGAGTTTCCCATGTCTGACCAGACCCGTTTTATCCTGAATGAGACCGACCTGCCGAAGTTTTGGTACAACATTGCCGCGGATAGCCCTGTCCCGCCGACGCCGGTTCTGCATCCCGGCACGCTCGAACCGGTCACGCCTGACTTCCTCTCGGTGCTCTTCCCGATGGAATTGATCCTGCAGGAGGTTTCGCAGGAGCGTTACATCCAAATCCCCGAGGAAGTGCGCGAAATCTACAAACTCTACCGTCCCACGCCGCTCATCCGCGCCCGCCGACTGGAAAAGGCGCTTGGCACGCCCGCGCACATCTACTACAAGAATGAAGGCGTCTCACCATCGGGCAGTCACAAACCCAACACTGCCATCCCGCAGGCCTTTTACAACAAAGCCGCCGGGACAAAGGCCCTCACCACCGAAACCGGCGCGGGCCAATGGGGCTCCGCACTTTCGATGGCGGGCAACTTCTTCGACATCGCGGTGGAAGTGTACATGGTGAAGGTCTCGTATCAGCAGAAACCATACCGCCGCATATTGATGGAGACGTATGGCGCGCAGGTCTTTGCCAGTCCCACCGAGCGCACGGACTTTGGCCGTTCCGTTCTCGCGGATGATCCCGATAGCCCCGGCTCGCTCGGCATTGCCATCTCGGAGGCGGTGGAAGTGGCCGCCAAATCTGGCGGGGCGAAGAAGTACAGTCTCGGCTCGGTGCTGAACCATGTGCTGACTCACCAGTCCGTGATCGGCGAGGAGTCCCTCAAGCAGATGGATATGGCGGGCGAATACCCCGATGTGGTCATTGGCTGTGTGGGCGGCGGATCGAATTTCGCGGGCATCGCTTATCCGTTCCTGCGCGAAAACCTGAAGAACGGACAGCGCACCCGTCTCGTCGCGGTGGAACCGACCGCCGCCCCGTCCCTGACGAAGGGCATCTACACTTTCGATTACGGCGATTCGGCCAAGATGGCGCCGGTCGTCAAGATGCACACGCTCGGGCATTCCTTCGTGCCGCCTTCCATCCACGCGGGCGGATTGCGCTACCACGGCATGGCGCCCAGCCTGTCCGCGTTCTGCAACGCGGGCCTGATCGAGGCAATCGCTGTCCCGCAGAAAGCGACCTTCGAGGCCGCGATCCAGTTCGCCAAAGCGGAGGGCATCGTCCCCGCGCCCGAGTCCGCGCACGCCATCCGCGCCGCGATTGACGAGGCGCTGGACGCGAAAGCCAAAGGCGAGAAGCGCGTCATCCTGTTCAATTTATCGGGTCACGGCAACTTCGACCTGGCCGCGTACGAGAAATTCAACCGGGGCGAACTCGAAGATTACGAGTATCCCGCCGAAGCGGTGGAAGAGGCGATGTCGCACCTGCCAAAGGTGGCGATTCCCGCATAGGTCCCAAATTGATTCAATTTGCAGGGGCAGTCCTGTGTGGCTGCCCCTGTATTTTTTTCATTTCCTTTTTATTATTTTGGAGTATCATACAAGGGAATGTCACAAAAATGGAGAATCCCATGCGAGACCTAACCAATGAAATTGTGGAACTGATCCGCCGCACCTCGTCCAGCCTGCCGAAGGATGTGGAAGACCGTCTGCGCGCGGCTGTGGAAAAGGAAGCGCCCGGCTCGGCGGCGCGCGGCGCGCTGGAAACGATCATGAAGAACATCGAACTGTCGCGCAAGAACTCGACGCCGATCTGTCAGGACACGGGCACGCCCATCTTCTACGTCCACTATCCCGAAGGCTGGAGCACCCGAAAATTAAGGGAGCAGATCCGCAACGGGCTGGCCGAGGCGACGAAGAAATCGTACATGCGCCCGAACGCGGTGGACGCGATCTACGACAAGAACACGGGCAACAACCTCGGCGGAGACGACTTCCCCTCCATCCATTTCGAGGAAGTGGATGCCGACCAGCCGCTGGTCATTGAGTTGATGCTCAAGGGAGGCGGATGCGAAAACGTCGGACGCCAATACTCGCTTCCAAACAATGAACTGGGGGCGGGGCGCGACCTCGCGGGCGTTCGCAAGGTGGTGCTGGATGCCGTCCAAAAGGCGCAGGGACAGGGCTGCGCGCCGGGGATTCTCGGCGTGGCCATTGGCGGCGACCGCGGCACATCGTACATCAAATCGAAGGAAGTGTTGTACGACAAGATCGGCACCCGCAACGCCGACCCCGAACTGGCGAAACTGGAGGAACGTCTCACCGAGGAGGCCAACCAGATGGGAATCGGCCCGATGGGTTTCGGCGGCAAGACCACCGTCATTGACACGAAGATTATGGGACTGAGCCGCCTGCCCGCCTCGTACTTCGTCTCGGTTTCGTACATGTGCTGGGCGTATCGGCGGAGGAAGATGGTGGTGAAGGGCGAGGAGGTGGAGTATGACTAGCGTATTGCGTAGTGCGTATTGCGTAACCTCGCTTGTGTACCTGTCTACTTGTGTACGTGTGTACCTATATACCTGTGTACCCACCGGGAGGAAACCATGCGCGAAATAACCATGCCAATCAGTGATGAGGTCATCCGCAGTTTGAAGGTCGGCGAGCCTGTCTTGTTGACGGGAGTCATGGTCACGGGCCGCGACGCCGCCCACAAGTGGATGATCGATACGTTTATCCGCAAAACCCGTCCGCCGCAGGGCGATGACGCGAAAGTCTACGAGGAGTTGAAGAAACTCCTCAACGGAGGCGTGATCTATCATTGTGGACCGGTCGTTTCAGGATTGGACACGAAGGATTACAAATTTGTCGCCGCGGGACCGACCACGTCCATTCGCGAGGAGCCGTATCAGGCCGAGGTGATGAAGCATTTCAATCTCAAAGGCGTGATCGGCAAGGGCGGGATGGGCGCGAAGACGTTGAAAGGCTGTCAGGAAACGCCGGGCGTCTACTTCCACGCCATTGGCGGCGCGGCCTCGTACATTGCCCAGTCGGTGAAAAAAGTTTTGGGAGTTTACAAATTAGAGTTCGGCACGCCCGAGGCCATGTGGGTGATCGAGGTCAAGGACTTCCCCGTAGTGGTGACGATGGACGCGCACGGCGACAGTCAACATGCAGTGATTGATGAGAACTCGAAGGAAGTGTTGGATCGGTTGTTGAAAGAGCCGTATTAGGTGAAATACCAGAAACCCGTTTTCTTGCCTGGGCGGAAAATGGGTTTCTGGTTAGTGAAGGAAAATACTGCTGTATAATCAAACCGATGACGTTCCCATTAACTGTCCCTACGGTTGACGAGCGGAAGCGGATTCCCAACTCGGTAATCCGTGAGTTGGCGCATTTGATCGCCGAGAAATTCCACCCGCAAAAAATCATCCTGTTCGGTTCGTATGCGCGCGGAAATCCGCGTCCCGAAAGTGATGTGGACTTGCTGGTGGTGATGGACACAAAACTGAAAGAGTCGGAACAAGCGATGCAAATCCGCCGCCATTTGGGGGTAATGTTTGGAATGGATTTGATCGTCCGCACGCCGAAGCGGCTGGCAGAGCGTGTCGAAATGGGCGATTGGTTTTTGAGGGATGTTCTTAAAGAGGGAAAGGTTCTGTATGAATCCCGCCGTGGCTGAATGGATCGCCAAAGCCGAAGGCGACTTTGTGACCGCAGGCCGTGAACTACGAGCGCGCAAATCCCCGAACTTTGACTCAGCCTGTTACCACTGTCAGCAATGCGCGGAGAAATATCTCAAAGCGGTTTTGCAGGCAAATGCCATACACATCCCCAAAATCCATTACCTGCTTGAATTGCTGGCTTTGATTCTCAAATTCGATTCGAGTTTTGAATTCCTGAAAGCCGACCTCGAAATATTGGAAGGTTATTCGGTTCGTTTTCGCTACCCGGGGGAATTTGCCGCAAAAGATGAAGCCAAAGCCGCTTATCATGCTGTGAAAGCGGTGCGGGAATTTGTCAGACAAAAATTGGGGATAGCAGGAAAATCGTAAATCCGAATTGATTTTCTCCATTTCGCATGTGAGACTTGCAGAACGCGGATCAGTGATTTCCGACTCAAAGTTGCGGAAGGTTATGCCATCTTTTCGGGATATTTGACTGTAAAGGTCTTTCGATGAATGGGGGAGTGACCCAACCTCTCAATTGCCATGCGATGACTTGCCGTCCCGTATCCTTTGTGTTTCGCCAGTCCATAATCGGGAAATTGCGCGTCCAGTTCGCACATCAACGCGTCGCGGGCGGTTTTGGCAAGGACGGAGGCGCAGGAAATGGTCAGGGATTTTTGGTCGCCTTTGACGAGGGAGGCGAGGGGGAGGTCGGTGTCGGGATTCAGGCGGAAATCCGTCAGCAGGGCGTCGGGGGCGAGGGGCAACGCCGCGAGGGCGCGTTCGGCCGCGAGACGTGTGGCCGCGGAGATGCCGAGCGAGTCGATCTCGTCCGCTTCGGCGAATCCTAATGACCAGGCGCGGGCGGTCTCTTTGATGTGCGCCGCGGCGCGGTCGCGCTGTCGGGGAGTCATCTGCTTGGAGTCGCGGACCCCGCGCAAGGTCCGCGCGAGATGCGGGTCGTTGGGGAGGATGACCGCGCCCACGGCCACGGGTCCCGCGAGGGCGCCGCGTCCCGCTTCGTCCATCCCCGCGATGTGGAGCAGTCCGCTTCGCCAGAATTTTTTTTCGAAGGAAAGGTCAGGGGTTACGATCATAGTCACCGCGGCGCGCGTTGCGGTGGATGCGGAAGATGTCGCGCACCATCCGCAGGGCATCCTGCACGGCGCTCAGTTTCGTCTCGGGGTTGAAGCGCCAGCGGATGGGGATTTCGCGAACGGTGAGGCCGAGGCGGCGGGCAATGTAGAGCAGTTCGATGTCGAACGACCAGCCCGCGAGGGTCTGGCGCGGGAAAATTTTTTCGGCGGCCGCGGCGGTGAAGCATTTGAACCCGCATTGGGTATCCTGCAAGCCGGGCAGGATGAGGACGCGGATGATGAGGTTGATGGCGCGTCCGCCGAGGTGACGGTAGAGCGGCTCGTTCTCGCGGACGGATGCCGCGGCTTCGCGTGAACCGATGAGGATGTCGGCGCCTTGGGCGTGCGGAGGCAGGAAGCGGTTGACCTGCTCGATGGGCATGGACAGGTCGGCGTCGCACATGAAGCGGTATTGGCCGCGCGCTTCCAACATGCCGCGGCGGACGGCGCGTCCCTTGCCGCGTTCGGTTTCACGGATCACGCGCAGGCTGGGATGGCGTTGCGCGAATTCCTGCGCGACCTGATGGGTGCGGTCACTGCTTCCGTTTTCGACCACGAGGATTTCGGAAGCGTAGTCCTGCGTTTTAAGAAAAGCAAGCGCCTGCTCCAGCGTGTGGGGCAGACGCGTCTCTTCGTTGTGCGCGGGGATGATGATGGAAAGGAAAGGCGGGTTCAAAGTTGGGGAAGGATGATGAGGTAGAAGCCTGCCGCCATGACGACCAGCCAGCACAGGAATATGACAGCCAACACGCCGAGTTGCCAGGCGTACATGCCGAAGATCCGTTTCTTTTTGGGCGCAGGTGGATGTGGAGGCTCTTGGCCGGGCTCGTAGGGATTGCTGACCAGCACAGTGGGGGAGGGTTCTTCCTCGAGGGCAAAGTCCACGTCCGAAGGCGCGCTGGATGAGCCTGTATCAATCAACTCATCGCTTTGCGGCGAATGGAGGATGGCCTGCATCCGCGACGGTTCCGTCCCTTCGATGGGAGTCTCATCTTTTAGCGCAAAGATGTCCTCCTGCGGCTCGGGCGGCGGTTCGGCCTGACGCGCCGAGCGCGGATGTTGCAGCCGCTCCACGAACTCGCCCACTTCCTGCGCGTTGTAAACGGGACGGGCGGCGAGCAGACTGGCGGCAAAGCGGTCAATGGCGTCGCTCATCACGGGACGAACCGCCGGGCGGATCGATTCGATGTGCAGGCCCGGGTCCGCGGCCAGCAACACGGGTTCCACCGGCGCGGCCAGTTTCAGTCCCTGCCGCTCGAAGAAGATTTGCAGGATTTTTGCCAGCCGCGCAGTGCGGCTGAGGATGTTGACATTGGCAGGCTGGAAGCGTCCGTTCGTGAGCGTGCCCCACTCTTCGCCGCGTGCCTGATACAGGCCTTTCAGCGGCGTGGCTTCCATCACGTAGATTCCCGAAGCGCCGATCAGGATCAGCGGCACGATGATTTCGCTGGCGCCCAATTGCTGGTTGCGGAACAGCGTATGCCCCTTCTCGATCACCTTGTTCAACTGCGCGATGACCTTTGCCTGCGCTTCCAGGTTGGACGGCCACGAAAAGCCGTATTTCAGCATGCCCTGAATGCGGTTGACCAGGCTGAGTTGCCCGTTCGCATCCAGAAGAGGGGTCTGGTCTATGATTTTCATGTCAGGTAGTGACGACTTCAGTCGTCAAATCACCGGCACGCCTTCGAGCGTGTCCTCGCTGGCGTCGGCGCGGGTGGAGACGAATTCGCGCCCGTCGCGCGTCACCAGTTGCACTTCGCGGCGGCTGTCGAATGTGCCGCCCCAAAATTCCCTGCGTTCCCCGGTCACGAACCGCTTGCGCGCTTTCAATCGTTCCAGCAGGGTCTTTCGGTCGAGCAGGACGCGGTCCGAGAAACCGAACCCGCGCCGCTCGTAGGCACGCACAAAGTCAATTTGTCCGTTGCGGTTGTAACGCGCCGCTTCGATTACGCCGTCGAATTTCTTGTCTGCCATGAGGAGCCTCCGTGCGTATTTTAACACAAGTACCGCAAGATTAATCTTGCGGTACTGAGTCGGGGTGGTCGGACTTG
>DYKX01000094.1:6861-11737 GCA_020722375.1 Anaerolinea thermophila
GTCGGGGTGGTCGGACTTGAACCGACGACCCCCGCGTCCCAAACGCGGTGCGCTGCCAACTGCGCCACACCCCGAACAGTGTGAGTATAATGCGTGGAATGTTACCCCGTCAAGCGACTCGACTCCTCCTGACCCTCCCGCTTCTGCTCGGACTTTGGGCCTGCGCCCCCTCCGAAACGCCGTTTCCCACCCCCGCCTCTTCCCCGCCAACCTCCACGCCCAAACCTCTCCCGACGGTGATTCTGCCCACTCCCACCGCCACCCCGTTGACCTGTCTCAGCGCGCCCGGCGAACTACGGACGGGCGAAGTCGCCACCGACGAGCGTCCCATCGCATACACCGTCTACCTGCCTCCCTGCTACGAGGAGTTCCCCGAGGCGCGTTACCCCGTCCTCTACCTGCTCAACGGCCAGCCATTTTCGGTGGACCCCTACCCGCCCGGCGAGCAATGGATTCGCATCGGCGCGCCCGACGCGGCGGACACGCTCATCCACGCCGGGCAGGCCGCGCCCTTCATCATGGTCTTCCCCGAAGACCGTTATTGGAACATCCAACAGGGCACGCGTTTCGGGCAATATTTCCTCAACAACGTCATCCCCTACATGGATGCCAACTACCGCACCCTCGCGGACCGCGACCATCGCGCCCTGGGCGGGCTTTCGCGCGGCGGCGGATGGGCGTTCCAGATCGGCCTCACCAACCCCAGCCTGTTCGGTTCGCTTGGCTTGCATTCGCCTGCCATTTTTTCCAGCGACCGCGCCGTCTTTGAACGCTGGATGCGCGAACTATCTCCCGAACTCTGGCCGCGTATTTATCTCGATGTGGGCGATAACGACCTCGAGCGCGATTTCAACCTCCACATCGAGGAAGCGCTGACCGCGAATGAAATCCCTCACGAGTGGCATCTCAACACCGGCGCGCACAACGAGGCCTACTGGTCCGCGCACGTGGAGGAATACCTCCAATGGTACGCGGAGGGCTGGGCGCAAGCCTCTCCCTGATATAATCCTTTCCATGTCCCTCACCATCCAACAAGTGGAACACATCGCGCGGCTGGCGCGCCTCGAATTGACCGACGAACAGAAGGAACACTACCGCGGTCAACTTTCGACGATTCTCGACCACATCGCCAAATTGCAGGAACTGGACACCCGCGACATCCCTCCGACGGTGGGCGGGTCGCTGTCCGAGATGCCTCTTCGCGTGGACGAGGCGCATCCCGGCCTCTCGACCGACGCGCTTCTCGCCAACGCTCCTGAAACCGCCGACGACCAATTCAAAGTCCCGCCGGTGTTTGAATAAGTTATGGCCATCATTGCGAGGCGGTGTTCTTCCGCCGAAGCAATCCCACCTTGTTTGGAGATTGCTTCGCTCACCTGCACTGCACCAAACGCAGTGCGGTGCAAGTGTCGCTCGCAATGACGGAGACGCCAAATGTCCTCTCTTTCCTCCCTCACCCTCACCCAAATGAAAGCAGGCCTCGAGCGCGGCGACTTCACCAGCCGCGACCTCGTCCAGGCCGCGCTGGATGAGGTCGCGCGCCTCGACCCGTCCCTCCACGCGTTCCTCCACGTGGACGGCGACCGCGCCCTCGCACAAGCCGCCAAGGCCGACCAATTACCAATTACCAATCACCCATTACATGGTTTGCCCATTGCTGTCAAAGACGTTCTCACCGTTGAAACCATGCCCTGCACGGCTGGCTCGAGAATCCTCGAGGGCTTCGTCCCGCCGTATACCGCCACCTCGGTGAAGAAATTACAGCAGGCGGGCGCCATCGTCATCGGCAAGACCAACACCGACGAATTCGCGATGGGATCGTCCACCGAAAACTCTGCCTACGGGCGGACGATGAATCCGTGGGATACCGCGCGCGTCCCTGGCGGCTCGTCGGGTGGGAGCGCGGCCGCGGTGGCCGCGAGACTCGTCCCTGCCGCGCTCGGCACCGACACGGGCGGCTCCGTCCGACAGCCTGCCTCCTTTTGCGGGATCACTGGACTCAAAACCACCTATGGACGCGTCTCTCGTTACGGGCTGATCGCGTTCGGCTCGTCGCTCGATACGGTCGGCGTGCTCGCACAGACAGCGGAAGATGCCGCGCTAATTCTCTCCGTCATGGCAGGCCGCGATCCGCTGGATGCGACTTCGGCGGATGATGCGGTCGTTGGTCGAGTAGCGCAGCGTATCGAGACCAACGGTGATTTGCGGGGATTGCGCGTCGGCGTCCCGAAGGAATACTTCATTGGCGGCATCCAGCCCGAGGTCCAGGAAAAGACGCGGCAGGCCATCGAGCAGATGAAATCCCTCGGCGCGGAAATCGTCGAGGTCAGTCTGCCGCACACCGAGTACGCGCTGCCCGTCTACTACATTCTCGCGCCCGCCGAAGCGTCCGCAAATCTGGCGCGCTTCGACGGAGTCCGCTACGGGCCGCGCAGTGACGCGAATGCTATGTGGGATGTGTTCTTCAAGACGCGCGGCGAAAAATTCGGCGAGGAAGTCACGCGCCGAATCATGATCGGAACGTACGCGCTCTCGGCGGGATATTACGACGCCTACTACGGACAGGCGCAGAAAGTACGCACGTTGATTGCGCGTGACTTCGAGGCGGCCTTCGCGAGCGTGGACGTGATCGCCGCCCCGACGACTCCCTCGACGGCGTTTGTGGCGGGCGCGCACGCGGACGATCCGCTGGCGATGTATCTCGAAGACGTGTTCACCCTGCCTGCCAACCTGGCGGGGATTCCAGGCATCTCGTTCCCCGTCGGATTCGATTCGCAGGGTCTGCCGATCGGGATGCAGTTGCTCGGGCCGCGTTTCCGCGAAGACGCGATCCTGCGCGCCGCACACGCGTACCAGCAGGCGACGGATTGGCATACGAAATCGCCAAAAATATAAACACAAAGTACGCAAAGGCCACAAAGAAAAAACCCTGGTGTACTTTGTGTTTAGAAAAGAGGATTGATGAATATTTTTGTCACAGGCGGGGCGGGCTACATTGGCTCGGCCACTGCGGAAGCATTGTTGAAGGCGGGACATTCCGTCACCGTGTTCGATTCGCTGGTCAGCGGGCATCGCGCTGCGGCGCCAGAGGGCGCGAAGTTCATCAAAGCGGACTTGAAGAATGTGAACGTCTTGTCTGCCGCGCTGAAGGCCGAGAAGTTCGATGCCGTGATGCACTTTGCCGCGTCCATCGAGGCGGGCGAGTCGATGAAGGACCCTGGCAAATTCTTCCACAACAACCTGGTCAATTCCCTGCATTTGATCGAGGCGGCGGTGGAGGCCAAAGTGATGCGCTTCGTGCTCTCGTCCACTGCGGCGGTGTATCAATCGAATGACGAGCCATTGACCGAGGAGTCCCCGCTCGGCCCGACCAACGTTTACGGGCAGACGAAGTTGATGGTGGAACAGACGCTCGAATGGTATCGGAAAATTTATGGACTTCATTTTGCCGCGCTGCGGTATTTCAACGCCTGCGGCGCGTTGCCCGGACGGGGCGAGGCGCACCAGCCCGAATCGCATTTGATTCCCCTCATCCTGCGCGTGCCGCTGGGGAAGATGCCGTCCATCAAAATCTATGGGACGGATTACGATACGCCCGATGGCACCTGCATCCGCGACTACATCCACATCGCGGACCTGGTCTCGGCGCATCAACTCGCGCTCGACGCGCTCGCATCACGCGACAGGCTGGTGTACAACATCGGGAGCGGACGCGGCTACTCGGTCCGCGAGGTGATCGAGATGGCGCGCGCGGTGACGGGTCACGCGATCCCCGCGGTCGAGTCGCCGAGGCGGGAGGGCGATCCCGCGCGGCTGGTGGCGTCATCCGAAAGAATCCGCCGCGAGTTGGGATGGAGTCCCGCACACGACGACCTGCGCGAGATCCTGTCCAGTGCGTGGGAGTGGCATCGTTCGCATCCGAACGGATATGAGGATTAGAGGGCTATCCTGCGGACAGTTCCCGATACAAGAACCATTGCCCCTTGCGTTCGTCCACGTTTTTCATGGCGCGGTCGTAGTAGAGGTCGAAGACCTGACCCGATTCCACCTTCACGCGAAAATAGAAGCGTCCCACGTTGAGAGAGCCGCGTCCCGCCGCGACCGCCGCGTGGGCTGGACGCATGTTTTTGGCGGCGCGGCCGCGGCGGGTGAAGTCCGTCCACTCGGAGAGGGACTCGCTCACGCGGAAGGTTTGTCCGTTCCAGACGAATCCGTTAGGGCAGGGCGGGGATTTTTCCAGCACGGGAGGTGTGTCGAAGAGGACTTCGATGGGGGCATCGTAAAAGTGGAGAGGGGGGAGGTCGGCCATTCAACTATTCTGGCGCATGGCAATCTTCGCCAACCTCGGCTTCGCGACGCGGAAGAAATCCGCGCATTTCATAAAAATAGACCGATCCAGCCTGCCCGCGTTGAAGACCACTTCTTCGTTCTCCTGAATCAGCGGGTCGGCCAGGACTTCGAGCGCGTCGTTGAACGAAAACGGGGGAATCGCGCCGATCACGCATCCCGTCAACTCTTCGGCTTTTTCGCGCGGCGCAAACGCGGACTGCGTCCCGCCGAACAGGTCGCGGATGGCTTTCAGGTCCACGCGGCAATCGCCAGGGACGTTGGCCAGCGCGTAGCGCGGCGCGTCCTTGCCGAAGCGGATCATCACCACAATGGATTTGACCGCCTGCTCGGTGTGGTTGCCGCGGATTTTGGCAATGTGCTCCGTGCGTCCCTCGGCTTTGTGTTCCACCACGCGAAAGTCCGCGCCTTCGCGGGTGAGCAGGTCTTTGAGTTGTTCGTGAATGGAAGGCGAGTCGGTCATTTCAGATTTACTCCATAGCGCGGTTGTACCGCAAAATTCATTTTGCGCCTCGGGGGGCAAGATAAA
>DYKX01000095.1:0-10479 GCA_020722375.1 Anaerolinea thermophila
AACATCGGATTGCAGACTTCCAGTCTGCCTGGCTGGGCGGACTCAAGTCCGCGCTCCGAGTTTTTTCGGATAGGTTCTAAATTATTTTCTCGCCACTGGCAAGCGGACAGTAAACACCGTCCCGCGCGGATCGTCCTGACGCGAGCGGACTTCGAGCGCGCCATCGTGCAGGACGACGATGCGCCGCGTCAGCGCGAGACCGAGGCCCGATCCCTCTGTCCCGCGCGCGTTGACTCCCCGATAGAGTTCCTCGAAGATCTTCGGCAACTCGGCAGGCGGGATGCCCGCGCCGCTATCCGCCACTTCCACCACGATGGCGCGTCCATCCTCGAGGGCGCGCACCTCCACCGAGTCGTTGAGGGTGGTGAACTTGAGCGCGTTCTCGAGCAGGTTGTAGAAGACAAGGCTGAGCAGGTCGCGGTCGCCCGTCACAGGCGGGAACGGCCAGGGGACGCGCGAGATGAGCAGGCTGATCTTCCGTTCCTGCGCGGCGGGCAGGGACTGGATGGCTTCGGTCACTTCCTCGAGCAGGGCGGGGATGTCCACGGGCAGGCGTTCCAGCGGACGGTCTTCCAATTCGGCCAGTTTCCGCAGGTCGGCCAGCAGCCGTTTGAGACGGTCCAACGCGTGACGCGCGTTCTCGCCCGCGCGGTGACGGTCGGCATCGGCGGACGTCTCCGACATGTTGACCAGCGCGGCTTGCAGACCCGTGAGCGGATTCTTGATCTCGTGATCGAGTCTGCGGATGAACTGTCTGCGGCTCTCCTCCATCTCGCGGCGGACTTCGTCCATGTCACTGCGCGCGAACCAGCCGCGCGATTCGTCCCCGAAGAAGTACGCGCCGAGGAGCAGCGTGAGGAAGATGCCGAACAGCAGGGCGGCGATCCCAATGTCCATGCGAAAGGCAAGGATGGGGACGGGGTCGAGAAAATTCTGCACGTACACGGTCACCAAAAAGCCGATGAAGAGGGGCAGAATGGCAACGATGACCCGCGTGAGACGGGCGTTGAACAATTTGATCAGGGCATCGCGGAGGAAGGAGAGGAAATTCATAATCGCATGTGGTGGCGCGAAATAAATTTTGCGCTATTCCCCTTTCACAGGCGCGGCGAAGCGATAGCCCTCCGCCGGGACGGTTTCGATGTAGCGGGGATTCTCGGGGTTGTCATCGAGCGCGCGGCGGAGTTCGGCCATGCGCGTGTCCACGGTGCGCGTCCCTGCGGGATATTCCCAGCCCCAGACGGCCTCCAGCAGACGTTCACGCGAGACGCATTCGTCGGGGTGGGTCATCAGGTATTCGAGCACGGCAAGGGCTTTGGGAGTCAGGTCGAGGGATTGGCCCTTGAGCGAGGCGCGGCGGGCGCGGCGGTCGAGGGTCAGGTCGAGGGCGGAGAGACTCCACGAGGTGGAGAGGGAGCGTTCGCCCGGGCGGGCGCGTCGCAACACGGCACGGATGCGCGCCAGCAGTTCGTGCGGGTCGAACGGTTTGTTCAGGTAATCGTCGGCGCCCTCCTCCAATGCCAGCGCGCGTTCGGACGATTCGCCCACCTGCGTCAACAGGATGGCGGGGATCCAGAGGTTGCCGCGTCGGATGCGCCGCAGCACCTCGCGCCCGTCCATGCGCGGCATGAGCACGTCCAGGATGACCAGCGCGGGATGATGCGAATGCACCTTATCGAGTGCGGCCGCCCCGTCGGAGACGGTCAGGACGTGGAACCCCGCGCGTTCGAGGAAAGGAGCGAGGGTGTCCGCAATGGACGGGTCATCGTCAGCGAGCAGAATGAGAGGGCGTTCGTCTTTCATGGTCGGTAGAAAGCGACCTCCCGTCTGGGAGGTCGCTTCGATGGGACAGGAATACAGCCCCTAGTACAGCAACCAGGTGAACTTGTAGCGCAATTTGCTAAATTGCGCTCGGCAAATTGGCAATTTGCCCTACAACTTTAACTTGTGGAGGTACTAGGGCATCCACGCGAGGGTGGACAGGATGGTCTGGAAGACCGCCGATTCAGCCGCCTTGTCGAACGGCGGAGGCGGGGTGGAGAAGTTGCCCGGGTTGCTCGAGCGCAGTACGAATCCGATGCTCACGCAGGCATTCGTGTTGGGACGGACGACGGAGTAGGCTTCCCATTCAAAGAGGTTGCCCGCCGCAGATTCGGAGCCCGTCTCCTTGAGGAAGACGACGCCGTTGATGGTCACATTCTCGGAGGAGGTGGGCGGAGCGCCGCTTGCCACCGTGTTCTTGCACGGACTGACTCCCTCCACGACGGTGAGGTTGATGTACTTGGAGGTCAGGAGAGTCCCCTGCGTGAACGGCAGGTCTATGCGGGCTTCCGTGTCGGACTGGCTCGTGACGGCGGAGGCAGGCGGGACCATGAACTGGAATTTGTATTTGGTGTTTTGGAACAGCGTCCAGTTGGAAATGTCGGGGGTCGCGGAACTGGTGGTGGCTGTCGCGGCAGTGGTGGCAGACGGGCTGGCGCCGCTCCCGCTGGTGGTTGTGACCGTTGCGGTGGGCGTGGCCGACGGAATGGGAGCGCTGCCGCTTCCGCCAGCGCGGTAAATCCTCGGCGCCACCCAAACAGCGCGGTCGCCGGTGGCGTACGTCCCCGCCATGACCGTCAGGATGAACTTCACATCCTGCCCAGCCAGTGAACTCAGGTCTTTGTCGGCCTGGTAATACTGTCCTTCGTATCGTTCGCCAAAGGTCCAGAATGTTTTGGGCGTGCCTTCGCCGATCTGATAATCGAGACGGAAGATCACGTAGCAGGAAGTGGCGTTGTACTGACAGTTGACGATGCTCTGGAAGCGGTCACCCGTCTGGACGCGGAACGCGGGGTAAATGCCCTGAATATAGCCATTGGTGGTGTTCTGCGGATTGGTGAGCAGTCCGGGGCGAGGATCGATTGCTCCCGTTTCCAACTGCGGGCTGGTGAGTTTCAAGACGAAGCCCTTGGCGTCGTTGTCCGTGCCCGGGCAGGGAAGCGTCCCCGCGCCGCTGACCCATTTGGCATCGCACATTTTGGCGACAAAGTCATAAGCGGTATCTGCCGGCTGGGTGGGCGTTGGGCCGGTCGGTGTAGGGCTGGGTGTGCCAGGCGTGACAGTCGGTCCGCCGGTCACTTTGATCTCCACCCAGAAGGGTTTGTTGGCGCCTGTCCCAATGCCGAAGACCTGATTGGTGGAGTTCATCAGCATCCAGTTGCCGCGGAACGTGCCGCTGGCCGTGGGCGCGGTCAGGTTGACGGTCAGGTCCACGGTCTGGCCGGGGGCGACAGCGGTTGGGAACGGAGCGGAGGTGGGGCCGCCCATCTTCTCGCCGCTGGAAAAGACGAGGGAGTAGCCCGTTGTCCACGTGCATGTGCCGATGTTCTTCAGACGCCAGGTCTTCTTGAACGTTGCGCCGGGCGCGAAGACCGTGCCATCGGGGACGGTCACATCGGCGACAAATTGTGCCTTGTCACAGCCGGTGCCGGGAACGGGCGTGGTCGGGACGGGAGTCACACCGCCCGAACCCTGGCGGTAAATGACCGGGTTGGCCCACAAGGCGCGGTCACCGCTGGGATCTCCGTACGCGCTCAGGTACAGGATGAACTTCACATCCTGGCCAGCCAGCCGGCTCAGGTCCAGATTGGCGCGGTAGTACTGTCCCTCGAATTTTTCGCGGAAGGTCCAGAAGGTCTGCACTGCTCCGCTTCCGATTTGATAATCGAGACGGTACGCTACATAACAGGAGGTGGCTCCGCCCTCGCAGGAGACGGTTGCCTGGAATCGGTCACCGCTCTGGACCTTGAAGGCGGGATACACAGCCTGAACGTATCCATTGTAGACGGCTTGCGGCGCAACCAGCAGGCCGGGACTGGCATCGGCCACGCCGTTTTCCAATTTCGGATTGGCTTGTTTCAGCACAAAGCCTTTGGCATCGCCGTCCGTGCCGGGACAGGGAAGCATCCCTGCCGCGCTCGACCAGGCCGCGTCACAGGCCTTGTCCGCAAAGTTGTAAACGACGCCAGCGCTGGTTCCTCCGCCGCTGGAGACCACGATCTCCACCCAGAAGACGCCCTGTGCCGTGGAGCCGATCCCAAATTTGACGCCCGAGGCATTTGCCAACTGCCAGTTGCCGCGATATTTTCCCGCGCTGGCCGGCGCGGTCAGGTCAACACTGACATCCACGGTCTGACCGGGCGCAACATTGGAGGGCAATGCGACCGCGGTGACGGTCCCCATCTTTTCGCCGCTGGCATAGACGAGGCTATAGCCGGTGGTCCATGTGCATGTGCCAGTATTCTTCAAGCGCCAGGTTTTCTTAAAAGTTGCACCAGGCGCATAGACCGCCCCATCTGGAACAGTGACATCTGCCACGAACTGCGCGGCGTCGCAATAAGTAGCCGCGGCCACAGACTGGACGGTTGTCCCTGCCATGGGCAAAAACGAAAACAGCAGGGCCACCAGTATAGCCGCAGATACAAAGCCAAGACGGTATTTCATCGCATCCTCCTTGCAATAAGTCGAATTTAAGACGAAAACATCTGAAAATCGTTCCAGTGAAGAGCGTTATTAATAAGTATATCCCCAGTCAGGGGATAGTTCAATATCTGGACAAGGTTGTACCTGTCCATACAAAAAGCGGCCACATCATTGGATGACCGCTTTTTCAAGATAGTCGGAAGAGAGACTATGAATTTCAATTTTGCAAGACCAGATCGGTATCCGACCCGAAAAATGAGCGTCAAAGTCAACCGCCCGCCGCGGAACGGGGACTATAATCGCCTCATGCCTCGCACCATCCTGCATCTCGACCTGGATGCCTTCTTCTGCGCGGTCGAAGAGACGCGTAACCCATCCCTGCGCGGCAAACCCTTTGCGGTGGGCGGAAGTCCCGACGAGCATGGCGTCGTCTCCTCGTGCTCGTACGCGGCACGGGCGCGCGGGGTGCGGAGCGCCATGCCCATGTCACGCGCGATGCGGATATGTCCCGGCCTGATCATTGTCCCGCCGCGGCACCGTCTGTATAGCGAAGTCTCCAAACAGGTGATGGAACGACTTGGCCAACTGACTCCCCTGCTCGAACAGATTTCCATAGACGAGGCCTTCCTCGACCTCTCGGACCTGCGCGACCCTCCCGAGCGCCTCGCGCGGGACCTTCAGGCGCGCATCCGTGACGAGTTGGGTTTACCCAGTTCGATCGGAATCGCGTCGAACAAACTCGTGGCGAAGATCGCGACCGAGGTCGGGAAGAAAGCCGCGAAAGGAGATTCGCCTCCCTTCGCGCTGACCATCGTCCCCGCGGGCGAAGAGGCAACCTTCCTCGCGCCCCTGCCCGCAGACATGCTCTGGGGCGTGGGGCCAAAGACCGCCGCGCGGCTGGCCGAGTTGGGAATCCACACCATCGGCGATATTGCGCGCTGGCCCGAATCCGAACTGGCGCAACGCTTCGGCGAGCACGGACGCGACCTCTCCCGTCATGCGCGCGGCGTGGACGAGCGTCCCATCGTCACCGAGTACGAGACGAAATCCATCAGCCAGGAAACCACCTTCGCCCGCGACGTCCGCGATGACAGGGTGCTGGAAAAAACTCTGCGCGAACAATCGGCAAGCGTGGCGCGGCAATTGCGGAGGGAAAATCTGGCGGGCAGGACCGTCAAGTTGAAATTGCGCTGGCCCGATTTCACCACGCTGACGCGGCAAACGACTTTAAACACTCCAACCGACATGGAGGAGGAGATTGCCAGAACCGTGTTGATGCTTTTGAAAAATGTCCGCAAACCGAATCAAGCCGTGCGCTTGATCGGCGTCGGCGTCACCGGGCTGGGACAGCCGATCCGCCAACTGGGGCTCTGGGATTTGGATACGCAGAAATCCCGCAAATTGCAGGAGGCCGTGGACGCGTTACAGGAGAAGTATGGGAGGGGTATGATTCACAAAGGGACGAGGGGAGAGTAGACAAGTACACACGTACACAGGTATACAAGGAGCAAATATGGTTGTGCAAACCCAATCCATTTCGCTGACCACCCGCGGCAACGCGGATATCCAGGACATCACATCACATGTGAGTGCCGCCATTGCAAAGAGCGGATTGACAAATGGCATCGTAACGATCTTCTGCCCCTCGTCCACCAGCGCGTTGACGACGGTCGAATTCGAGAGCGGATGCGTCCGCGACCTGCGCCGCCTCTTCGACGAGATCCTGCCCGCGGACCGCGAATATGCCCACAACGCGCGCTGGGGCGACGGCAACGGTCACAGCCACGCGCGGGCCGCGTTGCTGGGCGCGTCGTTGACGGTCCCATTCGCGAACGGGAATCTGACGCTCGGCACGTGGCAGCAGATCATCCACGTGGATTTCGACACGCGGCCTCGAAACAGGGGGTTGGTCGTGCAGATCATTGGAGAGTGAGGAGACAACACCAAGAGATACCCCGCACAGCTGTAAACAGAGACGGCCTTGCGGCCGTCTCTGTTTACAGGTGCAGGGTGTAGATCACCAGGTCATCGCCGACTTTGTAAAAGTCTCGGATGACCGCCTCTTTTTCGTATCCGACTCCCTCGTAGAACGCGCGCGTGGACGCGTACTTGTCCATGCCCGAGGTCTCGACGACGATCAGCCGTCCGCCTCTTTTCTGGACTTCGGCCTCGGTGGCGCGCATCAGGCGTTTCCCTGCCCCCAGCCTCCGCGCGGACGGGTCTACCGCGATCCAATACAGGTCGTACGTCCCCCTCGTCAGCCCGCGCTCGCCGAAGCAGGTGTATCCGATCACCCGTCCCGCGTGATGCGCAACGAGGAAGTTGTACCCGCCGTCGTCCCACAACTCGCGGACGGTATCCTTCTCCTCGTCCGTAAAAATATCGATGTTCGCAGTGACCGCCAGGATGCCCTGGCGGTCTTCTGGTTTTGCTGGTTCGATGATCATTTCCAACCTTCGCGGTGTAGAGCCAGTGAGAGAATGCGGTCCACCATTTTGTCGTAGGGATAGCCCGCCTTTTGTGCGCTGTTGGCGAACCCCGCGTCGGGAGAGAGGTCGGGGATTTCGTTGATGTCGATCACATACGGGATGCCGTCGCGGTAGCGCATGTCCACGCGGCCGAAGTCGCGCAGGCCGATGGCGCGGAAGGCGTTGACCGCCGTCGTCTTGATGGTTTCCTCTTCGCTGCGGTTGAGGTCCGCGGGGCAGATGACGCGGAATTCGTTGTATGTAAAGGAATCCTCGATCCATTTGGATTCGTAAGTAAGCAGGGATTTCAGCGGGTCGCCCACGGCAGAAAAATCATGCTCCGAGATGGGCATCACTTCCATCGTGCCGTTGCCCCACATCGAGACGGAGAACTCGCGTCCCGTGATGTATTCCTCCACCAGGGCGGGCTGGCGATATTCACTCACCACGTAATCCACGCGCTCGAACATATCGCTGGCGTTGGTCACCACCGAATTCTCGTTGATGCCCATGCTGGCATCCTCGTGGACAGGCTTGACGATGGCAGGGAACTGCAATGAGACGCCGCCTTTGGGTTTGGAGAACAACTGGTACGCGGGAGTCGGCACACCCTGGCTGATGAGGCGGCGCTTGGCGCGCGCTTTATCGGTGCACAGGCGCACGGCCTCGGCCCTGGAACCAGTGTATTTGAATCCCAGATCCTTGAGGACTTGCGGAATAAGCGACGCGCTAAAGTTATCACCCGCGAATCCATCACAGACGTTAAAAACAAAAGTGTTCCGCGGCGAATATTGACTCAGATCCCGTGCGAACACTTCGAGGTCATTCCTGACAGGCACCATTACAGCCTGGTAACCGAGACGTTGAAGCGCCTCGTAAATGGATTGAGCGGTTTTTGTTGTGTACTGCAAAGCGATCAGGTCTTGCGATTCACCCTTTACAACCTCTCCTTCCTGATTGTAAATGAGGGCGATTAACGAATCTTCGGTGTCCATTTCAATTCACGATTTCCTTTCATCGAATCGAATCGATTCCGATTCGATTTATACTACATTCTGAATAGGAATCAAGGTTTTTTGACCTTAAGAATCATTCAAAACAAAAATTTTAAGGTCGGGACTTTAAATGATCCACGCGTTCATCAACCTGAACGCGTGGATATTACAACGATCAAACAGCATCGAATCTTAAAATTTAAGGTTGACGGGAGGTCTTCTTCACGGTTTGACCGTCTGCTGTGTCTATGACAGCCCAGCCGCGCGCGGCGATCTCGTCGCGCAGACGGTCGGAAGCGGCCCAGTCCTTCGCGGCGCGCGCTTGCTGGCGCGCGTCGAGCAGGGACAGCGTCTCCGCATCGGGAGATTCGTCCTCGACATGCGCAGCATCATGGATCAATCGCACTGCCGCCGATGAGATTCCATCTTCGAGCGCGGGGAATTTGAAATTTCCCAACTCACCCAGCGGAAAGGTTTTCCCCGCCGCGTAAATTTCGGGATCGCACTCGCGCACCAGCGAGACCGAACTCACGCCGCTGACTGTACAATCGTTTTTCTCGAAGTCCAAAATCAGACCCGTGTGCTCATCCAGGCCGACGATGGTATGGTCAGACGGAAGCATATTGCACCATTGCTGGAAACGCTCCATGCCGATGAAACAGCGGCTGGTGTCCAGGTCGGCGCCGCCGTCAGTGTTGTTCCAATGCGGGATGAAGGAGAGCGGAACGCCAAAATCAGAAAAGAGATCCAGGCCAGGCAGGGTGTGGACGTCCTGTCCCACTTTGTAGATTTCGTAAACGGGCAGGACCCATGCGCCCACGGAAATGGTCGCGGCGGAGGCAAAGACCAGTGTCGCGCCCATGCGATGGCGGGCGCGGATCACGTCCCAGGCGAGCGTATCCTTCAACTGGCGGACGAGATATGTCGGACTGCCTGGCCCCATGAAAATGAGGTTGGCGTCGAGAAGTGGCTTTAAGATTTCAGGGTCGTCGGGGCTGAAGGGGGAATTGCGTTTGCGCGCCGGGACCACGTCCACGCGGGAGGAGTAGTTTTGCAGGCGCGTCCGCAGGAAGTCGGCGACGCGTCCCGCGACGGTGGCGGAATTCAACTCGAAGCCAGCAGGCGTCTCGAGTACGGCGACCCGCGGCGGGTCAGGGAGGAGGCGGGCGAGGGTCTCGAAGATGCGGCCGCCCGCGAGGGAGGTCTCACCGGAGCCGAGGAAGGCAATTTGTCCGAGTGTCATGTTGGTCACCAGTAATTAGTTTTCAGTAATCAGTAATCAGTGTTCAGTGTTCAGTGTTCAGTGTTCAGTTGGACGGGTTGATAAGTTCGTCTATTACGTTGAGTAAAGTTGCGTTCTCTGGGATGTCGGCCATCGAAGCGCCGTAGTGGGCGTAGCGGATGCGACCGTTTTTGTCCACGATGCACATCAGCGGCATGCGTCCGAGTTTGAAGAGATTGACCTGCTGACGGTAGAGGACCGCAACGCGATGTTCGGGATCGGGGATGCCGACGAAGGGGATGTTTTCGTTGCGCCAGTATTGCTGGAAGGTGGTTTCGGTGTTTGGCCCCACGGCGAGGATGGCTGCGCCGCGCTGGGCAAATTGTTCGTAATCGTCCCGCAGGCGCGCCAACGACGCGCGGCAATACGGTCACATGAAGCCGCGCAGAAAGTAGAGCGCCACAGGTTGGCCGCGAAAATCGGAGAGACGGACGCGGCGGCCATTGAGGTCGTTGGTTTCGAAATCGGGGGCGAGTTCGCCGGGGGTGGTGAGTTTCATTTCAAGAGCGCTTTCGCTTTCTTCCAGATTTCATCGAACATTTCCACGGTGAGTTTTCCCGTGGACGTATTTTGCCGGCTGGGATGGTAGGAGCAAAGCAACGTTGCAGGTGAATATTTTGGCGTCGAAGGTAGAAGGTCAAAGGCCGCGCCGTGGGCAAAGGATCTTCGATTTACGATTTCCGATTTTCGATTGTAAATGCGAAGGACTCGCTCAAAGGCAATTCGGCCTAAAGCGACGATGACTTTGGGTTGGATGAGTTCGATCTCGCGCTCGAGGAAAGGCTGACAATTGTCCAATTCGGCGGGACTGGGCTTGTTCTCGGGCGGAGCGCAACGTCCCGAGGCGGTGAGGTACATATCGTGGAGAGTCAGTCCGTCGCCTCGCGCGGACGAGTGGGGCTGGTTCGCAAACCCCGCGCGGTGGAGGGCGGGATAGAGGAAGCCGCCCGAGGCGTCGCCCGTGAACTGGCGGCCGGTGCGGTTGGAGCCGTGCGCGCCGGGGGCGAGTCCCACCACGAGGACGCGGGCATGCGGGTCGCCAAATCCAGGGACGGGTTTGCCCCAATACTCCTGGTCGCGATAGGCTTTGCGTTTTTCGCGCGCGACTTGTTCTCTCCACGCGACGAGGCGGGGGCATTTGTGGCAAGCGATAATTTCTTGGTTGAGAAGTTCGAGGGTCATGGGGGTGGGTAATTGGTAATTGGAGATTGGGGATTGAGGATACGAGATACGTGTTACACGTTACTATTAAACCTGTGTACGTGTGTAC
>DYKX01000095.1:10579-11701 GCA_020722375.1 Anaerolinea thermophila
CCTGTGTACGTGTGTACTTGTCTACCTGTGTACGTGTGTACTTGTCTGCCTGTTTACAATATCAGCATGGCATCGCCGAACGAATAGAAGCGATAACCTTCACGGATGGCGGTTTGATAAGTTTCGAGAATCTTCTCCCGCCCTGCGAACGCGCTGACGAGCATGATGAGCGTGGACTTTGGTAAATGGAAATTGGTAATTAGTGCATCTACAGTTTTGAAGGTGTAACCTGGCAAAATAAAAATCGAAGTCGGGCCACTGTAGGACAAAATGCCATTTTGTCCTTCTGCCGCACTTTCAAGCGTGCGGACTGATGTCGTTCCCACTGCAATCACTCTGCCTCCCACCTGCCTGGTTTGATTGATCGCGTCGGCAGTTTTCCGCGGAAGTTCGCACCACTCGGTGTGGATTTTGTGCTGTTCGGGATTTTCCTCGGTGACAGGGGCAAAGGTGTCGAGGCCGACGTGCAAGGTGACGTAGGCGATCTTGACGCCACTAGCCTGCAACTCGTCCATGAGGCGCGGCGTGAAGTGGAGTCCCGCGGTCGGCGCGGCGGCGGAGCCTGGTTCGCGGGCGTAGACGGTCTGGTAGCGCTCTGGGTCGGTCAGTTTTTCGTGAATGTATGGCGGCAGGGGGACGTGTCCCACTTTGGGAAAATATGGTTCGATGGGTTCGGCAAACAGCAGGAGACGTTCGGCGCCTTCGAGAAATTCGAGGATGGTCGCTTCGGGTCCGCCCTCGACACGGATCTTGCTCCCAACGCGCAGGCCTTTTCCGCCCACCAACGCTTCCCACCTCAACAAATCGCGGCGACGGAGGAGGAGCAGTTCCACGCGTCCGCCCGTGGGTTTGCGGGCGTAGATGCGCGCGGGGATGACGCGCGTCTGGTTGAGGACGAGGAGATCGTTCGGGCGGAGGTAGTCCCCGAGGTCACGGAAGAAGCGGTGTTCCAAGTTCCCCGTTTCACGTTTCAAGACGAGGAGACGCGAAGAGTCGCGCGGCTCGAGGGGAGTCTGCGCGATGGAGGAGGCGGGGAGGTGATAGTCGAAGTCGGAGGTGTTCACAAGCGAAGCAGTCCTGTGGACAAGCGAAGCAGTCCTGTGGATAAGAAAAACGGCGCTG
>DYKX01000261.1 GCA_020722375.1 Anaerolinea thermophila
GGTACTGAGGCAAAATCTTCGCGATTGGCATAGTTTTCGCGGAGTAATACTATAACAGACCGAAAAACGCTCGTTCCAATTCAGTTGTATAATCCTGGAACCAAAATCAAGGAGTAATTGAAAAATATGAAAAAAGCGCTGATCAGGATAGCCGGTGTACTGCTTTTGGCTATCACTCTTACTGCCTGCGGAGGCGGACCAACTCCCACAGCCCTCCCCGCGGGCCTGCCCACCCCCACCGCGAACGTCGCCGCACCGACAGCCCAATCCGATCCATGCGGCAATTTGTACTTTCCTGTGAAGGACAAGGTTACCTACACATATACCAGCTCGGGGAGCCCGGCTGGCGTTTACACGTTCCGAAATGTCACCAGCAACGCAAGGCCGGAAGGTTTCACAGTCACCACCAAATTTAACAAAGTAACTCACACACTCAATTGGGAATGCAGGCCCGAAGGCATTGTGGCAATGGGAATTGGCCTGACCGATGCCGCCAGCAGCCTGGCAATCAACCAATTTGCCAATTTCACGGCCAGCAATGTCACGGGCGTCATCCTGCCCGCCAACCTGACCCCCGGCCTGGAATGGACGTACGCGCTCGACCTGCAAGCCACCGAAGCGGTCAAGCCGGGCGAGCCTGCCGGCAATATGACCGGGCATATCTCCATGGCCTTCAAGGCGGGAAACACCGAAAACGTAACCGTCCCGGCCGGCGCGTTCGACGCCATCGCCATCGAGGTGAAAACGGTCAGTGAATTTCGGATCACCAGCGCAAGCGGACAGAACCAAAAGATCACAGCGCACACCACCTACACGGTCTGGTATGCGCCCGGCGTGGGCTGGGTCAAATCGAATGGTTCTGGCAACCTCAATGGCCAGGAGTATTTCGAGACCATTGTGCTGGAATCGTACAAAATTCCTTAGTGATGGGGAGTGGGAATGCCCACTCCCTTTCTTGTCATGCCAAATACCATCCCCTTCACCGATTTTGGCGGCACAGGCGCTCCTCTTCATTTTTTGCACGCCAATGGGTATCCGCCAGCCTGTTACAGACCACTTCTCACGCTCCTAACCTCGCGGTTTCACACCATCGGAATGCACTTGCGTCCGTTGTGGCCAGATTCAAAACCAGAAGGACTTCGTGATTGGCATCCGCTGACCGACGACTTTCTCCGCTTCCTCGCGGACCGTGAGCCGGCTCCGGTTTTGACGGTCGGTCACTCCGTCGGCGGAATCGTGGCCCTGCGCGCCGCGCTCAAGGAACCTCAGCGCTTTAGCGCCCTTGTGCTGATCGAACCCGTCCTCTTTCCGCCCTACTTCATTCTGTTTTGGAATTTGGTGCGCATGGCGGGCCTGGGTTGGAAGAAACACCCCAGGATTTCCGCCGCGTTGAATCGCCGCCGCAATTTCGATGACCTGGAGACAGTATTCCGCGGTTATCGCAGGAAAAATGTGTTCCGCTACCTTTCAGACGAGAATCTGCGCGCCTACATCGAAGGGATGACTCGTCCGCGCGCGGGCGGAGGTTATGAACTGGTCTATTCGCCCGAATGGGAAGCGCGCATCTACTACACAGGCATCTGGCGCGACCTGGACATCTGGCGCGGCCTGAAACACTTGCGCGTGCCGACCCTCATCCTGCGCGGCATCCAGTCTGACACGTTTTGGGAGCGGACGGCGGCCCAGGTCCGGCGCGCCAACCCAAAGGCTTGTACTGAGCGAAGTCGAAGTATCAGGATCGAAACG
>DYKX01000096.1 GCA_020722375.1 Anaerolinea thermophila
CAGCGTAGCGCAAGATTTATCTTGCCCGCCCTCGCAAGATGAATCTTGCGGTACTGAGGAAACCATGCGCCGAATCATCACCCCATTTTTTATTTTGACTCTCCTCCTGACCTCCTGCGGGACGCTGGAAGTGACTCTCACCAACAGCGACGAACTCACCCAGACTCCCGCCTCCGACTCGCGCGCGGCGGGTCCTGTCCCGTTGGGTCTGGACGCCACCTCAGACGAGATCCGCCAACTGCTCCTCGACAGCCCCTCCAAGTGGACGACCCTCTTCATGGACGCGCAAGTGACCGACGCGAATGACATCCCGCGGCGTGTGCAGATCTGGGTGGACCAACCCGCGCTTTCGTTCCGCGTCCTCAGCGGCCCCGCGGATGGCTCCGCCGAATCCCTGCGCGCCGTGGACGGGGTGAGCCAACTCGACTTGAACATCGCCACAGGGGAATCATCCATCGCTCCCTTCTCTGGCGGAGACACTCCCTACACTCCCCAGCCGCCTGTGCTGGGAGATAATTCTATTGAATCGCATCCGTTATCCAGCGCGGTCAATTCGCGTTTGGGGACGTTGCTCTTTCCGTCTGACATTGCCCAAAACGAGGGGACGTTCAAGCCCGTCGGCATGGAGGTCATCGCCTATCGCCTCGCACTCATCGTCGAGTGGACGCACATCCAGAACGAGTTGCCGTCCTATCGCGCCTGGGTGGACGTTTCGACGGGCGTCCTTTTGCGTTATCAGCAGTTCGAGAAATCGGGCGGGACCGAAATTTTGAGCGAGATCATCGCCGCACGCGTGGACTATGACCTGCAATTCCCGTCCAGTTTGTTCAGCCCCGTCGTGAGCGCGATGCCGAATTTTGTGGGCGATCCGCTCGAGACGGTGACCGTGGCTGTCACGCCTGCCGCGTCCGTGGAGTCGGATCCCTTCGGGTGGGTCTATTCTTTCGTGGCAGATAACAGTTACCCCGTCCGCGTGATGCGGTTGGTGAGTCTGCCCGCCGCATGCGTCATCGGCGCGTCCGACTGTCCCGAACCTGAAATCATCAAGACTCCCGTCGAGTTGACCTCCTCGCTTCAGCCGCTGGTCTGGTCGCCGACGCGCAACGAAGCCGCATGGGCCTACCCGATCAACGCCGACCAGCGTATCTGGACACTGTATTTGTTCAGACAAAAGGCGTGGAGGGAACTGGTGCAGATGGATCGGTACATGGACCCGCCGATGTGGTCGCGGGATGGGGAATGGATTGCGTTCCGCGTGCAGGATGGCGTTGGCGGGAGCGAGGTGTTTGCCATCCGCCGCGATGGAAGTGATTTGAAAGAACTGACCGCCAGCGAGGAACTTCCCGCGCAGGGCAGACCCTATGTGATGGATGCCTGGCTGGGCGAGAATGTGGTTCTGCGTTCGGGCAAACCCGGAGGGACGGGGACGGTTTACCTGATGCGCGTCGGTGATGGGTTCGTGAAGCCGCTGTTTGATACTTTGCTGACCAAAGCGCCGTTCATCGAATCGCCGGATGGCACGCTCTTGGCAACTGTGGATTACGATACCAACAGCCAGAAGCAACTGGTGAAGATTATCACCCCCGACGGAAAGACCCTGCGTGACCTGGCGACGTTTGCCAGCGGCTCAGTGATGGGATTGGCCTGGTCACCGGATGGGGCGCAACTCGGATTCAGTCACCGGACGGATAGTACCTCCAGTGTGTACGTAATTGATAGCGACGGGCGCAATCTGCGCCAACTCCCCATCAGCGCCACCGATACGCAATTCGTCTTTTCGCCGGATGGAAAATATATCCTGATCCAAACCATTGATGGCACTGGGGAGCATTTATATGCCATTGACCTGTCAACGTTGCAATCGCACCTCGTTCAGGCGCCAGGCATCCCGTTGAACGAATCGTGGATGTTGCCAACGTGGGTGAAGTAGATTGCCGAAGCAGACTTCCGAAGTCTTGGAGATTTCGGAAGTCTGCCATTAAACCCTTCCTGTGCTAAAATTTGCCAATCCTGATACGCTGAGGGATTTCCCTTGCCCGCACCTGACAGCATCCGACAGTTGGTGAACCGCTTTGAACAAAACCGTGATTCGTATCGTTCGGGGAAGTATAACGAGACGCAGTTGCGGCGCGAGTTTTTAGACCCATTCTTTGAAGCCTTGGGTTGGGACGTGTTCAACAAGGGCGGTTATGCCGAAACTTATAAGGATGTCATTCACGAAGATAGTCTTGAGATTGAAGGCGGGAACAAAGCGCCCGATTATGCCTTTCGGATTGGGGGAACGCGCAAGTTTTTTGTGGAAGCCAAGAAGCCAGCCGTAAACATTGAGTCGAATGTTCATCCCGCTTTTCAATTGCGACGTTATGCGTGGTCAGCCAAGTTGCCGTTGGGGATTCTGACGGACTTTGAAG
Source organism: Anaerolinea thermophila (assembly GCA_020722375.1). Classification (GTDB taxonomy): domain Bacteria; phylum Chloroflexota; class Anaerolineae; order Anaerolineales; family Villigracilaceae; genus Denitrolinea. The sequence continues at coordinate 2,412 of DYKX01000096.1, forward strand.
AGTTCGCGGTCTATGATTGCCGCACGAAGCCCGATAAAAAAGACAAGGCTTCGATGGGGCGCATCTCTTTGTATAGTTTCAAGGATTATGTCGAAAAATGGGATGAGATCGCGGCTGCCTTTTCTCGTGATGCCGTTCTCAAAGGTTCGTTCGACCAATACGCCGAAGGCTTGAAAGGCAGGAAAGGCACAATCGAAGTTGACGATGCCTTTTTAGCCGAGATCGAGCGTTGGCGTGATTTGCTTGCAAGAAATATCGCCTTACGCAACTCAAGCCTGAATGTACGCGAGTTGAATTACGCCGTGCAAATGACCATTGACCGTATTATCTTTTTGCGTATCTGCGAAGATCGCGGCGTGGAACGGGATGAACAACTCAAAGAGATTGCAACAGGTGGGGGTGTGTATGCTGGCCTGTGTGCCTTATTCCAAAAAGCGGACGCTCGTTACAACTCTGGCTTGTTCCATTTCACAGCGGAGAAAGAGCAAGCGGGAGCGGCAGACAGCCTCACCCTGAGTCTGAACGTGGACGATAAGGTCTTGCAGGATATTCTCAAGAATCTGTATTATCCCGAAAGCCCGTATGTGTTTCGTGAAATCCCGTCCGATATTTTGGGACAGGTATATGAGCGTTTTCTAGGAAAAGTGATCCGCTTGACGGCGGGACACCAGGCGAAGGTGGAGGAGAAGCCCGAGGTGCGCAAGGCGGGCGGAGTATATTACACGCCAACGTATATTGTGGACTACATCGTGCAAAATACCGTTGGGAAATTGCTGGAAAGCAAGACTCCCAAAGAAGTCGCCAAATTAAAATTCCTTGACCCCGCCTGCGGTTCGGGGACATTCCCTTTGGGCGCGTATCAATATTTATTGGACTGGCATTTGAAATGGTATTTGGAGCATGAACCTGAAAAGTGGCTGACGGGGAAAAACCCTGCCATTTATGAAGCGAAAGACGGACATCGTTTAACGACTGCGAAGAAAAAAGATATCCTGCTCAATAACATCTTCGGCGTGGACATTGACCCGCAAGCCGTGGAAGTGACGAAACTGTCTTTGCTCTTGAAAGTGTTGGAAGGCGAAAGCAATGAGACGATTGGCTCGCAGTTGGCTTTGTTTCAAGAGCGCGTGTTGCCAGACCTGGGACGTAACATCAAATGCGGCAACTCGTTGATCGGCTACGATTATTTTGAAGGGCGCATGTTCTTGGAGCAGGAAGAACGCGAACGCGTGAATGCCTTCGACTGGAAAGCCGAGTTTCCACAAGTGTTCGCGCAGAGCGGGTTCGATGCGGTATTTGGCAATCCGCCGTATATTCGGATTCAAGTATTGCAGGAAACATCTTCCATCAATGTTGAGTATTACAAGAAAACATACAAAGCCGCCAGCAAAGGCAACTATGATATTTATGTCGTCTTTGTTGACAAGGCGTTGAGCCTGCTCAACGAAAAAGGACGGTTGGGATTCATTTTGCCGCACAAGTTTTTCAATGCTCAATACGGCGAACCGTTGCGCGGCGTGATTGCAAACGGAAAACACCTTGCCAAAGTGGTGCATTTTGGCGACCAGCAGGTTTTTGAAAACGCCACAACCTACACTTGCCTGATGTTCCTCGATAAGCAGGGACGGGATGAGTTTGAGTTTGAGAAGATTCAGGATTTGAATGTTTGGCGCGCGGCTCAGACTTCCGAGTTCTCCGAGAACTCGGAAGTCTTGACAGGCAAACTCCCCGCCAGCCACGTGACGGAAAGCGAATGGAATTTTTCGGTTGGAAAAGGCATTGAGTTGATTGAAAGATTTTCTAAAATGCCTGTGAAATTAGAAAACATTGCGGAAAGAATATTTCAAGGTTTCAAAACTGGCGCAGACCCCGTGTTTATTTTAGAGGAACGGGAAAATGGAAGATACTATTCAAACGCTTTGAAAGCAGAAATCTCTATTGAGAAAACTTTACTACGCCCATTGTATAAATCGGGCGAAATGAAGCGATACACTCTACGCAAAAACTCTCGACATGTGATATTCCCTTATCGAAACGGCGCGTTAATTGACTGGAGCGAAATTTCCACAAAAGCTCCCAAAACAGCCGAGTATCTGAAGTCCTGCAAAGACCTATTAGCGAAAAGAGAAAATGGTCGCTGGGTTGGAAGTCAATGGTATTGTTATAGTAGAAATCAGGCGCTGGAAATAATATCAAGTTCTAAAATTCTTACTGCCGATTTAAATCCGTTTGCAAACTATTGTTACGATGAGTCAGGTGAAGCATGTTTTCCTGGCGGCGCAGCGGGCGGATATGGCATAGTTCTTGATGAGAATATGTATTTGTATGTTCTTGGTTTGTTGAACTCAAAAGCGGTTGATTATTACCACAAGAAAATATCATCGAACTTTCGTGGTGGTTGGTTTGGCTATGACGCGAAAATAATTCGCAATATCCCTATTCGCACCATCAACTTCTCCGACCCCGCCGAAAAAGCCATGCACGATAAGATGGTCTCACTGGTGGAGCGAATGTTGGCATTGCACAAGCAAAGTCCGCGCACGCCGCAGGAGTCCGAGATGGTGAAGCGCGAGATCGAAGCGACGGACAAGTCTATTGATAGGCTGGTCTATGAGTTGTATGGGGTGACGGAAGAAGAGATTGGGATTATGGAAGGATGATGACATGAATTCTTCTAAAGTATCCTTGATTCGGATTTTTGAACTTCAAAACCAAGTAATACAAAAACATATTCAGGATTACACAGACTTGTATAAGTTTATTTCTAATTGCTTTGATTTTTTAGCAATCGAAATTTCATCCATTGAATGGCAAGTAATCCCAGAAAATCGGCGTAAACTTTTCAATTTTTATCATGCAGATGTGGTTTCTACTCTTATCAATGCTGTAAGATTATCTTTTCAGGGTTGTGAAACCGATGCATATGCTTTGCTTCGAGTTGTAAATCAGGAATTAGGTGAATTCAATTCAATTATTGAGTTGTCGCTATATGAGCAGGCATATGTTGAATTACGAGACAAATCTATGAAAGGCAAAGATTTTTCAGACGGCTTTCAAAAAGAGATAGGCAAGTTTAAAGATAAAAAACGCGAAACTGTTTATGGAAAATTATCTAATATTGGTTCTCACCCATCCCCCGCTCGTGTGGCTCTAAGCATACAAAAAGATGCGTCACGTCAAAAGACGAAAGTGGGAATGATGATAAATAATCCAAATATCGAAACTTCCCTTTTGCTCATTTCTGAACATTTTTTATATGCCATCCGAGTATTCGATGAATATTTTATCAGGAATCTAATGCCAAGTATTCAGTCTCCAGTGAGTGCTAATCGAGAAATAGCAGAAATTGAATATCAAAAAATAATGGATGCGCACACCGCAAGAGTCCGAGATGGTAAAGCGCGAAATCGAAGCGACGGATAAGGCAATTGATAGGCTGGTCTATGAGTTGTATGGGTTGACGGAAGAAGAAATAAAAATTGTGGAAGGTTAAGAATCAAAAGCCCGCCTCTCACCGAGACGGGTTTTCCATTTACTGAACACTGGTTACTGATTACTGAACACTGATCGCTAATCCTTCCTCCCCTTCAACACGATCCGTATCGGCGTGCCCACAAATCCATATTCTTCACGAATACGATTCTCCAAAAACCTTCGATACGAGAAATGCGCCAGTTTCGGGTCGTTGACGTAGATCATGAACGTCGGCGGGTCCGAGCGCACCTGCGTGCCGTAATACATTTTCAACGAGCGTCCCGCGTGCGATGGGGCGGGGTGTTCATCCTGCGCTTTCATCAAAATCTGGTTGATCTGCGAAGTGGTCAGGCGCGCCAGCCGTTCCTCCTGCACGCGCAATGCCAGCGGCAGCACCTGTTCCACGCGCTGACCCGTCCTGGCAGAGATGAACAACAGCGGGACGTAACTCATGAAATTCAACTCTTCCCGAATCTTATCGGTGAAGGCGTTCATCGTGTACGTGTCCTTCTCCACCGCGTCCCATTTATTCACCAGCACCACCACGCTCTTCGACGCCTCCAGCACGAAGCCCGCGATGTGCGCGTCCTGCGAACTGATGCCTTCGACCGCGTCGATGACCAGCAACACGACGTCCGCCCGCTCGATGGATTTGAAGGCGCGCAGGACGGAGTATTGCTCCACGCCCTGCTCGATCTTTCCTCGACGTCGGATGCCCGCGGTGTCGATCAGTGTGACAGCCACCCCGTTGAAATCCAGATGCGTGTCAATCGAGTCGCGCGTCGTCCCCGCGATGGGACTGACGATGGCGCGTTCCTCTCCCGCCAGTTTATTCAACAGGGACGACTTCCCCGCGTTCGGCTTCCCGACGATGGCGATCTTGACCGAGTCGTCTTCCTCGTCCGCGGGTTGTTCGGGGAAGGACATCACCAGCGCGTCGAGCAGGTCGCCCGTGTCTGTCCCGTGGACGGCGGAAATCGGGTACGGGTCGCCCAGCCCCAGTTCATAGAATTGACTCGCCTCGTCCCGCCGCTTCTCGCTCTCGCATTTGTTGACCACGACAAAGATCGGCGGCTGAAACGTCTCGCCGACCTTCTTCTGCGTGCGGCGCAGAATCTCCGCTACTTCGCGGTCGGGTTCGGTGACGCCCGTCTCCCCGTCCACAATGAAGAGGATTGCATCCGCATCACGGACGGCCATCAGTGCCTGCTCGCGAATCTCCTCGATAAAATTCGCCGAGCCGATGGAGAGCGGCGTCCTGCCGCCGTGCGCGGGGTCAATGCCGCCCGTGTCCACCACGTGGAAGGCGCGTCCGTTCCACTCGGCCTCCGCCACCAGACGGTCCCGCGTGGTGCCAGGCGTATCGTCCACAATGGCAAGACGCTCGCCGATGAGGCGATTGAACAATGTGCTTTTTCCGACATTCGGTCGGCCAACAAGCGCAACAACAGGCTTCATTTGATTTGAGTTTTTCCGATTGACTGATCACTGATCACTGATCACTGATCACTGATCACTGATCACTGATTACTGCTCACTGAACTCACGGCGTCGGCGTGGCGGCTGGAGCGATCACCACTTCGACTGTGTTGGGCAGGACGGATTCAACGTTGATGTTCGCGATCAGGATTTCCACTTGCGGGGTCAGTTGGTACGCGCCCGCGCCGAGGTCGGTCACATCCACTGTCACGCGGATGTCCTGCAACAGGAGCGAATCAAGCATGGGCGCGGGGCCAGAGAGGATGACATCCACCTCCAGGGGAGAGATTTGCGCCGTCAGCCCGTCTCCCAAACCCACCACTTCGATCTGGATGTTCGAAAGCGTCAGGTTGCTGATGATTGGTTCAATGCCGACCTGCACCTGTACGCTTTGCTCGCCCACCACCGATATGCCTTCGGGCAATTCCAATGCGAGGCGGGTGGAAATATCCTCGCTCGCGCCGCGCAGTTCGAGCGGCTGGGTCTGCACGATGCCAGGCAGCTCGTTCACCAGCGCTGGATCGGTGGAATAGACGGTGACGATGGGCGGAAAGACCGAAAGATTGGTCAGCAGATAGCCGTTGGCCACCTGTCCCTGCACGATGACCTTGACCGCCACGTCGCGGTAACCGCCCTGCTGTGCCACGGGAATGTTCACAAGAACCGAGGCAGGGTTAATGCTCAACCCTCGAAGCACACGGTTATTCTTGTCCAGAAGTTGCACGTCCACGGTCTGGTTCACGCTTTCACGCGTGCCCGTCAGGTTGACGGCGATGCGCGCCCGATCCACCTGTCCCACCAGCGACTCGGCGCCCGAGACCAGCACTTCCAGAGGGTCCAGCGAGGGATTGCCTGCCTGGTAGCCTGTCGCGGGCTGACCGTTCAACGTCAGCCCGACGGGGAAGACGCGGCTGGCAAGCGGTTCCAGCGTGACCGTGAAACTGGCCGGCGAGACCGACACGACGCGCGCCGGGTTTTCGCTCACCTGCACCTGCACGCGCACGGAATGGTCCCCCGCGCTCAACCCCGAAAGGTCCACCACCGCGCGGATGGGTTTTTCCTGCCCGTCAATTCGGTCCCAGACGGAGCGCGGCGCGCGCAGCGTCACTTCCACCTGCGAGGGGATTTCACCCACGATAACCAGTCCTGAATCCTGGCCGACGATCTCGATGCCGACCGGCCTGCCGTAGATGCGCTGGTCATCGGGGTCGGCCGCGGTGACCGCCGCGATCCAGACCGCCACGGAAAGGAGCAGGGCCCATAGCAACGAACTCCAGTTTTTGCGGAACCAGCCGATCATCGTTCTTCATCCTTTTGCGGGAACAGGCGTTGGAACCATTTGCGTTGCGGCTTGTTCAATGGACGGAAAAACGCCATCAGAATATTTTCCAATCGTTCGGGGTCGATGCGGCGGATCATGCGTCCGCTGTGGGCGATGGAGATGGAGCCCGTCTCCTCGGAGACGACGACCGCCACTGCATCGGTGGCTTCGGAAATTCCCAGCGCTGCGCGGTGACGGAGGCCCATCTGGCGCTCGGGGGAGCGGTTCAGGATTCCGCTCGAAGAGAGGGGCATCACGCAGGCGGCCGCGACCAGCCTCCCGTCCGCGATGACCGCCGCCCCGTCGTGCAGAGGCGTGTTCGGGTAGAAGATCTGCAGGAGCAGTTCGGGCGTCACGCGGGCATCCATCCGCACGCCTGTTTCGGTGTGGGTTTCGAGGCTTTCGAGCCGCTGGAGGATGATGAGCGCGCCATGTTGCCGGGCGGAAAGTCTCGCGGCCGCGCTGACGATGGCCTGGATGGCCTGTTCCGTTTCGGCGCTGGCGGTTTTGGCAGTGGGTGCCATGAACGTGCCCGCGCGTCCGATGCGCTCCAACGCGCGGCGGATCTCTGGCGCGAAGATGACGGGGATGGAGATGAGCAGGGCGGGCAGGGCGTTGCTGATGAGCCATGAAAACGCGGGCAATGCCACCAGGCTGGTGAGGAGCGCCAGCAGGACGAACAGGAAGATCATGCCGCGCAGAAGCGACATGGCCTGGGTGTCGCGCAGGCTGTAGAGCAGGCCAAAGAAGATGCCTGCCACCAGCAAAATGTCGAGGACACTCAGCCAGTTCAAGCGTTCAAATACGAAGAGGAGATTGCTGATAAAGTCTGCCACGATTGGAAGGTAGGAATTGGGAATTACAAATCAGGGAACCCCCCGGAACCGATCCTGTCCCAATTCCTAATTTGTAATTCCAGTTTAGATTGGTCGCAGGACGCGGTCCTGCCGAAGTTGCTTGAAATACAGCGCCTCACCCTTGCCGATGGTCTCCGTTGCGGCATCCTGCCAGGCCTGGATGCCCAGGGTCTGCGGCGTGCGTTTCTCGTAGCCGAGTTTCTTCCAGATGGATTCATCCGCGGCCAGGTTGGAGGGCGGGAAGATGAGTGAAACCTCCGATTGCAGTTCGCGCGAAGCGCGCTCCACTTCGTTGACGAGCGCTTCGAGGGCCGTGGCGGAATCGACGCTCGAATCGAGGAACAGGTCGGTGGTGCGCGCCACCAGGTTTTCCACCTGCCAGCCGGCCAGCCCCACCAGTTGTCCGTTGGCATGCAAGAGGAGGTAGGCCTTGTCGCCAAAGGCTTCCATGATGTCGCTGGAGGCCATTTTGCGCTGGCCTTTGCTCAGGCGGGTGATCAATTCGGCGATGGCCTGCGAATCGCGCGGACGGCCGCGTTGCACCATCAATTCACCGCTGGGCTCCTTGCGGGTGATGGGCATGGTGTCGGTCACCGGCGAGATCTGCTTCCAGGCCTCGGTCACCTGTTTCCACAGGTCATCGTACGAGCCAGTGTTGCGGATGACGACGCCCGCCGCGGCCACCTTTTCATTCTGCGGTGATTGCGCGTGGACGCGTTCCAGCGCCTGGTCGCGCGTCATGCCGCGTTTTCGAATGAGCCGCTCCACCTGCACGTTCTCCGGCGCGTACGTCACCCAGATCGCGTTGCAGTAAGTCTTCATTTCGCTTTCGAGGAGTTTGATCGCCTCGATCACCACAACCTTTTGGGTGGCGCGGCGGATGAAAATGTCCGCGGCCTGCCCAACCAGCGGGTGGACGATATCCTCCAGTTGTTCCAGCGCTTTCGCATCACGAAAGACCAGTCCCGCGAGTTTCGAACGGTCAATCTCTCCGTCACTGCCCAGGATCCATTTGCCGAACAGGTCCACCACGGGCTGGTAGCCGGGCGCGCCTTTGGCAATGGCACGATGCGCAAGCGAGTCGGCATCTATGCTGTACGCGCCAAGATGTTCCAACATACGCCGGACCACACTTTTGCCGGTGGCGATATTACCGGTCAAGCCGATGATGTACTTTCCGGGCCATTTACTCACGAGAACTCCTCAATGAATACTGTGTCTCTATTTTACTTGAAAAAACCCGCCATTTGCCCTTCCCATCGAATATGAAATTTCTTTCAGCGGGTAGTCCCCCTCTCAAGAGCAGGCGGATATTTTTGCCGCGAATGGCGCGAATTTCCGCGAATGGGAAAAGAAAAATTCGTGTCAATTTGCGAAATTCGCGGCTGGTTTTCGCATCTGCTCTCTACGGAGAGACTACCGAAGCCGGGCGGTACCCAATTGCCGCGCCATTCATGCCAGAATAACGGAATAGAACGAACTCCAGCGATAGTCATGCAACAGCCGACCGTTGGGCGGCCAAACACAGGCCGCTGCCGAATCGTCACCCCATCGCCGAGACAATAGGCGGTGATTAATTCCATTTTGCCATCGTCCAGCATGTGGAACACGTCCGTCGTGCCTTCGGGTTCCTCGTCGCGACCGTCTTCGTATTTGCGCTCCCAGCCCTCATAGCGACTCATGAATCGGAACGATAACGCCAACCTGCGGCGTTGTTCGGAGGGACGGTCGTCCCATTCTTCCACTTGTCGTTGCATCGCGGCGGGTTGTTACAGCCTTCTTCACGCGCGCGGGCGAGGGTTTGGAGAACGTAGTCGGGGTAGGTGGGCATGGTCAACTAAATAAATCTTTCACATCATCCCGCGTCAGCGACTTAAAGAAACTGGACTCGGTGGCGATGAGACTTTTCACCAGCGCGCGCTTCTTTTCCTGCAATTGCAAAATCTTTTCCTCCACCGTATCACGCGCGA